>JBDKSN010000195.1:0-12476 GCA_039680625.1 Anaerolineales bacterium | reverse complement strand
CGGCTGGATCCGCAAAGAGCCCTGCAACTTTGGCTGGGACTGGGGCCCCGAGCTGGCCACCTGCGGCATCTGGCGCGACATTGCCCTCGTCGCCTATGACGTGGCGCGGCTCGCCGATGTGCAGGTGCTCCAAGAGCATGGCGCCAATGGCCGAGTCACCCTCGATATCCGCATCTCGGCCGACCGCGCCTCTGAGGCCCCCTTGCAGGTGCAGCTAGAGATCACCTGTGGCCGCGAAGTGGTCAGCGCCGAGCGCCTCACGCTGACGGGAGGCTATGTGACGACCTCGGTGAACATCATCGAGCCGCACCTCTGGTGGCCCAACGGCATGGGCGCTCAGCCGCTCTACACGGTGCGGGCAACGCTGCTCAACGATGGTGAGCCGCTCGATGAGCGCTCGCTGCGCATCGGTTTGCGCCGCCTCGAGCTCGTCCGCGAGCCTGATCCATGGGGCGAATCGTTCACCTTTAGCTGCAATGGCATCCCCTTCTTTGCCAAGGGGGCCAACTGGATCCCCAACGACGTCTTTGCCGCGCGCATGACGCCCGAGCGCTATCGCGCGAGTCTGGAGAACGCCCGCCAGGCCAACATGAACATGCTGCGCGTATGGGGCGGCGGCATCTATGAAGACGACGCCTTTTACGATTGCTGTGACGAGATGGGCATCTGCGTCTGGCAGGATTTCATCTTTGCTTGCGCCACCTACCCCACTTTTGACGCCGAGTGGATGGCCACCGTGGCTGTCGAGGCCGAGCAAAACGTGCGGCGCATTCGCCACCATGCCAGCCTGGCGTTGCTGTGTGGCAACAATGAGCTGGAGCAAGGCCTCGTCGGCCCCGAGTGGACCGAGACGACGATGAGCTGGGAGGACTATGGCAAGCTGTTCGACCAGCTCCTCCCCGAGATCGTCAATCGCCTGGCCCCGCAGACGGCCTACTGGCCGTCTAGCCCCCACAGTCCGGTGGGGCCGCGCGAGGATTTCAACAATCCCACCTGCGGCGATGCGCACCTCTGGAGCGTTTGGCACGGGCAGCAACCCTTCGAGTGGTATCGCACCTGCACGCACCGCTTCAACAGCGAGTTCGGCTTTCAGTCGTTCCCCGAGCCACGCACGGTATACAGCTACACCGAGCCGCAAGATCGCAATATCACCAGCTGGGTGATGGAGCATCACCAGCGCTCTGGCATCGGCAACACCACGATCATGAAGTATCTGTGCGACTGGTTCCGGCTGCCATGCTCGTTCGAGATGAACCTGTGGCTGACCCAGATCTTGCAGGGCATGGCCATCAAGTATGCCGTAGAGCACTGGCGTCGCGGCATGCCGCGGGGCATGGGCACGCTCTATTGGCAGATCAACGACTGTTGGCCGGTGGCGAGCTGGTCCTCGGTCGATAGCCTGGGGCGCTGGAAGGCACTGCACTATATGGCCCGGCACTTTTACGAGCCTTTGCTCATCTCGGGCCTCGAGGATGTGGAGACTGGCCAGGTCCAGGTTCACGTCACCAGCGACCTGCTGCGCCGCTCGTTTGGCAAAGTCTCGTGGCTGCTGACCGACATGGCCGGCCAGCGCTTGGCGGGGGAGGACATCAACGTCACCGCCAGCGCCAACAGCGACACGCTGGCTGCCACGCTCAACCTGGCTAGCGAGCTTGCCCAATACGGCAGCCGACAGGTGCTGCTGTGGCTCGCCCTGCGCGTGAACGACGAGGTAGTCTCGACCAACCTGGTCACCTTTGCGCGGCCGAAGCACCTCGAGTTGCAGGCGCCCGACATTCGCTATACCGTCGCTGATAGCGGCGATGGCTCTTTCGCGGTAACGCTCTCGGCCGCCAAGCCCGCCCTGTGGACGTGGCTGGGCCTGCGCTATCTCGAGGCGCGCTACTCGGATGCCTTCTTCCATCTGCTGCCGGGCCAGCCCGTGACGGTGAAGCTGACGCCGCTCGCCCCCGCCACGCTAGAGGAGATCCGCAGCCAGCTGGAGATCCGCTCGCTGATCGACACCTACTAGAGCACAGCTGCGCAGCGGAGGGGTAGGTTGCGCTCACCCCTCCGCTGCCAAAGTGCTCAGCCCAAGCCCTCGATGGCCGCACACAAACTGGCCACGTCGCCGAGGCGCTCGCCCAGCGCGGCAGGCACGACTTGGCAGATCGCCAGTGATCGAGGCAATGCTTCGCGACGCATAGCCTCTCGCGCCGGAGCCAACACCAGCTCGCCCAGCCGCACGGCCATCGAGCCGATGACGATGCGCTCGGGGTTGAGCACATCTACGAGCACGGCTAGTCCCTGTCCCAAGTAGTCACCCACTTCCCGCACCACCGCGATCGCGTCGCCATCGCCAGCCAGCGCCAATCGCACGACCTCGGGCGTCGTGATATGAGCAAAGCACTCCGGATAGGCCCGCTGAGCCAGAACCGCGAACGCCGGGCCAGCACAAAAGGCCTCCCAAGCGCCGGCTTTGCCATAGGCCATTGGCCCATCAGGAGCGATGCGCAGGTGGCCAACCTCGCCGGCCATGTCGCAGGCGCCGCGATAGAGCTGGCCGTTGAGGATCAGCCCGCCTCCCAGGCCGGTGCCCATGGTCAGAAAGATGAGGCTGCGCGCCCCCTGCCCGGCGCCAAAGCGCCACTCGGCCAGCGCACCGGCGTTGCCATCATGCTCGACATAAACGGGCAGGCCAAAGCGCTCGGCGAGCAGGCCTTTCAGCGGCAAAACATCCCAGTCGGGTAGGTTGGGTGGGGAATAGATGAGGCCCCGCTCGATGTCCAGCGGGCCGCCGATCGACACGCTCAGCGCCTCGACACCATGGCCCCTCGCCTCTGCCGTGGTGCGCACTTGCTCCACAGCGCCATACAGCTCGGCGAGCACAGCCTCTACACCGCGCTCGGCGCGGGTGGCAAATACCACCCGCTGCAGGATCTGCGCCTCGCGCGTGCCCTCTACCACTGCCGTCTTGGTGCCGCCGATGTCTAGACCGATGATCGAACCGTGCTCCATCGCGCCCTCACGCCGTCGAGATGGGCCTAGTCTAGCGCAGGGGAACGATCTCCTCCAAGTGATCGTCTGGCTGTAGAAAAGGTAACTTGTCGCCAGCGATTTGGCTTTGGCCGCCGTTGTCGATATCCTGCCCTTGAGGCGTCACGCCGCGCCGACCCGGGATGGCGAGCAACGGCCAACGCCCATTACGATCGGGAGATGTAGACATGCGAGTTGGCGACAGAGGATCGGCCCAGAGACACGGATTGCGCCTGGTCGCGCGCTTGGTGCTGGGCTGCGCGATCTTGCTCAGCCTGGTGGGTTTTGCGCCAAAGGCGGCGAGCGTGCGCCCCGAGGTCGAGACTCCTGCCGGTTCCTCGGCCGAGCGCGTCTCGTGGCTGATGCAGCATATGTCGGTGGAGCAGAAGGTCGGGCAGTTGCTGCTGGTGTACTTTGAGGGGCCGGCTCTCTCGCCCGAGCTGGGCACCCTCTTGCGCGACTGCCACGCTGGCGGCATCTTGCTGTTCAGCGCGGCAGGCAACATCACGTCAGTAGAGCAAGTGGCGGACCTGATCGCGCAGGCGCAGCAAGAGGCCACCGGCCAGCCAGGGGGCGTGCCGCTGTTCGTCGCCGTCGATCAAGAGGGAGGCGCAGTGGCCCGCCTGCGCGATGGTGTGGCCGTGGTGCCCAGCCAGATGGGCGTGGCCGCGGGTGGCTCGGTCGAGAAGGCTTCTGCCCTGTACCGCATCAATGCGCAGCAGCTCGCGGCCATGGGCATCAATATGAACCTCGCGCCGGTGCTGGATGTGAACACCAATCCGGCGAACCCCGTCATCGGCACACGGTCGTTCGGCTCGGACGCCGCCCAGGTAGCCGCCTATGGCCGCGCGGCCATCGAGGCAATCCAGGCGACCGGTGTAGTAGCTACGGCCAAGCATTTCCCCGGGCACGGCGACACTGCTGTCGACTCGCATGTAGGGCTACCGGTGGTCGAACATGGGCGCGAGCGCCTGGAAGCAGTCGAGCTGGCGCCCTTTCGCGCGGCAATCGCCGCCGATGTCGACGCGATCATGACGGCGCATCTGCTGGTGCCGGCCATCGACGACGATCCCACACGGCCGGCCACACTCTCGCCCAAGGTGCTGACCGAACTCTTGCGTGGCGAGCTAGGCTATCAGGGGCTGATCGTCTCCGATGCGCTGGGCATGGGAGCGCTGGCCCAGCACTATACGCTGCCCGATGCCGCCGTGCTGGCGGTGCAGGCGGGCGTCGACGTGCTGACGTTTGGTGACGCTGGTACCTCGTGGGCCCAAGACGAGGTGGCCGTCTACCAACGCCTGCTGCAGGCCGTAGGTACTGGCGAGATCTCGGCCCAAAGGCTCGATGACGCTGTGCGCCGCATCTTGATGACCAAAGACCGTCGCGGCATCCTCGACTGGTCGCCCACGCCAGAGGCGCTCCGCGACACCGTGGGCAACGCGGGTCAGTCGGCGCTGGCGGCTATGGCTTACGACGACAGCATCACCCTGCTCCGCGACGATGCCGGCCTCGTGCCCGTGGCAGCGAGCGACAGGCTGTTGGTGCTCACGCGCCAGAATCCCACGCTGTGGTCCGTCGCCTTAGCGGGCCATCCGGGTGAGGTGCGCGTGCTCTACATGCCGGCCGACCCCTCAACAGAGTACATCGCTCAAGCCATCACCGCGGCCGCCACCGCAGATAAGGTGATCATCGCCACCTACGCTGCCAACAGCCATCCGGCGCAGGCGCAGCTGATCCAGGCACTCGCGGCCTATCCCCGCGTCGTCATCTCTCTATCAGGCCCCTATGACCTGCAGACCCTCGCCATCAGCGATCCGGCCCCTGGCCACAGCAGTTCTCTCCTCGTGGCCTATGACAGCACCGAAGGCTCAGTGCGCGCACTGAGCCGCGCGCTCGACGGGGCCATTCCGCCGCAGGGGCGGCTGCCCGTCGAGGTCGAGGGGCTCTATCCCCTGGGCGCTGGCTTCATTCCCTAAGCGCCAGCTGGCCAGCGTGCAGTCGCGCGGGGAATAGAGCGTTAGCCCCAGTCCAGTGGCGGCTCGGTTGCAAAGTGTGTGGGTGATTCAAGATAGCAGATTGCCGCTCAATAGCCGCAAAGACCATGGAGTGTCTTGTACTAACTAACTGCAAACAACTAGGATAAAATGTAATCATCATTGGGCTGTGTCTGATTGTTTCTGTAAGGCCATTTGAACTGGTAGCTGGACCAACACAAGATGCAACCGAGTCTCCAGTGGCCGCCTTTGTTTGACAGGTATCCCTGAGTATGCTATGCTAGCGCCAACATCGATAGAAGGTACGCCTTGTGAGTCTGTCGCCTCTCTTTGGCATTATCCTAGTACTAGGTGGGCTCCTCATTATTGAGGAGCTAATGCCACTTGGGAGGGGTTCAGGCCAGCGCGCCTAGATAGCCATAGCAGGAACCACCAGAGCCTCGCCCAATGCGGAGCGAGGCTCTTTCCTTTCCCTGGCAAAGGCTATTGAGGCAGGTAAGGCCTTTGGCCACAGCGCTGTGGAGCGGTGCGGCTGCTGTCGCCCCGGAGCAAAGACGCCACACCCATGCCGAAGGGGGCATGAGGCTGTGGCGTTGTGCGTCTAGGGCGCAACGACTATTCGGCGGGACGTGAAGGAGAGAATCATGCGCAGTGACGTCATCAAGAAGGGTCTCGAACGTGCCCCCCATCGCTCGCTGCTATGGTCTCTGGGCCGCACCAGAGAAGAGCTAGAGCGCCCGTTCGTCGGCATCATCAGCTCATATAACGATATCGTACCCGGCCACATGCATCTGAACCAGATCAGTGCGGCAGTGCGCGAGGGCGTCTATATGGCTGGGGGCACGCCCTTTGAGGCCAACACCATCGCCGTCTGCGATGGCATCGCGATGGGCCACCAGGGCATGAAATACTCGCTCGCCTCGCGCGAGCTGATCGCCGACTCGGTCGAGACGGTAGTGCAGGCTCACGCCTTTGACGCAGTCGTGCTCGTCTCGGCCTGCGACAAGATCACGCCGGGCATGGTCATGGGCATGGCACGGCTGAATATCCCCGCCGTGATCGTCACGGGCGGCCCGATGCTCGTCGGTCGGCGCGGACGCGAGGTCTTGGACCTCAACAGCGCCTTTATGGCGGTGGGCGCCGCCACCAAGGGCGAGATGACCGCACGCGAGGTCGAGATCATCGAGCAGTCTTGCTGCCCTGGCTGTGGCTCGTGCGCCGGCATGTTCACCGCCAACACCATGGCCTGCCTGTGCGAGGCCCTGGGCATCGCCCTGCCGGGCAACGGCACCACGCCCGCGGTGAGCTCACGTCGCATCGCCCTCGCCCGACAGGCCGGCATGCAGGTCATGGAGATGCTCCGGCGCAACCTGCGGCCCAGCGATATCCTCACCGCCGATGCCCTGCACAATGCCCTCTCGACCGACATGGCCATGGGCGGGTCGACGAACTCCGTGCTGCACTTGTTGGCCATCGCTCACGAGGCTGGCCTGACGATCTCGCTGCCCGAGCTCAACACCTATGCAGCCAACACGCCGCACCTCTGCAAGCTCTCACCCGCCGGAGAGCAACATATCGAGGATTTGCACTACTCGGGCGGCATTGGCGCCATCCTGCACGAGCTCGACAAACTAGGCTTGCTCAAGCGCGACGCGATCACCGTGACGGGCCACACCGTCGCCGAGAACCTCGCTCCCGATAGCCCCTGGGCGCCCGACTATGCCACGGTCTCGCGAGACGTGGTGCGCTCTGGCGATGACCCCTATTCGCCCACCGGCGGCCTGGCCATCCTCTTTGGCAATCTGGCGCCCGATGGCGCCGTGGTCAAAGCGGCAGCCGTGGCCCCCAGCATGATGCAGCACACTGGCCCGGCTCGCGTGTTCGACTCGGAAGAAGAAGCCACGCAGGCGATCATGAACATGGCCTTTGCCGAGGGCGATGTGATCGTCATCCGCTATGAAGGCCCCAAGGGTGGCCCCGGTATGCGCGAGATGCTCACGCCTACGTCTTTGCTCTCGGGCATGGGCATGGACGGCAAGGTGGCCCTGATCACTGACGGGCGCTTCTCGGGCGCCTCGCGCGGGGCGGCCATCGGGCACCTCTCGCCCGAGGCGGCCGCTCGTGGCCCCATCGCGGCGCTGCGCGATGGCGACCTCATCTCGATCGATATCCCGAACAAGAGCCTCACCGTCGCCCTCTCGACCGAAGAGATCGCCGCGCGGCTCGAAGCTGTGCCCGCGTTTGAGCCTCGCGTCACCCGCGGCTATCTGCGGCGCTATGCGCGGCTCGTGACTTCGGCCAGCACCGGTGCCGTGCTTGAGGAATAGGCCGGAATGACAGCACCGGCAAGGAGTCTCGTATGCGCTTGAATGGAGCACAAATACTCTGGGAATGCCTCCTCCGTGAGGGAGTGGATACCGTGTTTGGCATCACCGGCGGCGCCGTGTTGCCGATCTATCACGAGCTGCCCAACTACCCGATCCACCACATCACGATGCGGCACGAGCAGGCCTGCGCCCACGCAGCCGATGGCTATGCGCGCGCCACAGGCAAGGTGGGCGTGTGCCTGACCACGTCGGGGCCCGGCGCCACGAACCTGGTGACGGGCATCGCGACGGCTATGATGGACTCGTCGCCCATCGTCGCCATCACCGGCCAGGTAGCGACCGACGCCCTGGGCACCGATGCCTTCCAAGAAGTCGACATCACGGGCATCACCATGCCCATCACCAAGCACAATTACCTCATCACCGATGCGGCCGACCTGGCCCTGGCCGTGCGCGAGGCCTTTCACATCGCGCGCACGGGGCACCCGGGGCCGGTGTTGATCGACATCGCCAAAGACGCGCAGATGGCCGAGGTCGAGTTCGAGTACCCCACGGCGATCAACTTGCCGGGCTACAAGCCTCACACGCGTGGCAACCAACGGCAGATCAAACAGGCCGTCGACATGATCAATGCCTCGACGAGGCCCTTGATCATCGCCGGTCGCGGCGTGTTGGTGGCGGGCGCGCAGCAGGAGCTCTACGAGCTGGCCACCAAGGCACAGATCCCCGTGTCGACCACGCTCTTGGGCAAGAGTGCGCTCCCCGAGACGCATCCGCTCAGCCTGGGCATGGGTGGGATGCATGGCGAGGCCTATACCAACTATGCTCTGCAGCAATGCGACCTCATCTTGGCAGTGGGCATGCGCTTTGACGATCGCTACACCTCTGCGGCGAGCACCTTTGCGCCCAACGCCAAGATCATCCATGTGGACATCGACCCGGCCGAGATCGCCAAGCGCATTCGCGTAGACTTGCCCATCGTGGGCGACGCCAAGAACGTGCTACGACAGTTGGTACCGCTGGTCGAAGAGCGCGATCACGCTGATTGGCTGAACCAGATCGAGACCTGGCGCGCCGAGACGCAGGAGCGCGACGCCCTCTGCCAGGAAAGCGACCAACTGCTGCCCCAGTATGTCGTGCTCAACATCTGGGAAGCCACCCACGGCGAGGCGCTGGTGGTCTCTGACGTGGGCCAGAACCAGATGTGGGAGGCGCAGTACTACCGCCACGTGCGTCCAGGCGGCCTGATCTCGTCTGGCGGGCTGGGCACGATGGGGTTTGCCCTGCCGGCGGCTATCGGCGCAGCGGTGGGCCGGCCAGATTGCCCAGTGTGGGTGGTGGCGGGCGATGGCGGCTTCCAAATGACGCTCCAAGAGCTGGCCACCATCGTTCAAGAGGGGCTGCCGATCAAGATTGCCATCTTGAACAATGGCTTCTTGGGCATGGTGCGCCAATGGCAAGAGATGTTCTATGACCGCCGATATTCCGGTTCGCCACTGCTCGGGCCTGACTTTGCCAAACTGGCCGAGGCCTATGGCATTCCCGGCGTGACCGTCGAGGCCAAGGAAGACGTCGCCGAGGCCATTCGCAAGGCACGCGACACGGACGGCCCGATGCTGATCGACTTTCGCATCGAGCGCGAACACAACGTCTTTCCCATCGTGCCGGTGGGCAAGCCCATCGACCAGATGCTCCGCCGCCCCAAGCAGGACTAGCTACAGAAAGGAGCGTGGTCATGACCCTGCCCCCAGCAACTAGCACGGTCTCACGGCGCACCTTGGTCGTGTTGATGGAAGACAAACCCGGTGTCTTGAGCCGCGTCTCGAACCTGTTCCGTCGGCGAAACTATAACATCGAGAGCCTCACCGTCGGACACAGCGAGACGCCGGGCATCTCGCGCATGACCGTGGTGGTGCAGGCCGATGACGCCATGCTCGAGCAGGTGGCCAAGCAGCTCTACAAGCTGATCAACGTCACCAAGGTGAGCGAGGTCGACACCGATGAAGCGGTGATGCGCGAGCTAGCCCTCATCAAGGTGCACGCCCCCTCGGAAAAGCGCGCCGAGATCAAACAGGTGGTCGACATCTTTCGTGCGCAGATCATTGACGTAGCCGTCGACTCGATGATCATCGAGATCACCGGCGACGAGTCCAAGGTTGAGTCGTTGATCGCCATCTTGAAGCCGTTTGGCATCAAAGAGCTGACGCGCACCGGCCGGGTGGCCATGATGCGCGGCGCAGCAACGGCCAGCAGCTCACGGTTTGGTTCCTAGCCAGCCTGGCCTGGGGCGAGCCAGGTGCGCTCACCCGCAGCCGCTGGAATATCGCTGTAGGAGGATCCTGTCATGGCAACCAGCTATTACGACCGCGACGCCGATCTATCCCTGCTCAAGGGCAAGAAGATCGCCATCCTGGGGTATGGCAGCCAAGGCCATGCCCACGCCCTCAACCTGAAAGAGAGCGGCTGCGACGTCCGTGTGGGTCTCTATGAGGGCAGCGCCTCATGGGCAGTGGCTGAGAAGGCGGGCCTCACGGTCAAGCTCTCGGCCGACGCCGTCAAAGAAGCAGACATCGTCATGGTGCTGACGCCTGACACGCTGCAACCCGCCATCTACAAGAAGGACATCGCCCCCAACCTCAAGGCGGGCGCCATGCTCATGTTCGCGCATGGCTTTTCGATCCACTATAGCCAGATCGTGCCCCCCAAGGACGTCGATGTGACGATGATCGCGCCCAAGGCCCCCGGGCACCGCGTTCGCGAGCTGTTCATCGACGGGCAAGGCACACCAGGCCTCATCGCCGTATACCAGGATGTCACCGGCCATGCCAAGCCCTTGGCGCTGGCCTATGGGTCGGCTATCGGCTGCGGCCGTGCGGGCATCATCGAGACCACTTTTGCCGAAGAGACCGAGACCGACCTCTTTGGCGAGCAGGCCGTGCTGTGTGGTGGCGCCACCGCCCTGATCAAGGCCGGCTTTGAGACGCTGGTCAACGCTGGCTATCAGCCCGAGATCGCCTATTTTGAGTGCTTGAACGAGCTCAAGCTCATCGTCGATCTGATCTACCAGGGCGGCTTCTCGTACATGCGCTACTCGGTCAGTGACACGGCCGAGCATGGCGACTATACCGCTGGCCCCAAGATCGTGGACGATCACGTCAAAGAGTCGATGAAAAAGATCCTGGCCGACATCCAGGATGGCACCTATGCCCGCGAGTGGGTGCTAGAGAATCAGGCTGGTCGACCGAGCTTTAATCTGATCCGCGCCCGCGAGCGCGAGTCGCAGATCGAGCAGGTTGGCCGTCAACTGCGCGCCATGATGCCCTGGCTCAAGGCGAAATAGTCGGTCGATAACCCTGGCGCCGGCGATACGGCTATCACCGGCGCCCTTTGAGGAGCACTCGGTCGTATGGTAGATCGCGTCTCAGTCCTCGACACAACTCTGCGAGACGGCGCTCAACGCGAGGGCATCTCGTTCTCGGTCCAAGACAAGCTGCGCATCGCGACGCGGCTCGATGAGCTGGGCGTGGGCTACATCGAGGGAGGCTGGCCGGGTTCGAACCCCAAAGATGCCGAGTTCTTTAGCCGCGCTATGCAGCTTCCCTGGCAACACGCGCGTATCGCAGCGTTTGGCTCGACCAGGCACGCCAACAGCGACGTGGCTCAAGATGCCAGTGTCCAGGCGATGCTGGCCTGCGGCGCGCCGGTGGCCGTGCTGGTGGGCAAAGCATCGACCATGCACGTGACCCAGGTGCTGTGCACCAGCCTCGACGAGAACCTGGCCATGATCCGCGACACGGTCGCCTATCTGAAGGAACAGGGCCGCGAAGTGCTCTTTGACGCCGAGCACTTTTTCGACGGCTATCGGCTCGACCGCGACTATGCATTAGCGGCGTTGCGTGCCGCCGCCGAGGCCGGCGCCGACCGTCTGGTGCTTTGCGACACCAACGGCGGCTGTCTGCCCTCCGAGGTGAGCCGCGTCGTCGCCGATGTGGTGCGGGCCTTCCCCGGGCGTAGCATCGGCATCCACGCCCACGACGACACCGGTGTCGCTGTGGCCAACACCCTCGCCGCTGTCGAGGCCGGTGCAGACCACGTGCACGGCACCATCAATGGGTATGGCGAGCGTTGCGGCAACGCCAATCTCAACACCGTGATCCCGAACCTCGAACTCAAGATGGGCATCAAGGCCTTGGCCAATGGCGACCTGTCGTTACTGACGCAGGTCTCACACTATGTCACCGAGATCGCCAACCTGCTGCCCGACCCGCATGCGCCCTATGTGGGCCAGAGTGCCTTCACGCACAAAGCCGGGCTGCACGTCAGCGCCATGCTCAGGAACCCCGAGACCTATCAGCATGTGCGCCCCGAGTTGGTGGGCAACGAGATGCGCGTGCTCGTCTCTGAACTGGCGGGCCGGAGCAACATCGCCCTCAAGCTCGCCGAGCTCGGCCTCGACTCTGGCCTCAGCCCAGAGCGCATCGCCGCTCTAGCCCAACAGGTGAAAGACCGCGAGAGCCTGGGCTACCAGTATGAGGGCGCTGAGGGATCTTTCGAGCTCCTGGTACGCCGCGGAGAGCCTGACTATTACCCGCCTTTTGAAGTGCTCGATTTCTGGGTGCTCGTCGAAAAGCGCCTGGCCAGCAGCATCGTCTCTGAGGCCACGGTCAAGACGAGCATCGATGGCATGGTCATGCACACCGCTGCCGAGGGCGACGGCCCCGTGAACGCGCTCGACCGTGCCATGCGCAAGGCGCTCCTGCCCTTTTATCCCGAGCTGGCGCCTGTGCAGCTCACCGACTACAAGGTGCGTATCATCGATCCTCAGTCGGCGACCGCCGCCAAGACGCGCGTCTTGATCGACGCCAGCGACGGCGCACGCTCGTGGACGACGATGGGGTGCTCAGTCAACATCATCGAAGCCAGCTTTGAAGCGCTGATTGACAGCTTGGAGCTACCGCTACTCCGGCGGGTCCCCGCTAACAAGGTCACTGGCCCGCTCGAGGCAGCGGCGCAGTAGCCTGGGGGCTCGCCAGACGGACCGATCCACCCGACAGCACAATCAGACGCTAAGGAGCCTATCTATGGATACCGATCGCATCATCATCTTTGACACGACCCTCCGTGACGGCGAGCAGTCGCC
>JBDKSN010000194.1:0-5464 GCA_039680625.1 Anaerolineales bacterium | reverse complement strand
CATTGCAGGGCGCACCCGCTTTGGCGAATCACTGATCCATACTTCGTGGCTGATGTACGAGTTCACCGCCATGCAAACGCTGTTCGAGGCGGGCGCCGATGTGCCCGAACCCTATGCCGCCGAAGCCAACGCCGTGCTCATGGCCTACCTCGGCGACGAACGCAGTGCAGCGCCTACGCTCAACACGGTCAGTCTCGACCGTGCCGAGGCACAGATGCTCTTTGAGCGCACGCTGCACAACATCGAACTGATGTTGGGCCTCGGCCTGGTCCACGGCGACCTCTCGGCCTACAATATCCTGTACTGGCAAGGCGTGCCCTGGATCATCGACTTGCCGCAGGTAACGCTGATCGAAGGTAACCGCCGTGCGCACGCTATCCTCGAACGCGACATCGAGCGGCTCTGCGACTATTTCCGGCGTCAGGGCGTTACTTGCGAGGCAGGCGCCATCTGCGATGATCTCTGGTACCGCTATGGCCAAGATCGAGTCTGGGCAGCGAGCGATCTAGATCTAGACCTGTCGCTCCGCGCCAGAGACTGAGCCCTCAGCTAGTGCCTGGTGAAGGCCGGTGGTACGCCTACCGGCCTTTGCTCGTTGACGAGCCTCTGCTCGCTACGTATGATACCGCCCAGCAAAGGAACAAGCCCCAACATGACTCGACCCACGTTTGCGCGGTGTCTGTGCACAGGCATGCTGCTGGTCACTCTGGTTGGCTGCCAGCCGAGCGCCAAGGAGTGGTATGCCCGCGGCGTGTCGGCCGTCGATCGCGGCGCCTGGGCCGAGGCCGCTGAGGCCTTTGCCAACGCCGGCGACTTTGCCGATGCTCACGAGCGCGCCGCTGAGGCGCTGGCCCTGGTGAACGATGCGCAGGCGCAGTACGAGGCAGCACAGCTGGCCATAGACGAGCATCGGTGGGCCGAGGCCTATGCCGCGCTAGAGCGCGTGCTCGCGCTCGACCCCAACCACGCCCAGGCCAAGGCCGATCTGGTGCGCGTCACGGCCAAGCTAGACAAGCTGTACGCTCAAGCCCGCGAGACAGCTGAGGCCGACGACCCTGCTCGAGCGGCCGAGCTCTATGCCGCGTTGGGCGACTACCGCGATGCGCCCGCTCGCGCCGAGGCGGCCACGACGCTGGCCCGAGAACTCGCGAGCCACTATGAGCGCATGACTCGGGCTGCTGCGCAAGGGGATTGGGCCACTGCGCTCATGTATCACCAGGCGTTGACGGAACAGGCGCCCGGCTATGCCGATGTGTCGCGCCTGCGCGGACGCTACCTGCGCCGGGCTTATCGCGCCGCCAAGATCTCCCTCGAAGAAGGACATTGTACCGAGGCACTGGCGATCCTCAACGCCATCGTGGCCAGTGATCCCAGCTATCGCGACGCGGCCGCTTTGGTGGTGCAAGCACGATCGGGCGCCGTCAGCGAGCTGCTCGGTGTGCACATGTTTCAGCGCGCAGTGGGAGAGTATCGCGGCTGGGCGCTACAGCTCGACTCGGTCGAAGTGCGGCCCGAGGGCGACTTGATGGTGCGCGTCACCCTGACCAACAAGACCAGCTTGAGCAATCACCTCACCTGCCTTCAGAACAGGGCAGACCATGATCCTACCCTCTACCTGATAGCGGCGGATGGCCGGCAGATCACTCCCAAGCAATGGGCCTGCCAACAATGGGGCGCAGACGAGTGGGGTTTGGGCGGTGGAGAGTCGATGTCTTTCTGGTTCCTGTATCCCGCGCAATACGACCTCAGTGCACCGTTCACTCTGGTCTTTGCACCGTGGGGCCAGGTGAAGGTGAGTCTCACGGCGCGCTAGCCGAGTCGAGGCTGCCTCTCATCGATCAAAGCGAGGCGAGCCAGTTGGCTCACCTCGCTCACGCTCGTTGCCGAGCTAGGCCTCGGGCACGGGGCGGATAGCGCCCTCGTCCATCAGCAACTGGATCATCGCTCGCGCCTCGTCGATCTTGGCCTTGGCCATCGCATAGAGCTCTTCGCGCGTGGCGGTCACGCGCGCCAGCCCCTGCTCCACGGCCTTGGCGCCCAGCGCAGCAGCCTCGCGGGGGAAGATGTCTTCATCCTCCATCGTGGGCACGAGGTGGTCATCGCTTAGCCCTAGCTCTTCGCCATAGGCCGCGATCTCGGCTGCCGCCGCCAAGCACATCTCGTCGGTGATGGTGCGGGCACGCGCATCCAACGCCCCCCGGAAGATCGCTGGAAAGCCGAGCGAGTTGTTCAGCTGATTGGGGAAGTCCGAGCGCCCGGTGCCCACGATTCGCGCGCCGGCCTGTTTGGCCTCCCATGGCCAGATCTCGGGGACTGGGTTGGCACACGGAAAGACGATGCTGTCGGGCGCCATGCCGGCCACCCACTCGGGCTTGATGGTGCCCGGTCCAGGCTGAGCAAAAGAGATGCAGACGTCGGCGCCGGCCAGTGCTTCGGCGATGCCACCGCGGACACCATCGGGATTGCTCTCCAAGCAGGCGCGCCACTTGTCGGGATAGTCCTCGGCCTGTGCGGCGATGTCCTGGCGATCTTTGTGCAAGATGCCCCGGCTGTCGGTGGCAATAACCTGCGCCAAAGAGACGCCGCTGGCCTCGAGCAGGCGCAATGTCGCCACATTAGCGGCGCCCAACCCCACCAGAGCAAAGCGCGTGTTGTGGATGTCGCGATGGGTCACCTTGAGTGCATTCAGCAGCCCGGCCAATAGTACGGTGGCCGTGCCCTGTTGATCATCGTGAAACACGGGGATCTGCATGGCCGGGTCGGCGCGCAGCGTATCGAGCACGCGAAAACACTTGGGTTGGGCGATATCCTCGAGATTGATGCCGCCAAAGGTCGGCTGGATGAGCCGAACCGTGCGAATGATGTCGTCGGCGTCCTCTGTGTCGAGGCAGAGAGGCACGGCATCGACCCCGCCCAAGTACTTGAAGAGCAAGGCTTTGCCCTCCATCACGGGCATGCCAGCTTGAGCGCCGATATTGCCCAGCCCCAACACACGCGTACCATCGGTCACGATGGCCACGGTGTTCGCCTTGTTAGTGTACTCATAGGCCAGCGAAGGCTCTTTTTCGATGGCCTTGCAGGGCGCAGCCACGCCGGGCGTATACCAGATAGAAAAGTCATCCAGGGTACGCACGGGGCACTTGAGCATCGTCTGCACCTTGCCCCGATAATAGGGGTGTAGGCGCATGGCATCGGCAGCGGGCTGATTGGCTTTAGCGAGCAGTTCGTCTTTAGACAGCATGAGTTGCTTCCTCGTAAGCGATAGGCTCGGTCAGGGTGGCCTCGGACGCTGCCGGCGCCTCTGCAGCCAGCAGGCCCTCAGAGCGCAACACCATCTGCAGCGACTGGATGCTCACTTCGAGCATGTCCAGGCTAGGCTCGCGCGTGGTCAGCTGCTGCAGGGCCAGGCTGGGTGCCATCAGAATGCGCACGAGCCGCGAACGGTCATAGTAGCGGGCCGACAACTTGATGATCTCGTAGGCGATGCCCGAGACGATGGGGATCATGAGGATGCGCGACGTCAAACGAAGCCAAAAGGCAGGGCGCCCCAACAGCGTCGAGACGACCACAAAGATCACCAACACGATGAGCATAAAGCCCGTGCCACAGCGCGTGTGCACCCGCGAATAGTGGCTCACCGCCTCGGGCGTCAGCTCGGCACCGGCCTCATAGGCGTTGATCGTCTTGTGCTCGGCACCATGGTACGCAAACACCCGGCGGATGTCCGGCATCAGACCAATCGCCCAAATATAGAGCACGAAAATGCCCAGGCGCACGACGCCCTCGACCAGATTGCTGAGTAGCGCCGTGGTAATGTAGCGATCGAGCAAGCCGATGATGAATGTGGGCAACAAGATGAACAGCCCGACACCGAGCGCTACCGAGAGGGCGACCGTCCCCCAGGCCAAAGGCCCCGAGAAGCTCACATCCTCTTCTTCGCTCAGAGCAACATCGGCCGACCAGTTGAGCGCCCGCATGCCCAGCCCGAGCGAGTCCCACAGCATGAGCAGGCCGCGTAGAAAGGGCAGTTTGAGGATGCGGCTCTCGTACACTGCCTTGGGCAGGTGATCATGGTGAGTAACGATCTCGCCGTTGGGCGCACGCACGGCCACGGCCCATTCGCGCGCACCGCGCATCATGACCCCCTCCATGACCGCCTGGCCGCCATAGTTCAGACTGCTCATCAGGGCTCCTCTCGGTGAGGCACAGAATGGCACGAACGGCAGCGTGCCTCATAGACTTCGCTAGCACCCACGAGGATGATGGGGTCTTCATAATAGGCTGGCCGCCCGTCGATCAAGCGCTGTGTGCGCGTAGCTGGGGCGCCACAGAGCACGCAGATGGCCTGGAGCTTGGTCACATCCTCAGCCTGGGCCAGTAATAGCGGCATCGGGCCAAAGGGCTCGCCCCGGAAATCCTGATCGAGCCCCGCGACGATTACGCGGCGCCGGTCACTGGCCAGCCGCGCACAGACCTCGGCCACTGCCGCCTCATAGAACTGGACCTCGTCGATGGCCACCACCGCCGTGTCGGCGTGAACCTGGGCCAGGATATCGGCGGCCGTGGAAGCAACCTGAGCCTGCACAGCATACCCCGAATGAGAGGCGATGCATTCCACACCATAACGGTCGTCGATCGCCGGATGGAACACCTGGACCCTCTGCTTGGCGATCTGGGCGCGGCGCACCCGGCGGATGAGCTCTTCGCTCTTGCCGCTGAACATGCAACCGCAGATCACCTCGACCCAGCCCCCATTATAGTGCTGTAGAAACACTGCGCAGCCTCCGGCATGTACAAAACAACAGGGCAGAGTAGATGCACTCTGCCCTGCCACGAACGTCGAGTGTGCACTCGGCCGCTGCCACCACCATCGTTGCGGGCAGCACCCGCCGCCTGTTAGAGATGATAGCCGGAGGCCAGTTCGCCTGTCAAACCGAATGGCTCAGGCCTTCGGCTCGCTTGGGCCGGTGGCCAGTGGCTCGACATCGTCTTCATCGACGATCTCGACGAGACGGCGCGCTTCCTCACGCTTGCGACGCGCAGCAGCCCGCTTCGTCTCTTCGACCTGTCGCTCCTGAGCAACTTGAAAACGGCGATTGAAGCGGTCGACCTGGCCGGCGCGGTCAACCAAACGCTGTTGCTGCCCCGTATAGAACGGATGGCATGCGCTGCACACGTCGGTGCGCAACTCGGGCACGGTCGAACCCGTCGTCCAGGTGTTGCCGCAAGAGCAAATCACCACGGCGTTGGGATAGTACTTGGGGTGGATATTGGGTTTCATCGCGATCAAACCCTCTCAGGATACACAGACACGAGCTTGCGTCCGCGTGTGCCCATTTCAAACTTGACAAAGCCATCGACCGTCGCATAGATCGTGTGGTCGCGGCCCAAGCCCACGTTCAGGCCCGGATGGAAATGTGTGCCACGCTGACGCACGATAATGCTACCGGCCGAAACCTGCTCG
>JBDKSN010000193.1:0-10291 GCA_039680625.1 Anaerolineales bacterium | reverse complement strand
CCAAGCAGGTACAACACGCCAAACAGGATGATCTTGCCTCGCTCTTTACCTTGTCGGAACTCGCCCATATGGCCCCCTCCTTCAGATATACCCTGGTCACGATTCTAGCGGTCATGAGGATGGGTTGTCAAACCCAGCCTCGCCTCACCAAACCATCTCGTGGACTAACTCACGGGCAGCGTGCACGGCGCTCGTCGTCTCGCTGAGCCAAGGTGCCGACCCGACAAAGCCCGAACGAAGTACGTAATCGCGCAGCCGATCGAAAACCTCCCGCGGCTCGGCAGAAGCGAGCGCATCTAGCGTCGTATAGCCCGCACCGCGATAGAGCTGAGCACGCACACCCACCACCCCAGGCAGTCGCGAAAGGTCAGCGAGCTGCGCTAGCTCCTCGATGATGGCCAGTGATAGTCCACATCGCTCGGACAGGTCGGCTCGCAGGGCAGGCGTCGCCGCAGCCGCGCGCATCTGCTGAGTATCGCGGATCCCCTCTTGGGCGAGGCGTTCGAGGACATCAGCAGAGATCCCTACGAACTGGCTCAAGAGCGGCGTCTGCGGTGGACCATCATTGCGCTTGGCCCGGAGCGCAGCTACCTGTAGCGCCAGCTCGGTTCGACAGATGTATCTGAGATACATCTGTAGCGACCACAGGCTGGTCTTGGCTTGAGCCTCATCCTCGGCAGCGAAAGCCTCAATTGCCTCGAAATTGGCCTCGGCCCGCGACGACAGACCGTGGTCGCTGAAGTATTCCTCAACCTCAGCCACGTGCGCGACGATGCGGTCGATCACCTGGGGCAGCCGCCCACTCCCTTGCAAATACGCCCGAAATCCCAGCTCATCCATCTACCCCAGCCCTCTGCACTCATCATCAGCCAACTACAGACGCAGGTACATAACCCGCGTGTTGAGTGTGTGCGGCAGACGACCATGGCTCAGCGCCGCTTGTGCTTCAAGCCTGACCTCGGGCGGTGCATCCCCCTCAACCCACGTCGGCAGCGGATCGCCCTCTTGTGGCACTCGCACAGCCTGAAAGCCCAGACGTGTATAGGTCGTGTAGGGCAACATGCCTCTCCACACGCAGTAGTTGAATAGGCCCGTAGGCGCTCCTTGGCCAATCACCATACCATAGCGATGCTGACGCGCCCACGCCACAGACTGGCTTAGCAAGGCCGTGCCGATACCCCGTGAAAAGTAGCGCTGATCGGTACCATCGAAAATGCTGCTCCGCTGACTGTGATTGCTCTGCTGCTCGAACTCCGCCGAGGTCTCGATCATACGTCCTACATGAAAACATGCATGGCACCAGGCCAGCCCCGTCAAGCCCGTTTCGAGGACATAGTGCAAGCGTTCGCTGGGTAGACAATCGGCGGTCGTGGGCAGCTCGATGCAGAACGCATACAGCACACCGACACAACGTTCGCCTTCGCAGGCGATGATGCCGATCGTCTCCTGCTGTCCAAACACACGCCGCAAGACCTGCGGGTCATCACCCCAGCAGCGCCAAGGTATTTGCGCGAGATGCTCGACGCCAGCTGGGCGAATCTCGATCGTCGAACCGTTGGGCGCAGTAGGCACTTGCATAGCTCCGCTCTCCTTTGACCGAAGCGATGATGGCGTGCCGGGTACGCGGGCGTCATTGCCCACGCACTTGAATGCTAGCGCAGTCCGAGCCGTGGGTCAAGCACTTTGCGGAGACACGCCGGCCCTTGAGTACTGCCTCTGGAGCAGGATACACGACGCGCAGCCATCGCTGTGCTATTGGGCATGGGCAGGTACTTGGATACCCTGGCGCACATACACGGCCCATTTGCGGGCCTCCTTACTCTGCGCTATCGTCAGGCCTCATGGATAGCCTGCTGCGTCCATGCGTGGTCACTGCAGTCACGGAGGCTCTCTTTGCACTCGCACCTTCACACCTGGCGACGTGTGGCCAACGTCGTATTGCTCTGCGTTGTTCTGGTCTGCTACGTTGCCGACGGACTAGAGGCCATACGCGCGAACTCGAACTCGAGCGACTATGACCAGCGCTCCTATCTCGGCCTGGCCATCGACATTCAGGACGGGGACGCCCTCACCGACGGCAATCGACACCCACTCTACCCGGCCTTCTTAGCCCCCTTTGCAGCGCGCAAGTGGAGCTTTTTTACCTGGGCCAAGCTGCTCAGCCTTGGGCTAGGCCTACTGACCCTGCTCTTGTTCTATTGGCTCATTCGTCGGCGCACCGGCACCGAGGTAGCGCTCGTCACGGTGCTCCTGCTCAGCCGTAATGCCGCGTTCATCCACGCAACCTCGCATGTGGTGTGCGAGGCATTGTTGGTGCCCCTCTTTGCCATCGCGTGGTATCTCGCCGACCTCAGCCTGGATTGTTCTCCCGGGCAGAGTAAACGCCGCACGCACTTGATGGCCGCCGCCGGCGCAACGACAGGCTTCGTGTATCTGACCAAGGGCACCGGCCAGCTACTGGCCATGGCTTTTGTACCCATCGCTCTGTGGATCTATCGACGGCACCTACGCGAGGCCTGGCGCAGTCTCCTGGCCTATGGCCTAGGCTATGGCCTCGTTGCAGCGCCGCTCTGGCTCTATAGCTGGAAAGAGTACGGCAGCCCGTTCTACAACTACAACACGACCCACACTTTTTGGTTCGAAGCGTGGGAAGACAAATACGCCACCAGCGCTCTACCCACCTGGCAATCGTACCTGCGCACGCATAGCCTGGGCGAGATCGTCGCTCGACAGTGGCAGGGCATGGGCACGGTGTTGCCCATCTGGTGTGATGCCGTCGTCCCCGATACGACCGCACTCGTGCTTCTCGGCGCCGCCGGTTTGCTCCTGGTAACCGGCATCCTCGCCGCTCGTGACGTCCAAGGCAAGGGCGAGCACGCGGTAGACCGCCCACTCCGTTTCTGGCGGCCCAGCCTCCTCTACGATGCTGTGCTCATCGGGCTGCACTATCTGTTGTTTGCCTGGTATGCGCAGGTCTATGTGGCCGCGCGCTTCTTCCTGCCGTTGACCCCCATCTTGCTGTGGTATGCTGCCGCTGGCTTCCTGGCCGGCACGCAGTGGTTGGGGGCGCACATCGCGCTCAAGCGGCGAGCCGTCGAGGGAGCGACGCTGGGGATCAGCCTCATATCTACCCTCGCGCTCGGCATAGGCCTGACAACACATTCACTGCCCACGATCCGCACCGCTAACATCGACCCCTTTGCGCTGGACAAAGAGCACAACGTGGCTAGCGATGAGATGTTCACCTGGATCAAGCGCAACCTCGCGATGGAGTGGATGCACCGTAACACGAGCGTCGACCTGCTATGGGGGCCTTCAACGACATTGGGCAGCTGGCGATATGAGGCGCGCAACGACTTTTACGAGATCCCCTCGGACTATACCTCGTGGGAGCAGCTCACTGCCTTTGTCGCCGAGGAAGAGCTGGACTATGCGCTGATCGACGCCGACACGGTTGAGCGCCGCACTGCACTCCTCTCGCCCTTCTCCGAGGCCGATGGTGAGCTTGTCGACATCGTGCAAGTGCCCGCCGGCTGGGCACTGACCTATGCCGAGCCCGGCCTGCCCTGCCGCTGGTGTCTGTTTCAGATCCTGGATCGAGAGCCGATCGAGCAACCCGCGTCTCTCACCTTCGGCGCGAATATCCGGCTGCTCGGCTATGACGTAATCGAATCCGTGGTCGACCGCGAGGGCCGTCTCCATTTTACGCTCTACTGGCAGGCGTCAGCTCCCGTGGCCCAAGACTATGCGGTGCACACTCGCGTCTTGGATGCCAATGCCGTCGTGCTGGACGAATCCCAGGCCGCCCCGCTCCAGGGGCAGGTGCCTACCTCGCGCTGGCTGCCTGGGGCGATCTACTCCGACCGCCATGAGGTCACTGTCCCTGCAGACGCACCTTACGGCGCAGCGCAGATCGAGGTGAGCCTGGTCGCTGCCGATACCGGAGAGCCCCTGCCGATCGCCGACGGAACTGGCCAGCCACTAGTCGACCGACGCTGGACGCTCCCGATGACGATCACGATCGGGCCTCCATAGCCCGCATCCGCCACTGCCGACAAAGAGGGTATGTGTTGCGCGCCGGCACCCGGTGCAGATCAAGTCAGAGCCAATCTTTCTTGACAAAGATCACGACCACGATGATGCAGAGGATCAGTGACAGCACGATCGTCATCACCCAAGCCAGCGGCGAGTTCTGCATCGGCAGCGGCACGTTCATGCCATAGAAGCTCGCCACCAGCGTGGGCACCATGAGGATGATGGTAACACCGGTGAGGAACTTCATCACCACGCTCAGGTTGTTCGAGATGATCGAGGCGAACGCGTCCATCATCTGGCTGAGGATGTTGTTCGAGATGCCCACCATCTCGATCGCCTGGAGGTTCTCGGTGATCACGTCTTCCAGCAGCTCCTGATCCTCCTCTTGTCGTCCGAGCACGCCTCCGCGTTGAAGGCGTTCCATCATCAGCTCGTTCGACTTGAGCGCCGTGGCAAAGTACACCAGGCTCTTCTGAAAGCGCAAGAGCTGCAGCAGTTCAGCGTTGCGGATCGAGTGTTGAAGCCGATCCTCGAGCACATCTACCTCGCGATCGATACGGCGCAGATAGCGAAGATAACGGCTAGCCGTGCGCAGCAACAATTGCAAGATGAAGCGATTGTGCTTACTGGTCGACCAGCCGACGACCTGGCCATTGACGAAATCCTGGATCACATCCGCAGGCGCACGGCTGATTGTGACGATCTTGTCGCCGTTCAAGATGATGCCCAGCGGCAGCGTGCCAAAGGGATAGTCGCTGTCGGGCGCTTCTTCGTAGGGCAAGCGCAGGAGTACGAGCTGCGCACCTTCGTCGCGATCGTAGCGTGATTGCTCGTCGGCATCCAGTGCCGAGAGGACAAAGTCTCTGGGAAGACCAAGATCCATGTGCAACCAAGCGATCTCCTCGGGCGAGGGATCTTCCACGTGGATCCACACGCCCGGCCCTGGCTCAGCTACCCGCTCCAGCGTACCGCGTTCTCCTCGATACATCTCGATCATTGCCTCTCCTCACTTCCGCGGTAGTCGCTCGCTTGCTTCGCGTCCTCTCCATGGAGGCCTAATCGGACTAGTATATTCATTCACAGCAAAGGCGGCGAATGAATGGGGCCAGGGCGGCCACGAGGCCGGGGTGCTTGGCCACTGCTCGCCAGCTCGTGTATCCTGGCACTACTCCGTATTATGAGGATGCCCATGCCGCGCATCTGGCTCACAGTGTTGATTGTGGCGGTGGCTTATGTCGGCATCGCTATCGGGCGCGTGCCTGGCCTCAAGCTGAACCGGACGACCCTCGCCCTCGTCGGCGTAGGACTCTTGCTGGTTACTGGCCAGATCGCCTTCGAGCAGCTGCCGAGCATGGTGGATGTCGACACCATCGTGCTGCTGTTCAGCATGATGGTCATCAACGCCAACCTGCGATTTGCCAGCTTTTTCGAATGGGTGGCCAGTGCGCTGTTGCGACTGACACACTCTCCACGAGCGCTCCTCGGCGTCGAGATCGTAGCTGTTGGCTTGCTGAGCGCGCTGTTTCTCAACGACACGATCTGCCTCATGTTCACGCCGCTCCTCATCGACATCACTCGCCTGGCGAAACGAAGGCCAACGCCCTACCTCATCGCCCTGGCCACAGCGGCCAACATCGGCTCGACGGCAACCATCACTGGCAATCCACAGAACATGATCATCGGCGTCGCCTCGGGCATCCCCTATCTGTCGTTCTTGCTCTCCCTCGCCCCGGTAGCCCTGCTCGGCCTAGGCGTAGTGTGGCTGATGCTGGTTTGGCTCTATCGAGACGAGTTCGCCCCAGGCGAATGGGACTCGGCGTCCATGTCGGCGCCCCCGATCGACCGCGTACTGCTGGTCAAGTGCTTGGTCGTCGTCGGGGCGATGCTCGTGGCTTTTCTGGCTGGCGCCCCTGTGGCGTTGTCTGCGTTCGTCGCCGCCTGCGCCCTTTTCGTCACGCGGCGTGTGCCCGCCGAGCAAGTGCTCATCTCGTGCAACTGGAGCTTGCTCGCTTTCTTCTGTGGGCTGTTTGTGCTGAGTGGAGCTCTTGAAGCCAACGGTGTTACAGCGCGGCTCTTCAGCTTTCTGCGCATAGCCGGGAGCGCAGAGGTCTGGGGCCTCACGGGGGTCACCACAGCGCTGAGCAATTTGGTATCGAACGTGCCAGCCGTCTTGTTGCTCAAGCCGATAGTCGCCGAGCTGGACAATCCCGTTGCGGGCTGGCTAACGCTCGCCATGGCCTCGACATTGGCCGGCAACCTGACGTTGCTCGGCTCGGTGGCCAATCTGATCGTTGCCGAGAGCGCCGCCAGCCAAGACGTCAGCCTGAGCTTTGCGGAATACACCCGTGCGGGTTTGCTGATCACCGTGCTCTCTCTGGGCTTGGGAGGCCTCTGGCTGCAGCTGTTCGTCTGGTAGCGGGCGGTCACCAGACGCTTACCGCCTGGCAAGCGCGCGAGCAGAGTGGTTGCATCGATCTCTCTTCTCCTGGACAGTTGCATTTCTATTCTGTAATCTATGCTGGCCAAGACGAAGCGCGCCGTGTAGCAGATCCTCTCCTCACGGTGCTGCGCTTCGATCCTCGTGAGCAATAGCTCGATTCGACTTGCCGTTTGCGCCACGACGACAGGTTTCGTCGCGTCCTCGTGCTATGCTCGCCACAGAACGAAGGCAATGGGGCTGCCAGGCCAAGAGACGCTTGCGGCAGCAGATCAGGAGGTCGACTCATGGATCTATGGGTGCTTTGGGGCAAGACGAGCAAAGACGAGGCGGGGAACACCATCACCCACCCCCTCCTCTGTCACATGATCGACGTGGCCGAGGTGGCTGGCGCGCTGTGGGATCTGTCGCTCGGCGAAGGCCTGCGTCGGCACATCGCGGACGCTTTGGGCTGCAACGAGGACGATGCTCGGCAGACGCTCATGTTCTGGGCAGCTCTCCACGACCTGGGCAAGGCCAGCCCCGCGTTTCAGAGGCAGTACAGGCCATCACAGCAGAGCCTTGAAGCTTTAGGTCTAGAATTTCCCAGAATGCCAAGAGCCATCCCATGCCATCATGGTGCCATCAGCGCTTGGGCTTGCAAGCCGTTGTTGGAGTCTTTCGGATACCCCAGCAGCTGGGTATCGGCTATTGCAGCCGCTGTCGGTGGCCATCATGGCGCCTGGCCTGATGCCCGGGAGATCGGGACATATGCTGCCCCTCTCCAACGCGGAGATGACAAATGGCAGGGTGTTCGCGAAATGCTCTTTGCCGCCGTCCACGAGCTTTACTCGGTGCCTGTTCCCAACCTATCCGAGAGTCGTGTGGAATCGCGCAATGGCCTGCTCGCAATCGTTTCGGGTGTGGTTTCCGTTGCAGACTGGATCGGTTCCATGATCCCACCCTTCACCGCCTGCCCTACAGCAACCTGTATTGAGGAGTACGCGGCAACTTCGGCGGGAAAGGCATCGCAGGCACTCGGCTCTCTTGGCTTTGCTCGCTGCGCCGTACCACGCTCTACAGTGTCCATGAAGGAATTGTGCTCGCTGAATGAGCTCCGGCCTTTGCAACTAGCCATAAGCGAGGTGGCGACCGGAATGCCGGAGCCAGGTCTCGTGCTGATCGAGGCGCCAACCGGAGTAGGCAAGACCGAAGCCGCCCTGTATCTCGCCGATTACTGGAGTTGCCTTCTCCAACAGAGTGGCATGTACGTCGCTATGCCCACAATGGCTACTAGTAACGCAATGTACCCCCGAGTCGGTGAGGTACTGCGTCGCCGATATGCTGACACGAGTTTGAACTATCAACTGCTACATGGAGATGCTCTGCTTACACCGCGAGACATGGTGCCGACCATCGGACGCATCGGTGACGATGAGCGGCATGGGCGTGTTGGGGCACAGGAATGGTTCACCAAGAGGAAGCGAGGCCTGCTTGCTCAGTTCGCAGTAGGGACTGTCGACCAGGCCCTCTTATCGGTTCTGCAGACAAAACACTTTTTCATCCGTCTCTGGGGCCTGAGTCACAAGACGATCATCTTCGATGAAGTGCACGCCTATGACACCTACATGGAGCAGCTCTTTTTCCTGTTGTTGCGTTGGTTGGCAACGCTTGATGCGACCGTTATCGTTCTTTCCGCCACTCTGCCTACCGATACCCGTAGTCGCATCATGGAAGCTTACGTGGGGCATCCTGTCTCTTTGCCACTAGTTGACTACCCCTCGATAACTTGGTCAGAAGGTGACACAGCTAGACGCCTCCATGTTGAGCATGAGGATCGCACTCCTATCGCGCTCAAGCTGATCGATCGCAAACCAGCCACCATTGTATCCTGCCTACGGGAGGTCTTGCGGCACGGTGGCTGTGCCGCAGTCATTTGCAACACAGTCGGCAGAGCACAAGATGTCTACCGTGAGATTGCAGCGGCTGGACTTGTCACTGATGGGAATCTGACGCTCTTCCATGCTCGCTTTCCAAAGGCTCGGCGTGCAGCAATCGAGGAATCGGTTGTCAACCGATATGGGCGCTCTCCACGTGTAGATGGGGGTCCATCTATCGTCGTAGCAACTCAAGTGATCGAGCAGAGCCTAGATCTCGATTTTGACGTGATGGTCTCTGATCTAGCACCGGTCGATCTCGTTATTCAACGCGCTGGCCGTTTGCACCGTCATCCTGATCGTGACCAGCGAGGAGAGCGACCAGTTGGCCTGTCATCGCCGGTGTTGTACCTTGCGATGCCGGATAGCACAGACGATCAAGTAGAGTTCGACCGTCGTGACGTACATGTCTACGCCCGATACATCTTGTTGCGCAGCTATCTCATCTTGAGAAATCGGTCGAGTCTTGAGCTCCCTCGCGAGACAGAGAGCCTTGTCGAGGATGTGTACGGCTCAGAAGAACGGCTAATGCCTCTCTCGGAATCCATGCTCCAGCAACTGGCGGACGCTCGATCGGCAATGCAGCGTGAGAGGCGCGAGATGGAGTTTGAAGCGGCTCGTCGCCTGATCGCCACGCCAGACCGTAATGACCTGTTCGAAGAGGGTACTGCGGGTCTCGAAGAGGACGATCCGGAGTTGAGCGATTTCATGCGCGCCGCAACGCGGCTATCTCCACCAAGCATCACGCTGGTTTGCCTGCGAGGCTCACTGACTGCGGCGCATGTCGAAACGAGTGGTGGGGGAGTTACAGTCAACCTGACGCAGACTATCACCCATGATCTAGTCATTGCATTGGCCAACCAGCGGGTCGAGTCATCTGACTATCGTCTAGTCAAGCACTTCGTCGCCCAGGACCCGCCATCAGGCTGGCGAAAGAATGCCTTTTTGCGCTACGCACGGCCAGTGTTCTTTGATGAAAACGGTCGATACGCTCCAGAGGAGGAAACATGGCAACTCATACTCGATAACCAGTTGGGGCTTTACGTTGCAGAGAAGGAGGGAGCATGACGCTTACGTTCGACCTCTTGCGCGAACCGTGGATACCCTGCATACCGAAGGGAGGCAACTCATCAACAAT
Organism: Anaerolineales bacterium; assembly: GCA_039680625.1. Classification (GTDB taxonomy): domain Bacteria; phylum Chloroflexota; class Anaerolineae; order UBA1429; family UBA1429; genus JAAYDS01. The sequence goes on along the minus strand of JBDKSN010000193.1, from coordinate 765 downwards.
CTATCTAGGGATCCGCGATACCTTGGTGCGTGCGCACGAACTCCACGCGCTGCACGCTCAGTCGCCCCTGACCACCGTAGCCCTGATGCGTCTGCTATTGGCTATAACGCATCGCGTGTTTGGGCCAAGGGATATTCCCTCGTGGACAGCGCTCTGGCAGACGGGGCACTGGGATGCTGCTCAACTCGACGATTACTTTGGATGGCGTGGTTGCGCCGGGCGATTTGACCTCTTCGACGACAAACGACCTTTCTATCAAGTCACCCAATTCCGTGCAAACAGGCTGCCTGATCCTCGCCCAGTCTCCGAGCTAGTGCACGAAGAGGCATCAGGAAACAACGTCACGCTGTTCGATCATCACTTTGACGACCAACAACGCTGGATCGCGCCTGGGGAGGCTGCTCGTCGCCTCATCACAGCTCAGGCTTATACACTAGGCTTTGGCATAAGCCATGTCTACCAAGACAGACAATGCCAGTTCGCCGATGGCCCCTGCGCTCGGGGCGCGCTCTTTCTGATCGAGGGAGACTCTCTTTTTGAGACACTGCTGCTCAACATGCGCCAGTACCCTCTCCCCAACAGTCGTTTACCAGATCGCAGCGATGATGCGCCCGCCTGGGAGATGGAAGATCCACTAGCAGATGGACGTGAACTGCCGCTTGGGTATCTCGACTATCTGACCTGGCAGACATGGCAGATACAGCTCATCGCCGACGAAACCAGCGAAGGTCCTCGGGTGACTCGTGTGCGACGCTGTATGGGACT
>JBDKSN010000192.1:0-2188 GCA_039680625.1 Anaerolineales bacterium | reverse complement strand
AGCCAGGCCTTGAGCGACTCGCCACCCAACGCGCCCGCAAAGATGCCCACCAAGGTGGTGCCCACTTGCAGCGCATAGATAAAGCCCTCGATGCCATCGACCAGCTTGAGCGCGGCCGCGGCGCCCTGGTCGCCCTCTTCAGCCAGCGCTTCGAGCCGCGACCGCCGCGAAGAGACCAGCGCATACTCGGAGAACGAGAACAGGCCATTGAGGGCGATGAGGATGAGGATCAGCAGCCCTTCTGCCAGCATCAGCCCTTCCCTCCCGCCACGGCACCCGTAGGCCCGGCGGCTTGAGTGCCCAGCTCCGCCGCCAAGGCCAGCGCCTCGCGCCGCGTGCGCACCGTGCCCACCACCTGCGCCTCGCGAATGGCCGTCAGCGCCTGCCCCACCCAGGGGCCGGGCGCCTGGCCCAACTCACGTATCAGGTCATCGCCCGTCACCAGCGGGGGTGGCGCGACAATGGTATCATACTCTGTATACCAGGCCTTGAGCGCCGCCTGCGCCGCCCGCGCCAACGCGTCGCCCTGGCGGCCCTGGCCCAGCGCCGCAGCCAACGCCACAAAGGCGCCACTGGCGCCCGCTCCGCGAGCCTGGCCAAAGTAACGGTGCAGTGACAACGCGTTAGGCTCGCCAAGCGTCGCCAGACGGCGGCTAGAGGCCAGGGTATCCGCCACCCACTGCGCCTCTTGGCGGCTGAGGCACAGCCGCGACAAGCAGGCTGAACCCTCGGCATCGCCGTTCGCACAGGCCGCCACCAACAGCGCCAGGCGCAGCAACAGCCAGCGGGGCCGGCCGGGTGTCATCTCTTGCGCCGCCGTGGCTACCATCTGCGGATAATACGGCTGCAAGGCCGTCGGGCCTGCGCCACACCACAGGGCCATCTGCCAGCAGGTGACCGTCTCGAGCAACCAGAGCCTCTCGCTGAACTGGTGGGCGTCGATCGGCCACCCACAGAGGGCCTCTTGCAGCCCCAGGTCGGCGGCAAAACGCAGCGCCGCCGCACAGCCGGGCAGCGCCAACAGGCTCAACAGCTCGTCGCGCAGGCGCTCTCCCGCCACTCCCGCCAGGGCTGGTGAGGCCAGCCTGGCCGCGCATTCGGTCTCGGGCGCGGGAACAAAGCCCAACTGCCCACACAGACGCGCCAGACGCAGCACCCGCACGGGGTCGTCGACAAAGGCGCTCGCGCTGCACATGCGCACGATCCCCGCCTCGAGATCGGCCAGGCCGCCGGTGGGGTCGAGCAGGGCCGGCGCGTCTCCGTGGAGCGGCACGGCCAGCGCATTCACCGTAAAGTCGCGGGCGCGCAGATCGTCCTCGATGTCGGGCGCGCGCAGGCCGGCGATATCGAGCTGGCGACGTCGCCCGCCGTGGCACACCAACACGCGAGCGACATTGCGCTCGACATCGAGCGGATAGAACGCGCCGCGCAAGCCATCGGCCAGGCTGCGGCCCAGGGCCAGCGCCGAGCCGTGGATAGCCAGGTCAAGATCGACGCTCGGGCGGCCCAAGAGCACATCGCGCACAGTACCGCCGACCACATACACGGGCCAACCGCTCTCGCGGACCGCCGCCAACACCACCGACCACACCTCGTCGGCGCGCAGATAGGCCAACACCCGTTCGGCTTGCTCTACCATGGGCACACCAGCGCCAGGTGTTGTAGCGCGACGATGGTCTTGGCATCGCGGATCTCGCCGCGAGCGAGCATGTCGAGCGCGCGCTCCCAGGGCACCTCGTACACGCCGATATCCTCATCCTCTTGCGCCAGGCCACCACCGGGGGCCGTGCGGCAACGCTCGTCGTAGGGGGCAGTATAGATGTGGATGCGCTCGGTGCTTGCGCCGCAACTGAGGTAGCAGGTCGTGACGTGTTCGACCGTCGACAACGTCAGGCCGGCCTCCTCCCAGGCCTCCGCGCGAGCCACCGCCGCGGGATCGCGCTCGCGATCGACGATGCCGGCGACGATCTCCCACAGCCAGCCATCGCCCTCGCGCAGATAGGCGGGCAGCCGAAACTGGCGCACCAGCAACACACATCGACGAGCGCGGTCATAGGGCAACACCGCCACGGCGTCGCCGCGCTCGAACACCAGCCGTTCCAGCGGGCGGCTCATGGTGCCGTCGCGCTGACGGTATCGATGGGTGATCAGGTCGAGCTTGAAAAAGCCATCGTATACGCGTTGTGTG
>JBDKSN010000191.1:0-18058 GCA_039680625.1 Anaerolineales bacterium | reverse complement strand
GGTTGCGCTACTTTCAATTGACTGCTGAAACCGGCGGCGATCCCAAGGAGCACCTTTTAATGGCCGCTTCGTTGATGATGTCTATTCCGGGGATCGTCCTGTTCTTCACTTCCCAGAGATACTTTGTCCAGGGCATCGTCATGTCAGGTATCAAGGGCTAGCGGAAGGCAGGCCTAGGAGGATGGCGTGGCCGCATTCCCCAGTCTTACTATCGAGGGTGTCAGGATACCGCGGGTCATCTGCGGCACGAATGCGCTTTTGGGTTGGTCGCACGTCAGCCCTGGCAGGGATGCGTGGATCAGAGAGTACTTTACCGCCGAGCGCATTGCGCTGGTCTTTGCCAAGTGCATTGAGCTGGGCGTCACCGCCGTGATGGGTCCGCTCTATCCTCGCCTGATCGAGGCACTCGACGCAACAGAAAAGCTCACGGGTGTGCGCATGACCTGGGTGGCCACGACCAACGCCGGGCGCGCGCCGGCTGGTCGTGAACAAGATCTCGCCCAGGCGCGAGCGGCCGGAAAGAGGGATGAAGCGCTGGCGATCTCGTTGGAGAGCACGTCTGAGCAAGCGTCGCTCCTCAAAGAGGCTGGCGCTTCCTTTTGCCTGTTTCACGGGCAGTGGGCAGACGAGTGGCCGATGCGGGGCGACGAATTGATCGACCTAGCACACTTCACGCAGGAGATTCGTGCTGCCGGGCTGATCCCCGGCTCATCGGTACACGACTCCAGCCGGCTTGCGTATCTGCTGGGGCATGATGTTGACCTGGCTCTGTTGGCCACGCCGGTCAACAAGAGCGGTTGGTACATGCTTCCCGACAGAGATCAGGCGCTGGCTGCCATCGGTTCCAAGGCCAAGCCCGTCCTGGCCATCAAGACACTCGCCTGCGGTCGCTATAGTGACGAGCGCAGCGTGCCCGAATGGCTGAACTGGGCCGCCGCTGTCGAGGGGGTGGAGGCCATTGCCCTCGGTGTGATGGTGGAACAGGAGGCCGAGCAGAGCATCCCCGTGCTGCGCGAGTGTTTTCAGCGCAAGTTCGGCGTGTGAACGCCGCCTTGAATGAGATGTCCGGATCACAAAGGAGCAGATGGTGAAGTCTCTATATGTATGCTTTCCCAAGGCGGGGCAGGTCGCAGTCTGCGAGGAGGAAGTGGATTCGCCGCAGCGAGGAGAGATCCTCTGCCAGGCCGAGTGTTCGCTCATCAGTATCGGCACCGAGACCTACTGCCTGCGTGGCGTCTTTGACAAGGGCACCAACTGGGCTAGCTGGGTTCGGTATCCCTTCCGGCCAGGCTATAGCATGGTCGCTCGCGTCATCGGCGTGGGGGCAGATGTCACTGGGTACAAGGAGGGCGACCGCGTCCTCGTCTCAGCACCCCATGCCCAGTATTTCAAGGCTACGGTTGGGCGTACCTCCATTGACCCGATCCCCGATGGCATCACGCCCGAAGAGGGCTCTTGGGGCGCCCTGGCTGCCACCACTCAGCTGGCCGCTCGGCGTGGGCAGCTCGAGCTTGGCGAGACCGTGGGAGTGGTGGGACTGGGCATGTTGGGGCAACTGGTCACACAGTATCTGCGAGTCAATGGCGCTCGGCGGATCATCGTCATCGACACCGTACAAGGTCGACTGGACATGGCATTGGCTCATGGCGCCACCCACGCAATCAACGGCTTTGCTGAAGCGGCGCTACCGACCATCAAAGAGATCACAAACGGGCGCATGCTCGACGCTGTATGGGATGTCACTGGACACCCGGCTGCCCTGGCACAGTGCATCGAACTGCTGCGTCAGCGCGGGCGGGTTATCCTGACGGGCGACACGCCGACACCCTCCCAACAGTTCCTGGGGGCAAGCACGCTCAGCAAGTCCATCTCGATTCTGGCCATACATGGCAACAGCAGTGCACCCTATTTCTCCGAGTTCACGCCTTGGACGCACAGCGAGATCGTTGCGCTGTTCTACGATCTGCTACTCCAAAAGCGGATGCGGGTCGATGATCTCATCACCCACCGCCACTCACCGGTCGAAGCAGTGGCTGTGTACGACCGCTTGGTCAAAGACCGCACCACTTCTATAGGTGTGATCTTTGACTGGAGCCTCGTCTAGACTGACGCGGCACCACACCACATCACGGCTCCGGCCGCGTGTCCTGGGCATCCCAAGATAGACTACAGCTTGTTCCGAGAGGAGCAGAACATGAACAAGGTGAGGATCGGGCTGATTGGTTGCGGGATGATCGCTCAAGTGATGCACCTGCCTCATATTGCGGAGCTTGACGAGCAGTATGAGCTCGCTGCCATCTGTGACGTGTCGCCGGGCCAACTGGCAGCGACGCATGCGCGATATCCTCAGGCCAAGGCTTATGCAGACTACCACGACCTGTTGGCCAATCCCGCGGTGGATGCGGTGATGGTGCTGACCGGTTTTCACAGCGAGCCGGTGATTGCGGCGCTTCGCGCAGGCAAGCACGTGTTCGTGGAAAAGCCGATGTGCAACAGCCTACAAGAGGCCGATGCGATCCTCGAAGCGAGCGCAGCCAGCGGCAAGCGCGTCATGGTGGGCTATCACAAGCGCTATGATCCCGGGTATCTTGCGGGAGTCGAGGAGCTGGCCTCAGCTGAGGATATCCGCTTGGTGCGCTTGCACGATGTGATCGGCCCTAACGAGGCCTTTCTGGCCCACTACCATCTCAAGACATATCGCGATATCCCTGAGGCAATTGCCCGCGAGACCCAGGCGAAGATGGATGCCACCATCCGCGACGCGATCGGCGACGCTCCCACGCTCGTCAAGCGCGCCTATGGGCTGATGCTCGGCCTGTCGACTCACGACATGTCCATACTACGTGGTGCCTTTGGCCAAGCCGAAAGAGTGCTCTCTACCGAGATTTGGGCCGGGGGGAGCTATTACACCTCCGTGTTGCAGTTGAGCAACGATGTACGCTGCGTGTTTGACACCGGCCTAGTACGTCATCGCATCTTTGACGAAGAGCTGGCGGTGTTTGCTGCCAACAAGACAGTGCACATCGACTTCCCCAGCCCGTTCATCAAGAACGCGCCGACCATGGTCAACGTCTGGGAGATGGATGGTGACCGAGCGGTTGAACGACGCATCCTGGCTTCGTACGAAGAGGCGTTCAAAGCTGAGCTCGTTCATTTCCACGACTGCATCGTGAACGATCGCGAGCCCCGCACGAACGCGCTCGAGGCGCGCCAAGACACTGCTCTGCTGATCGAGATGGCGCGGGCCTATCAGAGTCACTAGACGCGGGGGATAGTTCTCTGGCTCTCCACATAGAACGCCAACTCGCATCTGTCGCCTCCTGGCCTCGGATGTACCGGGTCAGTGGAGAGTGCTTCAGGCAGCTCAGCCGACAAGCAGCACGGGCAAAGGCATAGACGCAGAGCTAGGAATGCCCAATAGCTATGCCGAAGTGAGCCCTACCAGGCTCACTTCGGCATGGTTCATCCCCCGTAGGGGCTGTCAGTAGGTCAGCTTGATCGCCTCGAAGAGCCCTAGCTGTGGAATGGTCAGCGTGAGTCGGCCATCGGCGAACTGCGCGGGGATCGTCTCGCCACTCTTGAGGCTTTCAACGCGCGTCGGTGCCGTCGGGCAAGGAAACGAGAGCTCGAGGTCACGCAGGGTTAGGGGAGCGAAGAACGAGTTCCCATAGTGTCCCGTGGCGTTGACCAGATGCACTAATTCGAAACCAGCACGGTTGCGCAGACGAGTGACTTCGACCTGCTCTGGCACAGACCCCTCTACGCGTCTGACCCCAGCCACATGCTCGAGGAGATCGGCCATCAGGTTGACCGTGTTGGGATGGCCCTGTCGATGGAAGAGCGTCCCGGGGAGCCAGGGCACATGGATGGCCAGGCCAGCGCCGTATCGGTTCACGGTGAATCCAGGCCGATCCACGACCAGGGTATAGTACGTTCGCTCCGGCGGCCCAAAGGCGTGCGGCGGGATGAGCTTGAGACGCTGCTCCACGGTCTCTCGATAGCGGGTGTAGAGATACGGGCCATCGAGATAGGCTAGGTCAGTATCAGCAAAACGTGGCAGACCAGACTTGTCGTCGAGCTTGAAGTAGGCGCCGCGCAGCGATTCGGCGGCATACTCCACATGATCGATGCCCAGACAGGTCAGGGCAGGAGCATCGCGTCGCTCGTATTCGGCAGTAAACAGGCCACTCTCATAGACAGAGATCAGTCTCCCACCGGCGGCCACATAGGCATCGAGCTTGGCGGCCACTGCGTCAGAGAGGTAGCGCAGGTTGGGCAATACGATCGCTCGATAGGGTTGCCAATCGGCAGCGAGCGCGGTGGCAAGCAGCGGAGCATCAAAGAGCCAATGGCCCTCGGTGAGCACCCGATACCAACCACGAGATTCGGCGTCGTTGATGCCGCTATCGTTGAGCAGCAACACGTCGGCTAGCGGGGTGTTGCCGACATACTCATCCTCGTGGGCCGCATGGTAGTGAAACATACGCTTGACCGGTTCGTATCCCGAGCGATCTTCGTGGTTGTCGAGGCGCCCAATGAGGTACCAGTCGAGCTGCCCACCATTGGCCAGACTCTGCGCTAGGCGCAGTTCCTGCTGGTGCGGTGATACGGCCACGTGTCGGTAGGGGAAATCGATAAAGTCCACCGAAGTGTTGGACGACACCATCGTCGGGTAGCTCCCCACTGCCCACTTGGTGTTCGCCGAAGCGCTGTATTGCCAATGAGGCAACGGGCGGTCGATAGCGGTATTGGATTCCTGCCGAATGAACCCCACGCCACGTTCCACGTCGCGATCCACAGCGATCTCAGGCCGCAGCCGATGAATCAGGTCGTGCACCCGTCGGTTCAGCGCCGCTGTGGAGCGCTCTTTGAACAGACGATAGTGGCGATACACCGGATCGCTCATATCTTCGCGGGTTGGCAATGCCTCTCCAAACATCGCGCGGAACCCCGCCTCGCAGGCCGCGCAATGGCACGGTCCGTAGTAGTTGCCCGAATAGTCACGGGTGACAAAGCCCCCCATGTTGAAGAAGATGCCATCGACGTCATAGCGCGTCAGCAGCTCTTCGATGATCTGTAGGGCGTACACCTGCTGATAGTTGCCCATGATACAGGCATGCACATCACCGTTGTAGTCGACAATCTCGCCAGCGGCAGTGCGATAGGCCCACTCGGGGTGCTGCTCATAGACAGGGCGACGCACCTTGCTGAAATCTGTGCGCGCTAGCAGGCGGATGCCAGCAGCGTGGCAGGCAGCGATGATCTCTGCGAGACTATCGCCCTGCAGGTATGGGCTGGGGAAGTGAAAGGGAAGATCGGTGGGATAGCTGGCAATGATGCCCGCACAGTTGAACAGCAGCGCCGTGGCTTGGAAAGCCTCCAGGTCACTGACGAGACGCTCGGCGTCGATGTCAGCCATATCGATCTCGCGCAGATTGGTCTGGATCATGCGCCAGGGCTTGTCTTGCCACCAATAGTTCATGAGAAACTCCCTACGAGTGTTCGGATACTGGTTCGGCAGGTCACTCAGGAAGCTCTTGCTGAATCGCCGCAATCGCCTCCAGGACCTCTGCTTCGAGGCCTTTGCCATTGGAGGCAGACACATTCTGCTTCAGCTGGTCGACCGTTCGGGCTCCCGGAATCGCCGCCGATACCCCCACTGGTGTGATGGCGTATCGCAAGGCGATAGTGGTCAGCGGCAAGCCAAACTGCTGGGCAAGGGGCTTGAAGCGCTCGGCCAAATCGATCATTGCAGTCATGTGCTTCCCGGCTAAATTGGCCCGATGGTCTTCGGCAACCGGCTCACCGGGAGTAAACTTGCCCGTGAGGATTCCCTGAGCCATGGGCATGCGTACCATGGTCCCCACGCCAGCGGCTCTTGCGACCGGAAACACTTCCCTGCCCGTCTGATAGTCAATCATGTTGTAGGCTACTTGCATTGCCCCCACGAGGCCCTGCTCGACCAGCCAACGAGCCGAGGCCGCGTCATTGATCGAAACACCTGCCAAGCGGATCTTGCCCTGTTCCTTCAGCTTGGTCATGGCTTCAGGCCAGTCAAAGCTCTTCAGATCCTCCAGACTGGGACTGTGCAGTTGATAGATGTCAATGCGTTCCCGTTGCAGCCGTCTCAGACTTGCTTCGACCTGCGCCAGGATGCGCGTGGCAGAGAAATCGCGAGCATTCGTTTCCCTGATGCGGCTGACTTTGGTGGCCACATACACATCGGTTCGGTTCCCGATCGCCAAGCCCAGAATCTCCTCGCTGCGTCCCCAACCATAGGATTCGGAGGTATCGAATAGGTTCACCCCCATATCGATGGCAGCATGGACGAGGGCAACCCAGTGTGAGTCTGGCATGGCAGGTTCACCGAGCCTATTGCAGCCCATGCCGATTTCAGACACCGCAAAGCCTGCATCGCCGAATTCACGATAGTACACTGCGTTTTCCTTTCCAGGCTAGACTAGAGGCAACGATTCAACGCGACAGCAGCGTCAGCTTGGGCACATCCGTCTAGCCCTTGACGCCCGTCAGCGCGATGCCCTCGATGAACACCTTCTGGCTTGAGAAGAACAGCACTAGGCACGGCAGCATAGTGAGGAAGGAAAGGGCCATCATCAAGTGAATGGAGACCTCGCCCTCAAGTCGATCTTGAAATGACACTACTCCCAACATGATGGTCCAGTTTTTTCGCGAGTTCAAATAGATAAGCGGACCAAAGAACTCGCTCCAGTGTCCCATGAAAGCAAAGATCGCGATCACCGTCAGAACAGGTTTGCAGAGCGGCATAATCACTTGCCACCAAGTGCCGAACGTGGAACACCCGTCGATGGTTGCTGCCTCCTCAAGCTCTACGGGCAGAGTCAACAGGAACTGGCGAGCTAGGAAAATATCGTATGCACTGCCAAACAAGGAGGGAACTATGAGGGGATAGAAGGTATCTGTCCAGTTCAGCTGTTTGAAAATAAGAAACCTCGGAATCAAGGTCACTTGGCTCGGCAGCATCATCGTTGCCATACAGAGCATCAACACGGCGTCTCGACCGCGCCATCGCATGCGCGCAAAGCTATAGCCAACCAAAGCGCTGACGAAAACCGTGGCGACAGTAGGGACCACTGTTGTGACGAGCGAGTTCCGCAGGAACCGCCAGAAAGGCAGCATTGACCAGGCTTTGGCGAAATTGCCCCACTGTGGCGGCCGTGGAATCCATCGAGGTGGGTAGAGGTAGACCTCCGTCGGTGCCTTCAGGGCGTTCGAAATCACCCAAAACAACGGAATCGAAATGATCGTTGAGAGCAGGACGAGCAGAATGAACACCACAACATGCCAAAGCTGCCTACGGAAATGAACGCCATGACCTCGACCCGCCGCCTTCTGATGCCGAGCGCAAGTCACCGCCGTTTCCCCCATTATTGACTCTAGTCCAAACAACTAGAGGTTCCCGGTGTAAACCCAGCGTTTGCTTCCTATGAAATTCAGGAGGGTGAGAGACATGATGATAAAGAACAGGACCCACGCAAGTGCCGAGCCATAGCCCATTCGGAAATAACGGAACGATGTGTCATATAAGTAGAGCATGTAGAAATAGGTAGCATAGTTCGGTCCGCCCTGAGTCATCAGGTAAGAGGAAGTGAACACCTGGAACGAGTTGATTACACCCATCACCAGATTGAAGAAGATGATCGGGCTCATCATCGGAATGGTGATGAACCAAAACTTGGCCACTGCGTTCCCGCCATCGAGGTCACAAGCTTCATAGAGGTGCCTTGGAATTCCCTGCAGCCCAGCGAGATAGATGACCATTGGGCCGCCTACCCCCCAAAGGCTCATGATGATCAGCGCAGGCAGGGCCCAAGCTTCCGAAGCCAACCAACCGGGCCCTTGGATCCCCAATATCGCCTCAAGCGCGTAGTTGATAAGGCCATATTGAGGGTTCAGTATCCACATCCACAGGAACGAAGTTGCTACACTAGGAAGGATCGTTGGCACGTAGAAAAGCGAACGAAACACGTAGATGCCAGGCACATCCTGGTTCATCAACAATGCGATCAGAAAACCCAGAACCAGACGCAAGGGAATTGACACTACTGAGTATATGGTAGTGACCTTGAGCGACTGCCAGAAGAGCTCGTCTTTCGCGAATAGGTTGACATAGTTGGCCACCCCCACCCATTTTGGGGGGGTGAAAAAATCGTAATCGAAAAAACCCAAAGCCACCGAATACAGCATGGGGCCGGCGGTGAACACAAGAAAGCCAAAAAGCCAGGGGGCTGCGAAAAGCCATCCCTCTATTTCCCGCCACCTATGGAAATTAAGCGCAAACGATACCCGACGTCCTGTGGTTCGCTGAACCATGCGCTCTGCTTCACCTTGTCAGTGTCTGCCCACTCTGGCCCAAACCCTAGTGACGCTCCCACAGGGCGTCATCGACGTCCGTAAGCTACCAGACTAGGCGCAGGTCTCCGGGAGATGTCACTGTACTTTCAGAAACGTGCCCTCAGCCCAGAGCACCGATCACTAGGCCCATATCCACCGTTCTGAGCCTTCACAGATGTGGGCCCTATGGACTACCTCGGTTGATTCGCGAGCACCTCATCCAGCTTGGGGCACAGCTCTTCACACGCATCCTTGGCTGACAGCTCACCAGTCCAGACCAGAGACAAGCCCTGATCAACGGTTGTCTTGGCTTCAGCGCCAGCGGTTACGTTGAGCATCCAGACTCTGTTGTAGAGAGCCATCTCAGCCAGTACCTCTTTGACATCTGGACGCGGCTCCGTACCTAGGAAGAGCTCGTCATAGGCCTTCTTCAAGGGCGGAATGCCCAGCTTGCCGTGTTTAGCCATAGCTTCATAGGCCCGGATGTCGCCGCTGAGGAACTTGAGAAACTCCCAAGCAGAATCCAATACCTTTGTGCTCTTCGACATCGGGAACATCGTCGAAGTACCTTCACCGACGGTCTCTTTGCCCGTCGGGATCATCGCCGCTCCCCACTCAAAGGAATCGATGCTCTCGATAAAGCCACCCAGCACATCCTCCCCGCCAATGTAGGTGGCGACTTTGCCACTGGCGAAAGGATTGAGGCTACCAAAGACCTCGCTCTGCTCTGCCTTCGGCGCCACATTTTCCTTCAGCGCAAGATCCGCCACCCACTGTATGGCATCGTAAGCTGCCGGCTCAGCGAGCAGACACTTCTGGCCATCGGGTGAGATGATGTCGCCTTGGTTCGCCCATACGGCCAGATGCCAGTTGTACGTCCAGGTGCCAAACTGATCTTCTTCTGGGTCTGTAAGCTTGTGCGCTGTCTCGACGAACTCCTCCTGCGTCCACTTCCCCGCCGGATAGGCAACGCCTGCCTGATCAAACAGATCCTTGTTGTAGTAGGTTACAGTTGTGTTGCCCTTCTGGGTCATCGCCCAGATCTTGTCCTGATACATAGCGCGCACCCAGGTCCAGTCAAACCAATCGTCCTTCTTGACGTCCGGATCTGCGTCTAGCAGCGGGGTGATCTCGGTCAGGATGCCCTTCACAGCGAACGTGGTGACCATCTCTGAGTTTGCGTGAAAGATATCCGCAATGGTTCCTGCAGCTGCCGATGTGAAGATCTTATCATCATAGCGCTCGCTAGGCATGACCTCGAGCGCACGGCCGCGCTGCGGCTGCGTAGGTCGCTTGCGCAAAGTCGATTCGCTTGGCACAATGGCGGTATTCACGCACGGCAATCGGCGCGGCCATCTGCCGAACTTGACACCCTTACCCTGTAGGGGTATAATTGTGAACGAGTTCACAAAGGTCCGATCCTAGTCTCTCACTAGAGGCATACCTATGAGCACCTATGTCATCATCGGAGGCGTGGCTGGCGGCGCCACCGCGGCCACGCGCTTGCGTCGGCGAGACGAACACGCCCAGATCATCCTCATCGAGCGCGGCGAGTACGTCTCGTTCGCCAACTGCGGCCTGCCCTATCACATCGGCGGCGTCATCGCCGACCGCAACAAGCTGCTCGTCTCCTCGCCCGAGGAGCTCGAGCGCGAGTTCGCCATCGACGTGCGCACCCGCCATGAGGCACTGGCCATCCACCCGAGCGAGCACACGGTCCGCATCAAGAACCTGGCCACCGGCGAAGAGTATTCCCTGGCCTACGACAAGCTCGTGCTCTCGCCGGGCGCGGCCCCTATCGTGCCGCCCATCCCGGGCGCCAACCTGCCGGCCGTCTTTACGCTGCGCACCATCCCCGACATGGATCGCATCCAAGCCTATATCGCCGACCACCACGCGGCCAGCGCCGCGGTCATTGGCGGCGGCTTTATCGGCCTCGAGATGGCCGAGAACCTGCATGCGCTGGGCCTGCAGGTCAGCGTCATCGAGATGCTCCCCCAGGTGATGGCCCCGCTCGACCCCGAGATGGCCGCGGCCATCCACCAGGAGCTGCGCCAGCACGGCGTGGGCCTCGTCTTGGGCGATGGCGTCCAGTCGATCGCCGAGCGCGCTGAGGGCGGCCTCGACATTGCCCTCGCCTCGGGCGCCACCGTGCACGCCGATCTGGCCATCATGGCCGTTGGCGTCAAGCCCGAGAGCGGCCTCGCCCGCGACGCCGGCCTGGCCCTTGGCCCGCGCGGCCACATCGTCGTCAACGAGTATCTGCAGACGTCGGATCCCGACATCTATGCCGTGGGCGACGCCATCCAGGTGATCGACCCCGTCACGGGCGAGCCGACGGCCATCCCCCTGGCTGGCCCGGCCAACCGCCAGGCACGCCTGGCCGCCAATCACATCACCGGCCTAGCCACGCCCTATCGGGGTACCGTGGGCACCTCGATCGTGCGCGTATTCGACCTGGTGGCCGCCTCCACAGGCGCCAACAGCCGCCGCCTGCAACAGCTCGGCATCGATTTTCACTCGAGCATCACCCACAACTATGACCACGCGGGCTATTACCCGGGCGCCACGATGCAGAGCATCAAGCTGCTCTATGCCCCGACCGATGGCAAGCTCTTGGGCGCCCAGGTGCTGGGCTATCGCGCAGTCGACCGCACCATCGATGTCCTCGCCGGTGCGCTCCTGGCTGGTCTGACCGTATTCGACCTGGAAGAGCTCGAGCTCGCCTATGCCCCGCCCTTTGGCGCTGCCAAAGATGTCGTCAACATCGCCGGCTTTGTTGCCGCCAACGACTTGCGCGGCGATTCGGGCCTGGCCACGTGGGAAGAGGTCGTCTCGCGCGACCCCGAGCGCGTGGGCGTGCTCGACGTGCGCACCGCGCTCGAACACGAACTAGGCGGCATCCCCGGCGCGGTGTGGATCCCCGTCGAAGAGCTGCGCTCGCGGCTCGACGAGCTGGATCGCAACAAAGAGTGGATCATCTACTGCGCTCGCGGCCGTCGCGCCTATGGCGCGGACCGCATCCTGCGTCAAAACGGCTTTCGTTCGCGCAACCTGAGCGGCGGCTGGACCACCTACAGCCTGGCCACCGAGCCGCAGGCCGCGCCCTTGTCGGCGGCCACCCCGCCCTCCCGCGCCGAGGAGGCGCCTGCACCGATGCTCAACCTCAACTTGCTCAAGCCCGAGTTGAACCTCGACGCCACGGGCCTCCAGTGTCCGGGGCCGATCATGATGCTCTATCGCCAGATGCAAGGCCTGCAAGAGGGGCAGACCGTGCGTATCTCGGCCACCGACCCCGGCTTTCGCCGCGATGTGGGCGCGTGGGCCGAGAGCACCGGCAACAGCCTGCTCAGCCTCGAACAAGAGGGCGGCGTGATCACCGCTGTCTTGAGCAAGGGCGCTCCACAGCCCCAGGCGCAGGAGCAGTCGATCGCCACCACCAAAGACAAGACGATGATCATCTTCTCAGCCGACCTCGACCGCGCCCTGGCCGCTTTTATCATCGCCAACGGCGCCGCCGCGATGGGCGAGCAGGTGACCATGTTCTTTACCTTCTGGGGGCTCAATATCCTGCGCCGACCACAGACGCCGCCGGTGAAAAAGACCTTTATCGAGCGCATGTTCGGCTGGATGATGCCCAAAGGCCCCAACGCCTTGACCCTCTCTCGGCTGAACATGGCCGGCCTGGGCACCGCGCTGATGAAGCGCGAGATGCAGGCCAAGAACATCGACCCCTTGCCCAAGCTGCTCCAGTCGGCCCTCGACGCGGGCGTGCGCCTCATCGCCTGCCAGATGACCATGGATATGATGGGCATCAAAGAAGAGGAACTGATCGATGGCGTCACCATCGGCGGCGTAGCGACCATGCTCAGCGCCACCGACAAGGCTAACGCCACCTGGTTCATCTAGCCTCCGCGCCGATCGCGTCTGCTAGACGACACGAGGCCCCTCGCAGGAGGGGCCTCGTCTTGTACCGGGAAGCAGCTATGCCTAGCGATAGATCTGCTGATACAGACGATACTGCGCATAGACGGTCTTGACATACCAACGCGTCTCGCTCGCAGGGATCGTCTCGGCCAGCAAGTCGTAATCCACCTCGTCCTTGCCCTCGGTCCACCGCGCCAGATTGCCCGGCCCACCATTGTATGCCACCAGGGCCAGCGGCCACTCGCGGTCGCACAGGCTCAAGGTATAGTCGAGATACCACGCGCCATAGCGGATGCTGAGGCAGGGCCGGTAGAGCAGCTCGTCGCGATAGGCCTCGGTGCCCACCTTCTCGGCGATCCACGCACCGGTCGATGGCACCACCTGCGCCAAGCCCCGCGCCCCCGCACTGCTGTTCGCCCGCGGATAAAAGCGGCTCTCTTGGCGCAAGAGCGCGATGAACAACAGCGGGTCGAGGCCGTACGTCGCCGCACTCTCTTGCACCAGGTCGGCATAGGCCAGCGGATAGGCCGCTCGCCACACGTCAGCGGGCACGTCGGCCGCCTGGTCGCGGCCCGCCGCGAGCAGATACTCGGCGGCCATCGTCGACACAGCCCAGATGCCGGCGGCCTGTGCGTCGCGGCCCAGGGTGGCCAAGAGCGCAGCGTCCTCGCTGTGCGCCATGGCCAGCCCGCGTAGCACGGTCAGCGCCTCTCCCGTCCAGCCTACGCGCCATAGCCACAGTCCGGCAGACAGCTCGGCCTGGCTCTCCGCCGGATCGGTCGGCGCGGCGCAGCCATCGGCCCACGCTGCGATCGCCTCCCAGTCGGCGGTCGCATCCTCGGCCAGCGGAGTCGAGTCGGCTGGCAACGTCAGCGAGGCCTCGGCTAAGAGGTCGGCGGCGCGTAACCCGTAATAACCCTCGGGATCGAGCGCTGTGGCGTCGGCCCACAGAGACTCGGCCGCGTCGAGCTCGCCCCTGGCCTTTGCCAAGAGGCCCAGCCACAGCTGCAAGCTCGCCACCCGAGACACATCGGCCTCGGCGACCGTCGCCACCAGCTCCTCGGCCAAAGGCTCGCGTTCCTGCGCCGCGGCCAGCGCCACCGTGGGCGTGGCCTCCGGTGTGGCCGTGGGCAGCGACTCGGGCGCAGCCGGGGGAGTGAGGCTCGGCCCGGAATACTGTACGGTGGGCGCTGGCGTGGCCGTCCTGGGCCACGGCGTCACCGTAGGCGCATCGGCCACCTCAGCCGACGGTGTAGCGGTCGCGGGTGCGCTCGTCGTGGTCAGCCGGGCCAGTTCCTCGGCCCACACGGCCTGCGCCGGATCGACCTCGCCCTGGCGGTACCACACCAGCCCCGCCCGCAGAGACGCACCTTGTGCATAGCTGCTCTGGGGATACTCGCGCGCCACTCGTGTGTACAGCTCCGCCGCGCTACCCGCGGCGTCGGGTTCGGGCGCACTGTTGGCCCCCATTGCTCGATCGGCCTTGTAGGCAGCAGCCAGCCACAACGCCTGTGGCGCCTGGACGAAATCGGGATACCGCGCCACGAACTGGGTGTACACCTTGGCCGGATCGCCGCCGTTGCCCTCGACGAGCTGCGCCTTGGTGAACCACACCTCGGCGATGCGCCCGCGCAACACGGCATCGTCGCCCACGGTGCGCTGGCTATACAGCGTGATCGCCTTGTCGAGCGCCGCCAACGCCTCTTTGACACTGCCCGACCGGGCCGCGATCAGCCCGCGCAAGGCAAAGGCCTCGGCGCGATCGACGCTTCGCCCCTTGAGTGCCTTGGTCACGCCCGCATCGGCCTGGTCATACAGCCCCGCATAGTAGCAGACCCGCGCCTCGACCAGAGGGTCGATCTGTGCGGCCTCCATCTTGGGATCTGTTTCGGCCAGGGGCTTGAGCAGGGCAAACGCCTGTTGCCCGGCGGCCTGGTCGGGATAGGTCGCCATCGCCTCTTGCAGGATGGGGATGGCCGTGTCATAGTCGCTGATGCTCAACAGCGTGTGCGCGCGCTCGACCTCCACCAGCATCCGATACCCGGGCTGCACGGCAAAGCTGAGGATCTCATCGAGCGCGGCCAGCGAATCCTCCCACTGGTTGCTCTCACGAGCCAGGCGGGAGCGCTCTTCGAGCACCTCCGCGCGAAAAGAGGGGGGAAGCTTGCCCGTGTCGATGCTCTGCAACAGGCGCAATGCGGCGGCGCTATCGCCCACCTGCACGCGCGCCCTCGCCGCGCGCCAGGCCACCTGGTCTCGCGCCGGTGGATCGAGCGCCAGCAGCAGGTCATACGTGGTCGCCGCGGGCAGCCATTGCCGGGCCTGCTCATAGGCCTCGCCGAGCATGGCCAGCGTCTGGTGCTGGAGCGGCCCCTGGGTCTCGGCCCACGGCAGCAGCAGATCGACCGCCGAGTTCAAGTCGCCATCAGCCAGATAGGCCGTTGCGCGACAGAGATCGACCGCATTGGCCGACTGCGCCGGGTCTTGGCGCGCCTCTTCGAGCATCGGCAGCAGCGCATCATACTCACCGCGCGCCAGCAACCGCTGTGTCTCGCGGCGGAGATTGTCGCCGACGAGCTGCTCGCTGCCCACCGGCCATTGGGTCACCACGGGCTGCGAGCCAGCACTGAACATCGCCGCCGCCGCAGGCAGTACCTCAGTCGGCGCGGCAGAGGCCGTGGGCGCCAGAGACGCCGTCGGACTCGGGCTGGCCGTTGGCGCCGCCGGAGTCGCCTCGGGCAGCGCAGCACAGCCGCTCAGCAGCAGGCTCAAGGCCAGTGCCCAACGTACGCTTGCCAGGCCCCGACGGCCGGCCCCTCGTCGCCTCAGACTCATCCCGTACGACCCCCTCTCGTCAGACGCGCCACCCAGAGGATGCGCGCGCTCTCGATGTCCGGCTTGCGCAGGCTGAAGCAGTCATAGGTTGCCAACACGTCCAGCCCCGCGTCGACCAGCAGCGTCGAGACGTGCTCGGGCGGGTAGGCCTGCTCGGTGTGCTCCTCGCTGCCCTTGCGATAGAGGCCCGTGGCCTCGTCGCGCTCGAACCAGGTCACCGTCACGGTCGTACGCTGCCGCATGGGGTTGAACTGGGTGCTAAAGGCCACCGCCAGGTCTCCACGATCCTCGAAATACTGTTGCCCGCCCCAATAGGTCTGCAGGGCATAGGCGGTATTCATGTCGAAGAAAAAGAGGCCGCGCGGCGCCAGGCTGCGCGCCACCCCGCGGAACACCGCCAACAGGTCGTCGGAGGTGAGCATATAGTTGAGGCTGTCGTACAGGCACGTGGCCACGTCGAACCGCGGCTCCAGCTTGAGCTGGCGGAGGTCTTGCTGTTGCCACTCGACGGTGGCGCCCGCCGCCTCGGCCTTGGCCCGCGCCTGGTCGAGCATTGCCGCCGAGCCATCGACGCCGGTGACCTCCCACCCTCGCCGAGCGAGCGCAACAGCCACCGTGCCCGTGCCACAGGCCAGCTCGAGCCAACGGTGCCCCGGCGCGGGATACACCTCGAGCAGCTGCCCGAGATAGGGGATCATCTGCAGACTGAAACTGAGCTGCCCCGAGGCGTCATACACCGACGCATAGCGCTCGTAGATGCCCATTGCCTCCTCGACGCCGACGATTCCTCTGTCTTGTGCCTACGCAAGACTCGCGCATTATAGAGAGGCCCTCGGGCGAGCGTCAAGTCTTGGCAGCCACGTGCCCCTCCGCCCGAGTTGCCACGTCAGCCCACCTTGCCTAGACTCGCGCTTATGCACATCGCACGCGTGCCCTTGGTCCGTAACGCCGTCGCCGAACTGCTTTATGTCGAGCGCGCCACCCTAGGCGATAGCGACTATACCGTCGATGAGGCCTTGCAGGCTCTGCGCTCGCCCGCGCACCTCTGCCTCGGCGCCTATGAGGGCGACGCATTGGCGGGTTTTGTCTCCTGCTTTGAGACCTATACTCCCACGGGCGCCCGCCTCGAGCTCGACATGCTGGGCGTGTTGCCCGCCCAGCGTCACCGTGGCATCGCCACGGCGCTCATCACCCGCGCCCTCGAAGAGGCGCGCACTGCTGGCGTGTCTGCGGCGCGCGCCGTCGTCCGTGAAGACAACGCTGCCTCGCTCGCCGCGTTTCGCCGCGCCGGCCTCCCCCCCCGTTGGCTCGCCGCGATGATGATCTGGAACCCCGACGGCGCTCCAGCGCCCGCGGCGCTCGATCCAGCGCCACTCACCCGCACTGAGCTTGCTGTGCGCGGCAAGCCCTATCTCGGCGCCACCCACTGGCAGAACGCCCACGCCAGCGCCCTGGCGTTGCCGGTCAGCACCCTGGCCTATCGCGGCTGCTGGCTCGAAGAGCTAGCGGGAGACAGCCCGACTGCCCGCGCGGCTCTAGCCACTGCGGTGGCCCGCGCCACACTGCATCGCCCGCTCGACGAGGTGGGCCTGCTCGTTCCCAGCAACCTCACCGCCGACCTCGCCCTGCTCAGTGAGCTGGGCTGGCAAGACGTGGGCCACTATGCCGTCTTGGGCTAGGGCCAGCGTTCAGCGCGATAGGCGCCGCTCGAGTCGTTCGAGCCGGTGCGCCAGCTCGGCCAGCAGCTCGGCGGGCCACGGCGTGCAGATGCGCCCGGCCTCGACCGCCGCCATCCCCCGGAGCACTATCTCGCGCGCCGCTGCATAGTCTCGCTCACGATGCTCGAGATACTTGGCCAGCTCGATGACTGGCGTCGCACTGGGGCCGTCGAGGTGTTGGCGCCACACCGCCGCCGCCTCGTCCAAGCGCCCCAGCCGCTTGAGCAGCAGGCTGTGGCAATCCCACGCCGCCGCCGCGAGCGTGGGCGCGGCGCTCTGCGCAGCAGCAGCATATGCGGCCAACGCCTCTTCGTTGCGCCCCAGGCGCTCGTGTAGCCGGCCCACCGCCAGGGGGTCGTGCGGCGCCTGCGGCTCCAGCGCCTGGGCCACGGCCAGCGACCGCGCCACGCGCGCCAATAGGCAGGCCATCGACAGCACGTCCATCAGGTTGTGATAGAACACGCCCTCCAGCGGCCGAGCGTCGCCCGTGCGTAAATAGTCATAATACAGCTGGGGAATCAGATAGCCGGGGACATCCTCTTGCGAGCGCGTCACCCCCAAGATGCTGCCCTCGAGCGCCGAGAGCGCACAGGAGGGCAGTACGTTGCGCCACAAGGAGCGCGACCAGCGCAGCAAGTCGAGGTGCCCGGCGAGCGTAGGCGGCGGCCAGCCGTTGAATAGGTAGCGGTTGACCAGCAGCGGCCAGTCAAAGCCCGTGCCATTGAAGGTCACCAGCGTGGGCCGCCGCGCCAGCTCGCCTTCTAGCTCGCCGAGCAGCGCGAGCTCGTCGTCGACGTCGTCCATGAAATACTGGCGAACAGTGAACCAACCCTCGTCATAGCTGCCCACGCCCACGAGGAACGCCACCGTACCCGCATCACGGCCCAGGCCGGTGGTCTCGGTGTCGAGGAACAACAGGCGCTCGAGGTCTCCGTCGAGCCCGGCCAGTGCCAGTAACCCTGGCCCATCGTCGAGGGCGACGCGCAGCGCAGTGTGGCCATGGCGGTGATCCAGCGCAAAGCGCGCACTGGCCAACAGGCAGCGGCCGTGCTCGTTCTCGATCCACTGCCCGCCCACCAGTTCGTCGATGGGCGTCGACGCCCTGGCCCGCCGAGGCCGCTCCCCAGGCTCGCCCGCAATGCGCCGCAGCCGATCGATCAGATCCATCGTCGCTCGCTCACTGCTTCATTCGCCTAGTTGTGCCC
>JBDKSN010000190.1:0-9295 GCA_039680625.1 Anaerolineales bacterium | reverse complement strand
CGGGCCGAACAGCGCCCTGCCGCACGCCGTGGTGGGCGACCGCCCCATCCTGGCCGGCGACCCGGTCGTCGTCGACATGGGCGCGCTCTATCAGGGCTACCATGCCGACATGACGCGCTCGTTCTGCCTGCAACGGGCGACAGACGAGTATCTGCGCATCTGGCAGATCGTCCTCGACGCGCAGCTCGCCGTAGAGCGCGCGATCAAGCCGGGAATGAGTGGCATTGAGGTCGACAAGATCGCTCGTGACCTGATCTATGGCGCGGGCTTTGAGGGCAAGTTCGGCCATGGCCTCGGCCACAGCGTCGGCCTGGCCATCCACGAGGCGCCTCAGGCGGGCATGCGCTCGCCAGAGGTCTTCACCGAGGGTGTCGTCCTGACTGTAGAGCCGGGCATCTACCTTCCCGGACAGTTCGGAGTGCGCATCGAAGACATCGTGGTCTTCACGGCCACGGGCTGCGAGGTGCTGACCCAGTGCCCCAAGCTGCCGGTGATCGGCGCCTGAGGCTTGTGGTTGAAGGCCGTCCGGCGGCGTGCTATGATCGCCATAGAGACCATCGAAAGGGTGCAGACATGGGCATAAGCACGGGCTATCGCAAGCAACACAGTGCTTGGGGCTTGATCCTGGCAGGCGCGCTCGGCCTGGTGCTCGGGTTGCTGATCGCTTGGGTCATTGCCCCAGTGCGCTGGGTAGACACGGATCCGGTGGATCTGCGCCTGGCCCACCAGCAGGATTACGTGCAGATGGTGGCCGACTCGTATGCGCTCAACGGCGACGTGTCGCTGGCTCAGGAGCGCTTGCAGCAGCTCTCGCCAGACGGCGTCGACCTGGCCCCCGTCGCCGCTCTGGTCGCCCAGGTGTCCACCGAGCGCCAGGCCCAGGGCGATGAGGCCACGGTTGCCCGCCTGGAACGCCTCACCAACGACACCGGTCTGGCCCAGTGGAGTGGTGCTCAGGCGGCCGCTCCAACGCAAGTGCCCGCGGCAGAGGCCCCCGCCCAGGCCGCTGCCCCAGAGCCGCTGCCCAGTTGGGTGTTGCTGTTGTTCGCAATCGGCGTCTTGATCGTCGTATTCGCGGCTATCGCCGGGCTCATGCTCGCCCGACAGAACAAGCGGGCGGCTGCGGAGCCCGAGTTCCCCGTGTTCGATGCCGGCCTAACACCATTGGCCGAAGAAGAGGCTCCCGCCTCTACAGCCTCAGCCCAGCCCACGGCGACGCCGCAACGGCCTTCGCTAGAAGAGATCCTGGGTATCGACACAGCCACTACGCGGTCGTTCGCCCCGCCACCCACGAGCGAAGAGCCTTTGCCGGATGTCGGTGCACTCGATCTGCCTCCGGCGGCGCAGGCTGCACCACCTGCATTCCCTCTCGACCAAGCCAGCCAACCCACCGTCGCGGCCCCGACCATCAGCCCAGCCCCTTCGGGAGGCGCTCTGGCCGAGTTCGATGTCATCTATCATTTCGGAGATGATGACTTTTACCATTCGGTAGCCATCGACTCTCCCGAAGAGAGCTTCATCGGGCAGTGCGGAATCGTGATCAGCGACGTCGTGAGCACTGCTGGCCCTCAGCAGGTGACCGCCTTTGACGTGTGGCTCTTTGAGACGCGTGGCCCGCGTACCGTCTCCCAAGTGCTGCTCAGCCCCTGGGCAGCCACAGAGCAGAGTACGGCGGCGCGCCTGAGCCGCAAGGGTGCCCTGATTACGGCCACGCCGGGCGGCTCGTTGTCGCTGGAGACGCCATCGTTAAGGCTGACAGCCGACATCACCGACGTATCTTTTCACCCCAGCGAGCAGTACCCCAATGGCATCTTTGAGCACTTGGCGCTGCACATGCGGGTGGATGGCCTGCCAGCCTAGGCAAGGCCATCGCGGGTCAGGGCCGGTGTGATGATGAGCGCGCCCGATCTTGACGCTACCGTGCGCTCGGCGCCGCGTTGGATCATCCACGTCGACCTCGACGCCTTCTTTGCCTCGGTCGAAGAGCTGCTCGATCCCTCGCTCAAGGGCAAACCCCTCATCGTGGGCGGCTCTCCCGAGGGACGCGGCGTAGTGGCCTCGGCCTCCTATGCCGCCCGTGCCTATGGCGTACGCTCGGCCATGCCGGTGGCCCAAGCACTGCGGTTGTGCCCCCAGCTCATCACTGTGCACGGCCACTATGCGGTCTATAGCGACTACTCTAGCCGCATCATCAAGATCCTCCACGAATTCACCCCCGCGCTCGAGCAGATCTCGATCGACGAGGCTTTCCTCGACATCACGGGCTGCGAGCGGCTGTGGGGTACGCCCTGGCAAACGGCTGAGCGCATCAAGCAACGCATCGATCGAGAGGTAGGCCTGCCGATCTCGTTGGGCATCGCCTCCACCAAGTTAGTGGCCAAGATCGCCTGTTCGCGAGGCAAGCCGAACGGACTGGTGCTGGTGCCGCAAGGCCAGGAGGCCGAATATCTGGCCCCCTTGCCGGTCGAAGAGCTGTGGGGCGTGGGCAAGGTCACCGGCGCTCAGTTGCGGTCCCAGGGCATTCGCTTGATCGGCGACCTCCAGCGGCTAGGGCCTGAGGGTCTGGCCGAGCGGTTTGGCGACACATCGGCCTGGCTCTATCGCAGTAGCATGGGCATCGACCCGAGCCCCGTGGCCTCCGATCGCGAACGCCACTCGATCAGCCAAGAGACGACCTTTGCCGAGGATGTCGCCGAGCGCGAGCCTCTGCAACGTATCATCCTGCAAATGAGCGATCATCTGGCGGGCGAATTGCGGCGGCGCGGCTTGGTAGGCAGCACCGTGCGGCTCAAGATGCGCACCGCCGCCTTCCAGACCAGCACTCGTCAGTATGCTCTCGACCAGCCGACAGACCAGGCCGACGTGATCAACGCCGTGGCCTTACGCCTACTCGACGCCAACTGGGCCCCTGGTAGAAGGCTGCGGTTGATCGGCGTGGGGGTGAGCGGCTTGCTCGACGGAGCGGGCTATCAGCTCAATTTGTTCAGCGACCGCGACCAGCGAGCGATCAGGCTGGCCGGCGCCCTAGACGAAATCCGCGAGCGCTTTGGGCGCCACGCCATCACTCGCGCCTCGCTGCTCGACGAACGCTCACCACACGAGCGTCGTGGGCCGGAGGATGGCGGCTGAGTGCTCAGAGCATGTGCGTCAAAAGCGCGTAGGCCATCATGCCCACGATCATAGTGCGTAGCATGCTCTTCGTTCGCCAGGCCACGATGGCCGTGGGCACAGCGGCCAGTAGCTCGGGGTTCTGCCACGGCTGAGACTCGCCCTTGGGGAACACCGCCTGGCAGAGCATGGCCGCCAGCACCGCCGCGGGCACCAGCTCGAGCCAGTCATAGGCCCAGCCTGGGAGTTTGAAGCGCTCGAGCAGCGCCAGCGGTGCATAGCGATAGGCAAAGGTCACCGCCGCCATCGCCAAAATGAGCAGCGTTACTGCCATCGCCTGAAGCCCAGCCCCACCGTAGTAGCGATCAGCGTAGCCACCAGCACTACCCAGGCATCGGGCATCACCTGGCGCACGCCCAATGTCAACAGGATAGAGAGCAACGCCACGGCCCATTGCCGACGGTTGCGCACCAGCATGAACAGTAGGCAGATGAGACTGGCAGCCAAGGCATACTCGAGGCCATATCCTTGAGGGATGAGCGAACCGGCCAACCGGCCCACGACCGAAGCGATCTGCCAGAGTACAAAGACCGCCAGCCCTGCACCCGCCAGGAAACCGGGGCCGACGTGCCGCTCGCGAAAGGCAGCGACACTGACGGCAAAGCTCTCATCGGTGAGCATGAACGCCGACAGCAGACGCGGCCCGAGGCGCAAACCCCGGACGTGAGGCGAGATCGCGGCGCTCAACAGCAAGAGCCGTAGATTGACCAGGGCACAGGTCAAGAGGACGGGCAACAGCGCCGAGCCCTGGGCCAACATGCTCGCCGCCACGAACTGCGCCGTACCCGCGAATACCGTCGCTGACATCAGCGAGGTCTGTGCAGGAGAGAGCGTTGCCGCGGCGACGGCGCCATAGGCTACGCCAAAGGGCGCGCAACCCGCCGCCACCGGCAGCCCTGCCCGAAAGCCTGCCCGAACGTCGCTCCAGTGGATGTTGCCTGCCGTAGACATGGCGGCGATCGTACCATCGTCGTCTGTGCCCGTCAATCTGTCCGCCTTGGCCCAGGAGCGTGGCGCGAGTAGAATCCAGACAACATGGGCGGCCAGTGGTCGCCCGTCACGTCGGCCGAGCGATCCCGCTTGGCAGCCTAGCCTGGAGGATCTCCATGCTGAATCGGTCTCTCGCGCCTGACCAGCGTTCACGGCCGGCGCGTGTCGTCATTCCCTATCGACGGCCCATCCGTTCCACCCGGCGAGCGCTGTTGTCAGCTGCCAGGACACTGCTGTTAGCCATGTGCGCCTCCGCCGCGCTGTGTGGCTGCGGTGCCGCTGCCGAGGCGAATCCCGCGCCGACGGCCACTCATCCGCCGACCGCGACCGCGACGACTAGCCCCACCGCTACGGCGACTGCCACGCCTACACCGACGCCGGCCCCTACGGCCATCCCCCTGGCCGCCGACATCTGGATGTCGGCGCCGACGATCACCCAAGGGCAGGTGATCCAGGTGCAGGTGAGCTGCAACCAGCCGTGCCAGGTCACGGCCGATTGGGGCGAACGTACCGTTCACTTTTATTCCTTTCGGCCCGACGCGGCATGGGCGGCCATCGCTGCCCATGCGCTGGCCGATCCAGGCGAGGAGACGCTGCGCCTGAGCATCCGCACCGAGACGGGCCAGAGGCTCAGCGTCTCTAGCCCCTTGGCTGTGCTGGAGGGCGAGTTCGAGTCCGAGGAGCTTTCCTTCGACGCGCAAACGCAGGCGTTGCTGGATCCCGCGATCAGCGATCAAGAGAACGCTTACATGAACGAGGTCTTTGGCGCCTACACCGCTGAGCAGCGCTGGTCGGGCCCCTTCGTCTGGCCATGGGAGGGCTACATCACCTCGGCCTTTGGCTCGCGACGAACCTACGGGGGCGCTGTGCAATCGTTCCATACGGGTCTGGACATCGATGGCGAGACGGGCGACGCGATCGTCGCCTGCGCCGACGGCACCGTGGCGCTGGCCGAGACGCTCCAGGTACGCGGCAATGCCGTGGCCATCGATCACGGCGCGGGCATCCTCTCGGGCTACTTTCACCTCAGCCAGATCGACGTACAGCCCGGCCAGTTCGTCCATGCTGGCGAGCAGATCGGCCTGATGGGCACCACTGGCCTATCGACAGGCTCGCATCTACACTGGGAGCTGCGTGTAGACGGCGTAGCCACCGACCCTCGCCCCTGGGTCGACCAAGCTCTGGCGCCCCAAATGGAGAGTTCCAAGCAATGAACGCAACGCAGTTTTACCTGGATCGCCCGCTGAACATCGCGCACCGCGGCGCACGAGATAGCGCGCCCGAGAACACCCTGGCTGCGTTCGAACTGGCGCTTGCCCAGGGCGCCGATGGCATCGAACTCGACGTCATCCGCTGCGCGACGGGCGAGATCGTCGTCATACATGACGACACCATCGATCGCACGACGAACGGCTCGGGGCGCATCACCGACTTTGCCTATGACGCGCTGCGGCAGCTCGACGCGGGCGGCTGGTTCTCTCCGCAGTACAGTGGCGAGCACATCCCCACCCTTGCCGAGGTGCTCGACACGATGGGCGGCAAGCTGCGCATCAACATCGAGATCAAGGGGCGCTCATTCCGCTCTGACGGCATCGAGACCGAGATCGCCGCAATGGTGCGCGCGCGAGGCCTGGCGCCAAGCATCATCGTCTCGTCGTTCAACCCGTGGGCGTTGGGGCGCATGAAGAGGGCCGCGCCCGAGATCCAGATCGCGCTGCTCTATTCGGCTCGCTCGCCCGCATGGCTGCGCCGCGGACAAGCGCGCCTGTGGCTCAGGCCACAGGCACTGCATCCAGAGCAGAGCCTGGTCGATCAGGAGTATGTGCGTTGGGCGCACCAGCACGGCTACCGCGTCAACGTGTGGACGGTCAATGAACCAGAGGATATGCGCCGCTTTATCTCGTTCGGAGTCGATGGCCTGATCACGGATCGCCCGGCTTTGTTGGCCCAGATCTTGTCCGAGAGCGACTAGAGGCAACTCCTAATAGGGCAGCGGAAAAGCCTCGCAGAGTGCTCGCGACTGCTGGCGCACGGCGGCGATCGTCGCGTCGTCGTCGAGGTTGCGGATGACGCGCGCGATCATCTGCCCAAGCTGCGTCATCTCGTTCACGCCCATGCCGCGTGTGGTCACCGCAGGCGTGCCCAAGCGAATGCCCGCTGGCGCCGACGCGGGGTTCGTGTCGAACGGAATGACGTTCTTGTTGGCGCAGATCCCCGCCTCTTCGAGCCGGTTGGCCACGTCGCGCCCGTTGAGGCCCTCAGCCGACACGTCGACCAGCAGCAGATGGTTGTCGGTGCCGCCCGACACCAGCTTGAGCCCCTGGCGCTCTAGCTCTTCAGCGAGCGCCTGGGCATTGACGACGATCTGCCGACCATATTCCTTGAACTCGGGCTGCATGGCCTCGTGGAAACAAACCGCCTTGGCCGCGATGGTATGCAAAAGTGGCCCCCCCTGAATGCCGGGGAACACCGCGCGGTCGATCTTTTTGGCATGTTCCTTCTGGCACAAGATCAAACCGCCGCGCGGCCCGCGCAAGGTCTTGTGGGTCGTGCTGGTCACCACGTCGGCATAGGGCACGGGGTCTGGATGCACCCCGCTCACTACCAAGCCAGCAATGTGCGCCATATCGACGATGAGATAGGCGCCCACCCGATCGCAGATCTGGCGCAGACGATCAAAGGCGATGAAGCGCGGATAGGAGCTGGCGCCGGCGACGATCGCCTTGGGGCGCACCGCCAAGGCCTGTTCTTCGAGTGCGTCATAGTTGAGGCAGCAGGTATCGGGAGAGACGCCATAGTGCGCAAACTGATAGTTCTGCCCAGAGAAGCTCAACGGTGACCCATGGGTCAGATGCCCACCATGGCTCAGATCCATCGCCAGGATGGTGTCGCCCAACGACAACAGGGCCATGTAGGCGGCAGCATTGGCCTGCGAGCCGGCGTGAGGCTGTACGTTGACATGATCGGCGCGGAACAGCGCTTTGGCGCGGTCGATCGCCAGCTGCTCGACCTCATCCACCACGCCACAGCCATTGTACCAGCGATGGCGAGGAGTGCCCTCAGCATACTTGTTGGTGAGCACCGACCCCATAGCCTGCAAGACTGCTGGGCTGGTATAGTTCTCCGAAGCGATCATGACAATCGTGTCTCGTTGACGCGCCGCGTCTCGGTCGATCATGGCCGCCACCTCGGGGTCAACATCGCGGACACAGCATAGGGGATCAACGGCGGTTAGGGCCATGTGCACTCACCATCCTGACAGTGTTCGGCATGAACGAAGAAGCATCCATAGCAAAAAAGCCCCGCAAGCGCCATCGCAGACTTAATAGGCGCACCACGGAGCTTGCTTTGTGACCGAGACATGCGCGCCCACAAAGGGCGTCGCCGCCTGGGTGTCCCTGCATCGGGCCACAGGATAGGGGCATTATAGGACCAGCGCACGGTTGTGCAAATCACCGCTTGGCTGCAGCGCATCGCTCGGCAGATCGACGGCCAGCCTCGCCGCCCGATAGCGCACGCACACACATCACAGCAATCGACCACAAACAACAACCCTGTACCGTGACCACAGCACAGCGACTGCAACCGAGTCGACGCATCGAGACCCGCATCACTTGACGACGATCAGCTCATAGTCCCGTGTGCCCAAGCCGATCTTCTCCGCGTGCTCTAGGCAGCTGCGCCATTCGGATTCGGGCGTCGTGTTGATAAAGTGGTCGTGATGGTCGACAAAGTCGGCCTGGGCCATGTTGTCCGAGAGGATGCTGCCGGCGAATGGCTTGGCCCTAAGGCAGGCGTCGACACATGCTTGGTCCAGTGCCAGCGGGTCGAAGGAGGCAAACATGCCCAGATCGGGCAGGATGGGAGCATCGTTCTCGCCGTGGCAATCACAGTAGGGAGACACGTCCACGATGAGCGAAATATGGAAACACGGGCGCCCGTCTACCACCGCCTTTGCATACTCCGCCATCCGCCGGTTCAGCATTTCGTTCGCCGCATCATTCTGGAATGAGATGGCATCGAAATTGCACGCTCCCAGGCAGCGACCGCAGCCGACGCAGTTCTCCTGATTCACGCTCATCTTTCTTCTAGCGGCATCGAACTCTAGAGCATCGTTGGCGCATTCCCGCTGACACTTGCGGCAGCCTCGGCACAGCTCTTGATCGATATGAGGCTTGCCGCTACTGTGCTGCTCCTTCTTGCCGGCGCGCGAGCCGGAGCCCATGCCGATATTCTTGATCGTGCCGCCAAACCCAGTCAGCTCATGCCCTTTGAAATGGGTCAGGCTGATAAAGACATCCGCATCCATGATCGCCCGCCCGATTCGGGCTTCCTTCACATATTCGCCGCCCACCACGGGCACCGCGACATCATCGGTACCCTTTAGGCCGTCGCCGATCAGGATAGGGCAGCCCACCGTGAGTGGCGTAAAGCCGTTTTCCCACGCACACTCGAGATGTTCCAGAGCGTTCTTGCGACTGCCCGGATACATGGTGCCACAGTCCGTCAAGAAGGGCTTGCCACCCAGCTCTTTGACGACGTCGACCACGGCTCGGGCATAGTTGGGGCGCAGGAAACTAATGTTCCCCAACTCGCCAAAGTGCATCTTGATCGCAACGAACTTGCCGTCCATATCCATCTGCCCAATACCAGCAGCCCTGATGAGCCTCTTGAGCTTGGCTGGCAGGCCTTCCCCATAGGCGATGGTGCGGAAATCTGTGAAGTAAACCTGAGCTCGACCCATTTCGTGCACACCCCTCTACATTGTGGACTGTTCTATCTTCGTATACTCTATATATAAGGCCTTGCTAAGTGGCCCCGCCGAGGCACTGCCCGCGTGAAGTGAACCCACTTTGCTTGACAGCAAGATATCCGTCGCAGCTCGATCACAGCTCACGCAGGAATACTCAGCGGATGAAATTGGTGATCGCGGTCGGCTCTCGCTGGGGCAGCGGCACGCCAGCCTTGAGGCCAGCCTCCTTACACTTGAGGAACCAAGCCATGTTCCGCGCCATGATGCGCACCGTCTGCAAACCCTCCAGATCCTGCTGCACTTCCTCTGGCGTCGAGCCATGCACCATCACCCAGTAGCGCGACGAGATCACCGGCATCTCGGAGATCGTCAGATACTTGAGCA
>JBDKSN010000189.1:0-3249 GCA_039680625.1 Anaerolineales bacterium | reverse complement strand
TGCTCACCGGCTCGACGCCCGGCAACGACATGAAGCTGTCGCTCAGCCGCGTCGAGAGCAACCGCAATTTCGCCAACAAGCTCTGGCAGGCGGCGCGCTTTGTGCTCGGCAACCTGGGCGACCGCGCGGCATCGTTCGTGCCGCCAGCCACGCTCGACCCGGCCACGCTGACCAACACCGCCGACCGCTGGATCGTCAGTCGCTTTCACGGACTGGTCGCCGAGGTCGACCGGCTGTTCACGGCTTATCAGCTCGGCGAGGCTGGCCGCCAGATATACGACTTTGTCTGGGGCGAGTATTGCGACTGGTATATCGAGATGAGCAAAGTGCGGTTGCGCGGGCAGGGCGGCCCAGATGCCGACCAAGCGTTGCAGGTGCTCGTGTATGTGCTCGAGGGCTGCCTGACGCTGCTGCACCCCTACATGCCCTTTGTCACGGAGGCGATCTGGCAATACCTGCCGCACGAGGGCGAGGCGCTGATCGTCGCCGATTGGCCCAGGGGCACGGGGCGCGATGAGCAGGCCGAGGCCGATCTGGCCGCGCTGATGGAGCTGGTGCGCGCGATCCGCAACGTGCGCAGCGAGTACGAGGTGGAGACGAGCCGGCGCATCGGCGCGGTGATCGCCGCGGGCGAGCGCCTGCCCCTGTTGCAAGAGCAGCGCGAGGCGCTCGAGCTGCTGGCGCGCATCGATCCCGCGCAGCTCACGCTGGTGGCCGCCCTCGACAGCCATCCCGCGCAGACGGTCGGTGTAGTGGCCGGTGGGTTCGAGGGCTACCTACCGCTGGCTGCCCTGGTCGACCTGGAGGCCGAGCGCGAGCGCGTGGCCAAGCAGTTGGCCGAGCTTGCAGCGGAGGTCGCCCGCTCAGAGAAGCTGCTCAGCAACCCGAACTTTATCGCCAAGGCCAAGCCCGAGGTGGTCGAGCACGAGCGGGCCAAGCTGGCAGACCTGCGTGAGCGCCAGGCCAAGCTCGACGCGCGTCGGCAGGCTCTCGCCTGAGCAGAGGTGGTCTAGCCGCTCCTTGACACGGCCGACATGATGCAGTATAATGTTGATCAAGTTACTAAACAAGTCTCGCCCGGGAGGTAGAGATGCAATACCGTAGATTGGGCCAGGCGGGCATCAAGCTGAGCGCCATCGGCCTGGGGGGTTGGACGACCTTTGGGGAGAGCATTCAAGATCAGGCCTTGACGCGGCAGATCATCGTGGCGGCCTATGACGCCGGCGTCAACTTTTTCGACATTGCCGACGCCTATGCGCGCGGCGCGTCTGAAGAGATGATGGGCAAGGTGCTGCGCGAGTTCCCGCGACACACGCTGGTCATCTCGAGCAAGCTCTATTGGCCGATGAGCGAGGACGTGAACGACCGCGGCCTGTCGCGCAAGCACATCATGGAATCGGTCGACAAGTCGCTCAAACGCATCGGCACCGACTATCTCGACCTGTATTTCTGCCATCGCTATGATACCGAGACGCCGCTCGAAGAGACCGTGCGCGCGATGGACGATCTGGTGCACCAGGGCAAGGTGCTCTATTGGGGCACGAGCGAATGGAGTGGTGCGCAGATCGCCACAGCCGTGGGCCTGGCGCGAGCGCACAACCTCTACGCGCCCAGCGTCGAGCAGCCGCACTATAACCTGCTGCACCGCGAGCGGGTAGAGAACGAGATCATCCCCGCCGTGCGCACGCATGGCATCGGCCTGACGACCTTTAGCCCGCTGGCCAACGGCATCCTCACCGGCAAGTACGATGAGGGCGTGCCCGAGGGCAGCCGCGCCTGGCACAACGAGGGTCTGCGTGCCCGGCTCACCGATGACCTACGCAACAGAGTTCGGCAGCTCAAGCCCATCGCCGACGACCTGGGCCTTACCCGTGCGCAATTGGCCGTCGCTTGGATCCTGCGCCAGCCCGAGGTGAGCGCGGTGATCACCGGTGCGACCAAGCCCGAGCACGTCGCCAGCAACGCCAAGGCGGCCGAGGTCACCCTCACGTCCGATGTCTTGGCGGCGATCGACGCCCTCTTCTCCTGACCTCTCGAATGACTGAGAACAGCAGGCCGCCCCTGATGGGCGGCCTGTTTTCGTTGCTGGTCAGCCCCAGCCGAGCAGCGCTGCGATGCCACCGATGGCCGCCCCGCCCAGCACGAGCCAGGCGCTGTTGAGCTTCCAGCGCAGCCCGGCGATCGCCGAGAGCACCAAGATCAACACCGCTGGCCAGCTACGCAAGGTAGAGGCCCCCAATTCCAGGGCTACGGCGGCCATCAGCCCGAGGGAGCAGGCGTTCACTGCATCCAGAAAGGCAGCGGCCCACGGCGACCGCCGGAAGCGTGGCACGATGGGGCCGAGGATGGCCGAGAAGACGAACGACGGCAGAAAGACCGCGACCGTCGCCACGCCCGCCCCGGGCAAACCCAGCAACAGGTACCCGATGAACGTGGCGGTCGAGAGCAGCGGCCCCGGGGTGAATTGCCCGGCAGCGATGGCATCTAGGAGTTGTTGCTGTGTCAGCCAGCCCAGGTCATCGACGAGGCCGCCTTGCAGAAAGGCGATGAGTACATAGCCGCTGCCGTACATCACCGCGCCGATCTTGAGGAAAAAGAGCCCCAGCTGCAGCACGGTGGGCGCAGCGACGCCAACTAGCGGCCTGGCTACGAGGGGCAAGCCTGGGACGAGCAGGCCCATCGCGCCCGCGCCCGGTCGGCTGCGTGGGCGCCGGAGACTGTCGGCCTGCAACCACACCATGCCCAGGACGCCACCGGCAAACAGGGCCAGGATCTCGTTGACCCCCCATAGAGAGGCGGCCAGCACGACCAACCCCATCACCGCCAGTTTGCCATTCTTGATGCCCGTCTTGCCCAGGCGCCAGAGCGCCGTGGCGATCACCGCCAACACGGCGGGCTTGATGCCGGCGAGCAATGGCGCGATGGCAGGCAACGCGCCATACCGTGCATACAGCCAAGCCAGACCCAATGTGATCGCCGCGGCGGGGACGATAAAGCTCACCCCTGCGGTGATCAGCCCCAGCCACCCCGCCCGCACCAGGCCCACATGCATGGCGATCTCGGTGGCGTTCGGCCCGGGGATCAGATTGGTGACGCCCACCACATCGAGAAACTGGGTGCGTGTCAGCCACCGGCGGCGGTTGACGACCTCGTCTTCCATCATGGCCACGGTGGCCGCTGGCCCGCCAAATCCCGTAACACCCAGCTTGACAAAGAGCCGTAGCACTTGCGCCAGCCGCTGGCGGCGCG
>JBDKSN010000188.1:0-1585 GCA_039680625.1 Anaerolineales bacterium | reverse complement strand
CTCGCCGAAGTCGTGCTTGCGCTGGAGGGGCCACTTGCGCCTACCAGCTGCGTGCAGGTCGACGTGGTGGATGACTGTCCGTTTGGCGAGCGCTGCGCCGTGCGTGGCGTGTGGCTAAGAGTCACTGATGCCACGCAGCACATCCTCGAACAGACCTCTTTCGCCGATCTGGCGGCCGACGAGATCAAACGTGCGCAGGCGCAGCGAGCCTAGAGCTCGCCCGCGACCTCCCGCGCCAGGCGCGCAAAGAAAGCACTCATGAAGGCATGGCGCTCTGCCGCCATGCGCCTCGCTGTATCGGTGACGACCAGGTCGGCCAGCCGCCGCAGTTTGAACTCGAACTCGTGCACGGGCGTGTGCTCATCGTTGTCTAGATCATCCACGCCAGCCCCCGGCGTCCTGGCCGCAAACTCGGACGAGACGTCAGCCCAAAGGTGTTGATGCCATGCCCCGGCGATGGCATAGGCGCGCGCCACACCGATAGCGCCGATCGCATCCAGCTTGTCGGCGTCGAACAACACTTGCGAAGCCAGCGTCGACGGGCGCTGATCGCTACGAAAGCGGTGCTCGCGGATGGCCTGGCAGACGGCCTCGCGGTGACTGGCCGGCGCCTCAGCCAACAACAAGGCGGCAGCTTCTGCGCTGATGGCCGCATGATCTCCCCCACTGGCTGCTTGCTGTGCACGCCCGACATCGTGCAATAGGGCGGCGTCATTCACGACGGCAAGGTCAGCACCCTCCTCACACGCAATGTGCATTGCCAGGCGCCATACCCGGAGCACATGGTCGAACCCGTGTGCCGAGTCATGGTCGACGTGCAGCTGCTGGGCCTGCTCGGGAGTGATCATGCCGCTCTCCGACCACGTCGCTCGATGAGCCAACTCACCATCCACACTGCCGCCGCCTCGACCACGATGGTGATGGCGAACGCCGTTACCGCGGTAATCCAGAAGGGCAGGGGATAGAGCTGGATGAGCGTATCCTCGGCATAGAACACCCAGGTGCCGCTTCGAAAGAATAGCGAGTGAAACACGGTGAAAAAGTGGTCGAAATCCAGGGTTGCGCTGACCAGGATGAGGACCATGAGGCCGACGGTGAGCAGGACTCCCCGCCGCAATCCCCGCAACAGCACCGGCCCTTGCCGACCTCGCACCAAGAAGATACCCAGCAGCACCAAGATGGCCAGGGCTAGGCCATGCGCCCAGAAAAAGCCATCCATCACCCGGCGTACGTCGGCCATGTGGCTCAGCTCTGAGGGCCGTAGAGCTGGCTCGCCCGTATCCGTACGTAGCGCTGCCATCTCCTCGGCGCTCGCCCGATGCAGGAGATAGTTGACCAGCGTGCGCGAGAGACGCATCCGTTCTTCGGCGCTAAAGCGATCAGAAGCCGGAAAAGACTCGCGCCGATACTGGCTCTCGACAAAGCCTGGCTGGACAAAGAGATACAACGGCGTGGCCACCAATACGATCAGTGTGCACAGCGCCAGCACTAGCTCGACCCAACCTGCACCCTTCTGTTGCTTCACTCTACGCCTCGACCGTGGCTTGCCCAGAGTATAGCACGGGTGATGGGCCACGCAATCGCT
>JBDKSN010000187.1:0-13251 GCA_039680625.1 Anaerolineales bacterium | reverse complement strand
TATGTCCTCGAGATCATGGCTCGCGAACTGGGCCTATCGCCGCTCGAGATCACGCAAAAGGGCGGCGCGTCACACCTGGTGGTTCGTCACACCAAGGAGGTGAGCGCGTGAAAGAGCTCACCTGTGATGTGCTGGTCATCGGCGCCGGGCCGGCAGGCCTGGGGGCGGCCTATGAGGCTCGACGTGCGGGTGCGGGCAGCGTGCTCATCGTTGAGCGCAACGACGAGCCGGGAGGCATCTTGCCGCAGTGCATCCACAACGGCTTTGGCGTGCGCGTGTTCGGCACAGATCTCACTGGCCCCGAATACGCCTTCCGCTGGATCGACCGCGCGCGGCAAGAGGGCGTGGCCATCCTCGACCACACGATGGTGCTGGAGCTTGGTCGGGGTGGTGCTGTGGTCGCCAATCCATACGAGGGGCTGATCGCCATCGAGCCACGCGCCATCGTGTTGTGCATGGGCTGCCGTGAGGGTCCGCGACGTGGTATGGCGATCCGCGGGGCGCGGCCGGCGGGCATCTACACGGCGGGCACGGCGCAGCGGTTGGTCAACATGGAGGGGTACATGCCGGGGAATCGCTTTGTCATCCTCGGCTCGGGCGACATCGGTATGATCATGGCGCGGCGGCTGACGTTGGAGGGTGCCGAGGTGATCGAGATGGCCGAGATCCTGCCCTACATCTCGGGCTTGCGGCGCAACCTGGTGCAGTGCATCCGCGATTACGATATTCCGCTGAACCTCTGCACTACGGTGACCAATGTCTTTGGGCATGAACGGGTCGAGGCGGTCGAGCTGAGCGTGGTCGACGAGCGCTGGCAACCGGTGCCGGGCAGCCAGCGAAGGGTACCCTGCGACACGCTGCTGCTGTCGGTGGGCTTGATCCCCGAGAATGAACTCTCGCGCGCCGCTGGGGTGGCCATCGATCTGGTGACTGGTGGGCCGTTTGTCGACGAGCGCTATGCCACCAGTGTGCCCGGCATCTTTGCGGCGGGCAACGTTGTGCACGTCAACGACTTGGTGGACGATGTGACCGAAAGTGCCCTGACCGCGGGCCGTAGTGCAGCTCTCCATGCGTTGGGGCAAGACGGCGCACTGGGTGAGCAGGTGCCCGTTGCCGCTGGTGAGAATGTCCGACACGTGGTGCCGCAGCGATTGCACACCGCGGCCCTGGCTCAGAGCGATGTGCCCCTGCATTTGCGTGTGCGCAAGCCCATCGAGGCGGCCACGCGCATCGAGCTATGGGCCGACGATCACCGCGTGTTGACGAGGCGGGTGCGCTATGTCCGCCCCGCAGAGATGGTGACGGTCACGCTCCAGCCGGAGCATCGTGCCGCGCTGGAGGGCGCCCATCGGCTGGTGATCCACGCGCTGGAGGCCTAGGATGACGGAGAATCGCGAGTTCATCTGCGTCACTTGCCCTGTTGGCTGCACCATCGAAGCCATCATCGAGGGCGGGGAGTTGATCGCGGTCAAGGGCAATGCCTGCCGCCGTGGCCAGGCGTTTGTCCAGGAGGAGATCACCAACCCGCGGCGTATGCTGACCACTACCGTGCAAGTGATTGGCGGCAGCCTGCCGCTCGTACCCGTGCACTCGTCTGAACCGCTGCCCAAGTCATTGCTTCGAGAGGCCGCAGCGGCTCTGCGCCATGTGCGCATCCCGGCGCCCGTGAGCAGCGGGCAGGTGGTCGTGCCGAACGTGCTAGGCACCGGTGTGGACATGATCGCCAGCCGCCCCGTGCCGAGCCTGTCTCCAGCGTCCCTCTAGCGCAACCAACCACGGGCCGGGCTCTGGCGCTGCGCAGAGCGCGCCCTGGCTCGGCTCCCAGACCGGGAATGTGTCGCGGTGCTTGTGCGCGGCTCATCGTAGGCGCTAGACCAGAACACCTTGTCTAGACTGCTGATGATGATGAGTGCCAACACGATGCCGATCAAGATGGTCATGGCTCTCCCTCTGCATCCGAACATCTGTGCTACTCGCGGTCAGCATAGCACAGATGTTCGCGCAACGCAAGAGGGGATAGCACGAATGTTCTGTTTATGCTATAATCATGCCAAACGACAGAGAGGCTAACTGCGCAATGCGCATCGAGCAGCTGGGGCGGCTGCATTGCAGGGCGGGCACTCGCAGCGGCCACTCGGCCCTCGCGATGCGCGATGCGGCAGGAATAGACTATCGTGTTATAATTGGGATAGAGATTGGCTGAGCGGCGACGCAAGCTGGCTCGAAAGCTGGGGTCTTTGCCATGAGGCCCTCTTTGTAGCACGCGATCGCAGCAGCCACACAGCCAACGAAAGTAAGGTGGGAAATGGCTTTTGCGTTTGATGAGAAGTTCACTAAGGATGCGCTGCAATCCCTCAAGATGGCTCAAGAGGAAGCGCTCCGTCTTAATCATGGTTACATCGGCACCGAACATCTGCTCTTGGGCCTGATGCGGAACGAGCAGACCGCGGCAGCCGCGACTCTGACGGAGCTGGGCTTGACGCTGGGCCAGGTGCGGATTGCAGTCGTGCGTGTCGTCGGGCGTGGTGAACAGCATACATCACGCCTGCAGCTTACGGATCAGACCAAAGATGTCATGAAGATGGCTATCGAAGAGGCCCGACTGGCGAACAGTGAGATGGTCGATACCGAGCATCTGCTGTTGGCGCTGTTGCGGCTGGAGCATTCCATGGCCTCGGCCGTGCTCGAGAGCCTCAACATCAACGCCGAGGTCGTGCGCCGTCGTCTGGGTGCGCGCTTGAGCCAAGACGGGGCGACCGATCGGCCGGTGCCGGCCAGCGCAGATCGCCGGCCGCGTGGGAAAAAGTCCGAAGAGTCTGTCCTCGACCAGCTCAGTGTTGATCTGACGGCCAAGGCACAGAACGGCGAGCTCGATCCCGTGATTGGTCGGGAGACCGAGATCGAACGGGTGATCCAGATCCTTGCCCGCCGCACCAAGAACAACCCAGCGCTGATCGGCGAGCCTGGCGTGGGCAAGACGGCCATCGTCGAGGGGTTAGCGCAACGTATTGTGGAAGGCCGAGTGCCCTCAGATCTGCGTCGCAAACGCCTGGTGCGTCTGGACGTGGGCTCGCTAGTGGCGGGCACGATGTACCGTGGGCAGTTCGAGGAGCGGCTCAAGAAGGTCATCGACGAGATCCAGTCGACCGACACGGTGCTGTTCATCGATGAACTGCACATGCTCGTGGGTGCGGGCGCAGCCGGCAGTTCGATGGATGCGGCCAACATCCTCAAGCCCGCGCTCTCGCGAGGCGAGTTGCAGTGCATCGGCGCGACCACGTTGGACGAGTACCGAAAACACATCGAGAGCGACGCGGCCTTGGAGCGCCGCTTCCAGCCCGTCTATGTCGATGAACCGTCGGTCGAAGAGACGCTCCAGATTCTGCGGGGCATCCGCGACCGCTACGAAGAGCACCACAAGCTGACGATCACGGACGAGGCCCTAGAAGCGGCGGCTCGGTTGGCTGCGCGCTACGTGCCTGATCGCTTCTTGCCCGACAAGGCGATCGACTTGATCGATGAGGCGGCCTCGCGGGTGCGCGTCTTTCGCGTGACGCGCCAGGCTGACGGTACGGTGCAGCGACACAGTTTGAGCGAAGCGGGCAACCCCTTCAGCGACGAGTTATCCCTGGCCATCGACAGTCCAGAGGGCCAGCAGGCGCTCTTTGGCGAGACGCTGCGGACCAAGGTCGAACAGGGCGAGAACGCTGGCCTACGGGTCACTCCCGACGATGTTGCCGAGATCGTTGCCATGTGGACGGGCGTGCCCGTTTCGAGCATCGCTGAAGAAGAGTCGTTGCGCCTGCTCAAGATGGAGTCAGCGCTACATGAGCGTGTGGTGGGCCAAGACCAGGCGATCGAGTCGCTGGCGCGCTCGGTACGTCGCGCACGCGCCGGGCTCAAGGACCCCCACCGACCTATCGGCTCGTTCATCTTCCTTGGCCCCACAGGCGTGGGCAAGACCGAACTATGCAAGGCGCTTGCCGAGTTCATGTTCGGCACCGACGACGCGCTGGTGCAGCTCGACATGTCCGAGTTCATGGAGCGGCACACGGTGTCGCGATTGGTGGGCGCGCCCCCAGGCTATGTAGGCTATGAGGAGGCCGGCCAGCTCACCGAAGCCGTCCGTCGTCGCCCATACTCGGTGGTCTGTTTTGACGAGATCGAAAAGGCGCATCCCGAGGCGTTCAACATGTTGCTGCAGATCATGGAAGATGGGCAGCTCACCGATGCCAAGGGGCGCAAGGTCGACTTTCGCAACACAATCATCATCATGACCTCTAACATCGGTAGTGGGACGATCCAACGGGAGGCGGCGCTGGGCTTTAGCACGGCACAACCCGCCGAGGGGTCAGAGGCGGACTACCGCGACATGAAGGCCAAGCTCATGAAAGAGCTCAAGCGCCTTTTCCGCCCCGAGTTTCTCAACCGCGTGGATGAGATCGTGGTGTTCCACGAGTTGACGCGGGAGGACATCCGCCAGATCGTCAATATCCAGATCGCGCGGCTGAACGAGCGATTGGCCGATCATGGGGTGACCATTGACTTGACCGAGGCTGCCCATGCGTTGCTCGTCGAGCAGGGCTATGACCCGCAGTTTGGCGCCCGTCCGCTGCGTCGAGCCATCCAACGCTTGATCGAGGATCCCTTGGCCGAGAAGCTGCTCACCAAGGAGATCACAGGCAACGTTGTGCTGGTCGTTGCCGTCGATGGTGAGTTGGTCTTTCGGACGCCAGAGGACATCGACGAGCCCGAGCCGCTCGTGTCGACTGAAAAGAACTAGTCATGCCCAAGGGCCGGCGGCGCTTTGTCTGCGAAAGCTGTGGTGCCGTCCAGGCTCGCTGGATGGGCAGATGCCCCGAATGCGGCGAGTGGAACACGCTGGTAGAGACCATCGTGGACGACTCGCCGCCTGTCGTTTCGGGCCATGCCGCAGGTATGGTGCTCACGTCTAGCCCGCAGCCGGTCACTGAAATTGCCCTGGCCGACGAGCCTCGCTACATCGTGCCCATTGCCGAGCTCAACCGCGTGCTCGGCGGTGGCATCGTGCCAGGGGGAGTGGTGCTGGTCGGCGGAGATCCGGGTATCGGCAAGTCCACTTTGCTCTTGCAGCTGGCCGATCAGGTGGCGCGCACATATGGGCGTGTGCTCTATGCCTCGGGTGAAGAGTCGTTGCAGCAGTTGAAGATGCGTGCTGAGAGGCTCCAGATCAGCACCCCCGAGCTGCTGTTTCTGGCTGAGACGCGCCTCGAACAGATCATGGGCCACATCGAGCAGCTCAGGCCGCGCCTCACGATCATCGACTCGATCCAGGCCGTGTATGCCGGCGGGGTGAGGTCTACCGCGGGCAGCGTCACGCAGGTACGTGAGTGCGCTGCGGCGCTATTGCGGCAGGCCAAGGAGCTTGCCGTGCCGACCTTCCTGGTAGGGCACGTCACCAAGACCGGCGCAATCGCTGGGCCACGCGTTTTGGAGCATA
Source organism: Anaerolineales bacterium (assembly GCA_039680625.1). Taxonomy (GTDB): domain Bacteria; phylum Chloroflexota; class Anaerolineae; order UBA1429; family UBA1429; genus JAAYDS01. Next base: position 7,772 of record JBDKSN010000187.1, on the reverse strand, counting down.
TTGTCGATGCCGTACTGTACCTCGAGGGCGAGCGCTTTCACAGCTTTCGACTGTTGCGCAGCGTCAAGAACCGCTACGGCTCGACCAACGAAGTGGGCGTGTTCGAGATGCGAGAGAACGGCCTCGTCGAGGTGACCAACCCCTCGCAGGTATTCCTGCAAGAGCGCATCGGCCAGGCCACCGGCTCGGCAGTGGCCGTGACGATGGAGGGCACCCGGCCCATCTTGGTTGAGGTGCAGGCGCTCGTTACGCAGGGCAATCCCGAGCGCCCCGTGCGCACGTGCAATGGCATCGACTATAACCGCATGATGCTGCTGATCGCGGTGCTCACCAAACGGGTGGGCCTACGGCTGAGCAATCAAGATGTGTTTGTGAACGTCGTCGGCGGCCTGCGGGTGAATGAGCCGGCGGTGGATCTTGCCGTGGCGGTGGCCATTGCCTCGTCGTTGTACAACCGCCCCGTGCAGAGCGATCTGGCCATGTTCGGCGAGGTGGGTTTGGCGGGCGAGTTGCGCAGTGTGGCCCAGCCCGAGCGGCGGCTGCGTGAAGCGGCCAAGCTGGGCTTTGGTCGGGTGCTCTTGCCACGGTCTGTCCAGGGCGCTATGATCCCGGGCGATGGCATCGTGCCCGTGGGGGCGCGCTCGCTAGCCGAGGCGGTGAGCCTGGCCCTCGTCGGGCAAAAGGAGTGAACAGGACTGGCTATGGCCCACGAACATCAACACGGCCATCTTCACGATGGCGATATGGCGGGGCTCAAGTCCGCTTTCTGGCTCAACCTCGGTTTTGCGGCTTTTGAGTTTGCCGGTGGCCTGTTCACCGGCAGCTTTGCCGTCCTATCGGACGCCGTGCACGATCTCGGTGATAGCGTGAGCTTGGGGCTTTCCTGGTATCTGGCGCACGTGTCTCAACGCCGGGAAGACGCGCGCTATTCCTATGGCTATCGGCGCTTTTCGCTATTGGGAGCGTTGATCAACACACTGATCTTGATCGTGGGCAGCAGTTTGGTGTTGTGGCGGGCGGTCCCGAGCTTGTGGTCGCCGGCACAGCCCTACGCCCCCGGTATGGCCTTTATGGCCGTCGTGGGTATTGTTGCGAACGGGATCGCGGTTCTTCGCCTACGGCGGGCACACTCGCTGAATTCGCGCGCTGTCGCGCTACATCTGCTCGAGGACGTCTTGGGCTGGATAGCGGTGCTCGTGGTGAGCGGCGTGTTGCTCATCTGGGACATCCCAGTGCTCGATCCGCTCCTTTCGGTGCTGATCTCGCTCTATGTGCTGTATCATGCCGTGGCTGGCCTTGTGCAGACGATGCAGGTCTTTTTGCAGCACGTGCCCGAGAGTGTGGACTTGGCCGATGTGGAGCGCGACCTGCGCAAGCTGGATGGCGTCTGTGACGTGCACCATTGTCACGCCTGGTCGCTCGACGGCGAGCACGACGTCTTCTCGGGGCATGTCGTCGTCAGCGCGGGTACCACGTTGGAGCAAGCGCTGGCCATCAAGCACCACGCCAAGCACGTGGTGGCCGCCCACGGCTTTGATCACGTCACGCTCGAGTTGGAATACGGCGCGCTGGATTGCTCGATGGGCGCGTGCGGCGCGGAGTGCGATTGCCCTGGTGCGGCAGAAGACGAGCACGTGCATGCTGCTGTTACCGAAGAGGTTGTGCGGTAATCGGCTGAATCGCTGCCATTCTGCACAATGGACGAACAGGCGCGGGTTGCTGCCCGCGCCTGTTTCTATGCGCGATCCCCGATCAGGGCGTCGGCAGGTACTCACGCCAGCTGCGGTTGGGCAACCAGCCGAGCATCTCTTCGACGTGCGCGCTAGAGAAGAGCGCATCGTAGCCCGACAGGCCCTCTGTAACCGGCAACAGCTCTGGCCGAAAGCGCTCGATCAACTCCATGGTCGGCTCGAGGGCCTCGGTGTCGAGGTTGTTGCCGACGAACACATCGTGCGGTGGCAGGTCGTTCGCCGCTTCCTGAATGCGCAATTGCAGCTCAGCTAGGTCTTCAGAGGCGACCCAGCCCCACAGGCCACCGCTCCACTCGGTGGCCGGCTTGACAGTGGCGGCCATATCGCGGCGCTTGGCCTCGTCGCAGATGTGCGCTGGACGGGTGATGTATGTGCGAATGCCATACGCCCGGGTGAAGGTGTGCAACAGGTCTTCACCGGCGAGCTTGCTCCAGGCATAAGAGTTGACGCACGCTGACGGGTGCTTTTCGTCGAGAGGCAAATAGTGCACGGGGTAGAACTCGCCCGTGACGCCATAGCCACAGTGGCCAAAGGCACAGTTGGACCCGGTCATGACCACAGTCTTGACACCTGCCTCGACAGCCGCCCTCATCAGGTAGTAGGTGCCCATGATGTTTGTCTTCATGGTCGCGTCGAATGGCGGCAAGGGTATACCCCGCGCGGCATGGCTCTGGCGCGAGCGCTCATCGTCGCTGGCCCACGGCACGGCGCCCAGGTGCTGGATCACCTCCACGCCCTGGACGGCTTTGACGCAGTCGTCATAGTTGGTCAGGTCTCCAATGATACAGGGCAGATCGGCGCGATCTTCGGGGATCGGCGATCGCGAGAAGAGCACGACTTCGTACTTGTCACGGAGCGCGGCCACCATATGCTTGGCAAAACGGCCACTGGCGCCCGTCACCAGGATCTTGCCCACAATCGACCTCCTGAGTGTGCAGAGGGCGTGCGAGCGATGGCTCCACGCCCTCGCCAGAGATGTTCAGCGACTCACTTCGAGAGATACTCGCGCCAGGTGATGGCCGGCACCCAACCGACCATCTCGCGGGCGTGTTTGGTCGAAAAGAGTGCGTCGTGTCCGCTGAGGCCTTGGGTTACGGGTAGCAGGTCAGGCCGGAAACGCTCGATCAGCTCCATGGTCGGTTCCAGCGCCTCGGTGTCGAGGTTGTTGCCCACGAACACGTCGTGAGGCGGCAAGTCATTCGCTGCCTCTTGCAAGAGCAGTTGTAGCTGCGCCAGGTCCTCAGAGGCAACCCAACCCCACAGCCCGCCGCTCCACTGCGTCGCTGGTTTGGCGTTCTGGGCCATGCGCTTGCGGATGTCGGCATCGCTGATGTGCGCCGGGCGCGTGACGTAGGTACGGATGCCATAGGCGCGCGTGAACTGGGCCAGCAGGTGTTCGCCCGCCCATTTGCTCCAGTCATACGAGACTTCGCAATCGGAGGGGTGCTTCTCATCCAAGGGCAGGTAGTGAATCGGGTAGGGGCGCGTCGAGCGACGCCAGCAGTGGCCAAAGGCGCAGTTGGAGCCGGTCATGACTACGGTCTTGACGCCCGCATCGACGGCCGCCCTCATCAGGTAATAGGTGCCCATGATGTTGGTCTTCATCGTCGCATCCCATTCGGGGAGCGGGCGGCCCTCGGCTGCGACGCGCTCGCGCGTGGGCTCGTGGTCGCTAGGCCAGGGCACAGCACCCAGATGCTGGATCACCTCCACACCCTGAACGGCCTTGACACAATCCTCGAACGAGTTGAGGTCCCCCTGAATCCACTCGAGGTCGGCGCGGTCTTCAGGAGGTTGTGTCCGCGAAAAGAGCACGACTTCATACTTGTCGCGCAGCACTTGCACCATATATTTGGCAAAGCGCCCGCTGCCTCCGGTAATCAGAACCTTGCCCATGTCATCCCTCCAGCCAATGTGCTGTCAGCCATCGAATCGTCACTGCTGGTCTGACGGGCCCATGTTACCTCATCTCGGGAAAAGAAGACAGAGACATGGGCGAAACCATGTCTCTGTCTACAGACTCATTGAGTCGTTTCAACGGCTCTCTCTAGGCTGATGGACGCACCCGTTCTCAGGCTTGGGCGGCGTCGACCTGCTTGGCGATGTCGATAAAGTACTCGGGACCCACATCGCCGACCATGAATACCTTCTCCAACGCCGGCACGATGAGGTCTACCGCCGCGGCCTGCTTGTCGAACCATGGCGTGTCCTCGGCGTACCCCCAGTCGAGCACCTCGGTGATCGTTTCGAGGCGGACGTTGTTCATATTCGGGCGCAGCTCGCGCATCTTGGCGATAAAACCAACTTGCAGCGACTTGAGCGCCGGAATAAAGCCAGCCTCGGCCACCACAGCCTTGGCCTGGTATACTGGCCCCGACATGAACCTGACCAGCGTCCAAGCGGCATCGGGGTTCTTGCTCTGCTTGGCGATCGACCAGGCATCGGTGGTGCCCAGCGTCGAGCGAATGCCCGTTGGCCCTTTGGGCACGTGGCGCAGATCCCAGTGCTCGCAAGGGCCACCCTCAGCGGACTCGTCGAAGGTCTTGGGATACGTGCCATCCTCGTTGCAGATGATGAGGCCGGCATTCAGTGCTTGGCGCCCACCCTTCCTTTCCACCTGCTCGGGTTGGGCATTGTAGTTGTCGACGAACTCGAGGTCGTACAGCCACTTGAGACCCTCTTGGGCCTCTGGCTCGCCGAGGAGGCACTTTTTGCCGTACTTTTGGTCGACAACCTTGCCCCCGAACATGTGGATGTGGTTCCATAAGCTGTACCACTCCCAACAGGGGATCAAGCCTCCACAGATGCTGTTGTTGCCTTTCGAGCGTGCGGCTTCGGTGAGAGCGCCGACCATCTCGCGGTAGTCGTCATGGTCCCACTCGCCATCCTCGGGTGGCAGGGGTACGCCATACTCATCGAACGCGGCGACGTTGCAGGTGAGCGTCACGATGTTGATGTAGCTGGGCATGCCCACGCGCTTGCCACGCATGAACAGGCCTTCCCACTGAAACTCGGTATAGTCGGCGATCTCCTCTTGGGTCATGGTCGCATCGACATAGGGCTGGCAGTCCAGCAGCAGGTCGCGCTCGACCCAGTTGTAAAAGATGTTGCCCCAGGCCTCAAAGACATCTGGCGCAGTCCCGGCGATCATCTCGGTCAGGATTTTCTGCTCCCAGCCTTCGGGGCAAGGCTCGACTTGCACCTTGATGTCGGGATGGTTGGATTCAAACTCCTCCTGGAGGACCTTGTAGAAGCTCGCTCGGTAGTCGATTCCCGCACCGGACAGAAAACGCACCGTGTACGGCTCACCGGCGGCGGGTTTGGACGTTGTAGCGGGGGCCTCGGCCTGCTTGGTCGGCTCTTCTGCTGCTGGGGCAGTGGTGGGCCCTTCGGCAGCAGGGGCAGTCGTCGGCGCTTCGGCGGCCGGGGCAGTGGTCGCCTCTTTGGGGGCGCACGCTGCCAGAACCGCCGCCAAGCCTGTGGCAGTGCTGGCGATCAAGAACTTGCGACGGCTGATTGGCTCAGAACCCATGTTTCCTCCTAAAGATCTGTCATCCAAAACGACCTGCTACTATTTGTTTGCAGATTTGCCTCGTCAAAGCATCGAGAGACATAAGCTGTTGCTATAGCTCTGTGCTTTGAATACCTTCATGATAGCATCCTCCAGCTTACATATCAAGATGGTGTGACGCGATCCACTGGGTTTCGTCCAATTGCCTGACCTGGCATAGGACGCAAAGAGGGCATGGTCTGAGCCATGCCCTCTCGGTCTTGCGGACTCGGAGGCTAACCCTTGACGCCGCTGATGACGATGCCCTGGATAAAGTACCGCTGCGCAAAGAAGAACATGAGGAGACAGGGCAACATGGCCACCACGGACATGGCCATCGTCTCGGGCATCTTTTCGGACTGCTGCGTCTGGAACAGGCGCAGGCCAATCGCGATGGTGAACTTGGGCGGCGTGTTTAGATAGATCAACGGCCCCAGGAAGTTGTTCCAGTTCCACTGGAAGGCCTGGATGGCGATCACGCCGAGGGCGGCCTTGGACATGGGCATGACGATCTGCCAGTAGATGCGGAACCAGCCGGCGCCGTCGATCCGCGCCGCGTCATCCATCTCCAGTGGAATGGTCATCATGAACTGCCGTAACAGGAACACGTTATAGGCGTTTGACAGCCACTCGGGCACGATCAGCGGCCAAAAAGTGTTGACAGCACCCAAGCGAGACCAGATCAAGTAGAGCGGGATCAAGGTTACTTGTTCTGGCAGCATCATCGTCGCGAGCAAGATCAGAAACAGGGTGTCCCGTCCCCAGAAGCGGATGCGCGCAAAGGCGAACGCGACCATCGAGGTGGATAGCACGAGGCCAATGATGTTGGTCACGGTGATGATGGCCGTGTTCTTGTAAAAAGTGGTAAACGGCACCGTCAACACGTTCCACGAGTTGATATAGCGCTCCCAGTGCCATTCGCCTCTGGGTGGCAGCCAAACCACTGGCACATTGTAAACCAGGTACTCTGGCTTGACGGAAGCCGACAACATCCAGAAGAAGGGAAGCGAGAAGATGAATGCGCCCGCGGCCAGCACGGCATAGAGGATGACACGGCCGATGATGTGCAGCACGCGCTGCCGAACGAGCGCTGGCTCGGTGGAACGTAACCTGCGACTGGCTAGAGCTTGATTGCTCACTTTTTCAACTCCCCTTCATAGTACACCCATGCGTCTGACGAGCGTACGACCAATAGGGTAAAGATCAAGATGATAAAGAACAGAATCCATGCCACCGCCGACGCATAGCCGAATTTCAGGTTTACAAAGCCCAGTCGGTAGAGGTAAAGCACCATGGTCAGTGTGGCATTGTTTGGGCCGCCGTTCGTCATCACATAGATCTGGGTAAAGACCTGGAAGGAGCCGATGATGCTCATCAGCAGGTTGAAATAGATCGTGGGCGTGAGCATCGGCATGGTGATCTTCCAGAAGCGCTGCCACGAGCTAGCCCCATCGATCTCCGCGGCCTCATAGAGGGCCGTAGGAATACCCTGCAGGCCCGCCAGGTAGAGCAGCATGCCACCGCCTGCGCCCCACAGTCCCATGAGGATAAAGCCGGGCACGGCCCACTGCTCAGAATACATCCACTTGGGCGGGTTCTGGACGCCCAGGCGCATGAGGCCTGCGTTGACCAGGCCGAACCGCGGGTTGAGCATCCAGCCCCAGAGGATAGCGACGGCCACGCCCGACACCACGGAGGGCAGGTAGTAAACGAGACGCCAGAAGCCCAGACCCTTGACCTTCTGGTTCAGCAGCAAGGCGATGGTCAGAGCCACCACGATGCCAAGTGGCACCACCAGGAAGGTGTAGTAGGCTGTGACCTGGAGCGACTTGATAAAGAGGGGGTCTTTGAACAGTTGGGAGTAGTTCTTGAGCCCCACCCACTCGAAACCGGTCAGCAGATCGGTCTTGGTCAGGCTGATCACAAAAGAGAAAATCATGGCAAAGGCGATGAAAACGACAAAGTGGATCAGCCAGGGCAGCAGAAAGAGAAACGCCGCGACATTGTCACGGGCCTGTGGTGAAAGCACCCGCCGCTTGGGCGCTGTTGCTACCTGTTCAGCCATATTATACTATCTCCTCAACGGGCCTTGGGCACTCGCCCACTTGAGCTGAGGGGCCGACCAAAAACCAAGGCGGTGTGGGGCTTGGGCCCCACACCGCTTTGCTATTGAAACATCAGACCTGGGTGGCGTCGACCTGCTTGGCGATGTCGATGAAATACTCGGGACCCACATCGCCAACGGTAAACACCTTCTCCAGCGCTGGCGAGATGATCTCCACCGCCTCGCTCTGCTTGTCGAACCAGGGGGTATCCTCAGGGTAGCCCCATTCGAGCGCCTCGGTGATCGTCTCGAGGCGAACGTTGTTCAGGTTCGGGCGCAGCTCACGCACCTTGGCGATGAACTCCTTCTGCAGCGACTTGAGCACAGGAATGATGCCCTCTGACCCGACCACAGCCTTGAGCTGGAA
>JBDKSN010000186.1:0-2560 GCA_039680625.1 Anaerolineales bacterium | reverse complement strand
CGCGTGCAGCACCAGCACGCGGTCGGCCAGAGCGCCCACCAGCAGATTGCGCGCGGCCGCCAGACTCGCAGTGGCTCGGCGCGCCGACGGCCCGAACGACGACACCAGCGCCAGCCGCCTGTCGGCCAAGCGTCGGGCATTTACACGAAGCCCATGCTACCACGCTATTGGCAATCGCGCCACAGCGCAACGTCCCCGCTACACCACCGACGGCAGCCGAGCGATTCCGCCCGACTGCCGTCGACGACCGTTGCCTCGGTTCTATTGCGCCGCTCAGCCCTTGTCGAGCGCGTCGCGGCGCTCTTTGTTGCGGATGTGCGCCTGCCATTCGAGCGGGTCGCTGGCCGAGCCCGTCATGACGATCTTGAGCGCTCCGGCGGCATCGTCATCGTTGTGCCAGGCGGGGCGCAAAGCCACCAGGACATCACAAAGCGCCACGCAGATGCGCCGACTCATGCACACCACCATGGCCTTACCGTCCATCGCCTGCAACCGCGCCTCGAAATGCGCCACGAGATCGCGGCCAATGAGGCCGACCCGCTCCTCAGCGCCTACGATGGCTTCTAGCTGCGCCCAGCGGGTCTTGAGCGCCTCTTCACACTCGATCTCTTCGCCCTCGGTCACCTCCTCAAAGGCGGGATCGATGCGTGGGCGCTCCGCTTCGTCGAGGCGAGTTGCGCCAGCCGCCCCTCGTAGTAGATGGGCACCGTCGCGCCATCGAGCACGGCCTGCCGGATGTCATAGCAACTGATATAGTCGCCGAACACGGCGCGCGTGTTGCGGTCGGTGAGCTCGATGGGCGTGCCGGTAAAGCCGATGAACGACGCGTTGGGCAGTACGTCGTGCAGGCGGCGCGCCAGCCCATCGATGAAATCGTATTGCGAGCGATGGGGCTCGGCGCTAATGGCGACGATGTTGCGGCGATCTGACAGCAAGGGCAGACGGTCGCCGTGGTTCTCGGGCAGGAGCTTTTGAATGGTGGCAATGATCACGCCGCCTGCGGCCACCTGGAGCTTGTCGCGCAGGTCGGCGCGGCTGGCGGCCTGCACCGGCTGCTGGCGTAACACCTCTTGGCAACGCGCAAAGGTGCCGAACAGTTGCTGGTCGAGGTCGTTGCGGTCGGTGATGATGACCAGCGTAGGGTTGCGTATCTCGGGCTGCGCGACGATGCGCCCGGCGTAAAAGACCGTGCTCAGGCTCTTGCCGGCGCCCTGGGTGTGCCACACCACGCCGATGCGCCGGTCGCCCGGCGCCGCGCCCGCGGGCGGCCCGGCCTGATAGACGCCTTGCAGGTCGGCCACGCCGGGCAAGAGGGCGGCGGCGCGCAGCCACTCGGCCAGCAGTGGGGCGCCGCCCGCCTCGTCGGCCACCTCAGGCCCGGGGCGGATGGTATAGCCGAGCGCGGCCAGCCAGGTCAGAGCGGCGGATTCGGCGGTGGATTCGGAGACTTGCCGACTCATCGCGAGCGCACGTACGCTGAGCCCGGTTGCGAAAGAAACGGCCCTCCCCGCAGGAACTCCGTAAGGTGGCGCCCCACTTGCCCCGGAGATGCACCAGTGAACCTCTGCACCCCCACTCTTTCCAAGCAGTGCGTGATATATAGGAAATGTCTTGCGCGGGTCACAGAGACGTAAAGCAGACGTCGCTCATCATCTGCGTCCTCGCCCCTTGCGTTTCCCGGTGTGTATTCCTGCTCAGCCCCAAGCACAAAAACACAGTCCCGCGTCAATCCCTTCGCCTGATGCATCGTCATGATGCCGATCCCAGCGCTATCACCGTCACGTTCTTTGTCCTCCAGAGATACGGACATCGCTCGAATGAGGTCACCGACTTCGCGGCAATCGGCCACGGCCAACAGTCGGGCAAAGAACTCTGTGACCTCTGCTCGGGTGTCAGCCCCGGAAACCACGCTGTTGGCAAGCGTCTCGACACCCAAGAACAGGTCAGTGGCAAAGATATCTCTGACCGAATCCAGTATGCCGCGTATTTGCTCGACACAACGCGAGACCTTTTTCTCGTATCCAACTGGGGTGGGCGTCCTCGCGGTTGGCGCCGTAAGGGTAGTAGTATTGCTGGGCCTGCACGGCGCCTGACGTATCCACGATCGCGCTGGTGGAGTGCAGGTGATCGTCCAGAACATAGAACACGCCGTTGCCACTGCCATAGCTGCTGCGGCGCATGACCGCGCCGCCATAGTAACTGGTGCTGGCGCCGCCAGCCGTATACTCGAATTGCCCGGCAACGTAGGCCGTAGTGGTGCCGTTGACCGTCGCCAGCACGCGGTTGCCATCGGCGTCGTAGAGGAAGGCCGCGCTGGTGCTCGGGCCGGTGACAGTCGTCAGCCGATTTTCATCGTCATACGTGAGCGTGTAGCTGGCGCCCCCCACGGTGCGCGCGGTCATGTTGCCGTTGGCGTCGTAAGCATAGCTGTCATTGCCGCGCGCCGTGGCCGCGTGGGGCTGGGTGGCGCTGTAGGTATAGGCCACCCCGGCATAGTCCGTCAGGTTGCCGATGGCGTCATAGGTGTAGCTGTGGCTGAACTGGCCCACGCCCACCGCGC
>JBDKSN010000185.1:0-4887 GCA_039680625.1 Anaerolineales bacterium | reverse complement strand
GTACCCCGAACCAAGACCAGCAGGAGGCGCGATCGGCTTCCCCTGAATAGAGGGATAGAAATAGAAGCCCACCGGATCTGGCATGATCTCGGGGTTAGTATAGTCCGCAACCATCCAGGTACCGGTCATGGTCATGCCCGCCTGTCCATTGTAGAAGAGCAGGTTGGCATCGTCGTAGGTGACTGCGTTTGGATCGGGGGTCAGATAGCCAGCTTTGCGCATGTCCACGAAGAACATCTGGATGGCCTGCACGAAATCGGGGTCATTCCAGGGCTGCTCCCCAGAGATGGCCGCTGCAACCTTGCTTGGCCCAGCAATGTTGTTAGAAAAGATGCTAAACTCGTGGTAGGCAGGCCACTTGGGCTGATCACCGAAGGCAATCGGGATATAGCCTTTTCCCTTCAGGGTCTCGCAGATCGTGAGATAGTCGTCATGTGTCTTGGGTTCGGTAAGGCCTTCTTCCTCGTAGATCCTCATGTTGTAAAAGACACCGAGGAATTCGATCTCATGCCCAATGCCATAGGTCTTGCCGTCGAAGGCGGTTCGGTCCTTGGCCCAAGCAATGACCTTGTCATTCCAGCCATACTCTTCATAGGCGTCATCAATAGGGAGCAAGAGGCCTGCCCGAGCGAGGACGCCAGCGAACCCTGGGCCAGTGTCATAGTACATGATATCTGGCCCACTCCCCGAGCTCAGCGCTGTCTTGAGGATGTCGCGCATGTTGGGCTGCGACTCGCGCTTGACAAAGACCTCATCCTTGTGAGCTTCGTTGAATAAGTTGACGATGGTGTCGACTGCAGTTGCTTCCTGTCCGAACTGATCCCAGAAGATGAGCTGGGTCACTTCTTTGGGGGCAACCTTTGCCTGTTGTGCCGGTGCGGCCTCTGTAGGCTGCGCAGTAGTTGGCGCGGCTGCTTTAGCGGCTTCCGGTGTCGCCTTCGGCTGGCATGCCACCACTAACGCACCGGCCACGCTCAGGCCGGTCAGTTTCAACAATTCACGACGGGTAAAGTGCATCATCTCATCTCTCCTTCGTCTCTGAAAAGAAGGCACCTTTTCCATCAGGCAAATGCTCGCAGCTCGCCTCCTTTGTACCGCTAGGGCCTAGTTACCGGCAGCGCTTGCTGTATCTGCGACGTTGGGCTAAGATGTTGTAATGGCATTCCTCCGGTGGGCCTAGGCCGTGATCTGCCTCTATTGTGACATAGATAGTGACGCAGAAAATGACCATCCCTTGACCATTTTATGACCTATCACCCAATCATGGATCCTGCACTGCTTCGCGAGCTGCTCAACCATCTCTATGATCCGACCTACCACGCGCCTCCGGCGACGTTGGCGGCCTTTGGCCTGGATGTCGCTGGCGGTATGCCCGCGCTCCGTGCCAAGGTGTTGGCACTGATCGAGTCGCTGAGGCCGCCCGACAGTGTGCCTCGCGAGGCGATGCCCTGGCGTCTCTATCGTGTGCTAGAGGCGCGTTATGTTCGCGATCTTACGCAGCGAGAGGCGGCCGAGGAACTGGCGGTGACCGTGCGCCATCTCGCGCGTCTGCAGTCCAGGGCCATCGAGCTGCTGGCAGAGGCACGCACTGGCCAAGTCGACGCTGTGCCATCTGCTAAGGCGGGCGGCGACGGCCTCCGCCAGCAGATCGCCAAAGAGGTGACCTCGCTCTATGAGCAGGTCGACGAGGCCACCTATGACCTGACTGATGCCGTGCAGACCGCCGTGGAGCTCGCCATGCCCGTGGCGTTTGCCCAGCACACGGCCATTCGCTTTGCCCGTCCGAGTGAGGAATTGCGCACCGCTGCCCCGCAAGCGGCTGTGCGCCAGGCAACGCTGTCGGCGCTGACCTATCTCCTCCGCCAAGTGCACGATGGCGAGGTGCAACTAGCGCTGCGCCGAGGCGAGCGGGCCATCGAGCTAGAGATCGAAGCGCAGCCGATCGATAGCGTGAGCACTGACGAACCTTGGCTCGTTCAAGAGTTGCTGGTGTCGGCGCACGGAGAGCTAGAGACGGCCAGTACCGAGCGCTCTATGCGGATGCTCTTGCGGTTGCCGCTCGAGCCGGGATATCGAGTGCTGGCCATCGATGATAACAGCGACCAGCTCCACTTTTACACGCGCTGTGTAGCTGGTAGCCGGCTGGTCATCCAGCCTCTGCGCGACGGACGCCAAGCCCTTTCCACGGCCCGCAACTATCGCCCTGACGCCATCGTCCTGGATGTCATGTTGCCCAACTGCGACGGCTGGGAGTTGCTCACCCAGTTGGCCAACGACCCGGCGACGCGCGCTATCCCCATCATCGTCTGCTCGGTGGTCAATGAACCGGAACTAGCTCTCAGCCTGGGGGCGTCGCTGGTCGTCGCTAAGCCGATCACTCGGGCGGCGTTCCTCGATGCGCTGCAGCAGGTGCTCCCGAATGGGGCAAGAGGATCTCGTTGAGCGCGCGAAACGCGGCAAGCAGCTTGCCCAAGTTCATGCCCCCTTGTATAGACGCGAGCAATACTGTCCCCGTCAGCGGCTGGAGATAGCGATCCTGCGCAGAGATCATGATGGCCGGGATTGCTGACAACTGGCGGTCTCCCTGCAGGGTAGCCAGGGTCTGCCAACCATCCATTCTGGGCATGACCACATCGAGCAAGATCAGGTCCGGTCGCCAGGTCGCGAGCACGCTCAGGGCCTGTTCGCCCGAGAACGCCTCGCGGATCTCGCAAGCGGGGTCGAGGTGCTGCAGCAGCGCGCTCAACACATGGCGCGAATCGGCCTCGTCATCCACGACACGGACGCGATGTGGCGCTGTGGGATGGTTGGCGAACACCTTGACCAGGCTGTCGATGGAGACCGGCTTGGTGTTATACGCCAGCGCGCCGCCCAAGTCTTCCTGGGGAGGTGTGGCTGGTAGAACGATGCCGACGATGGGCGTTCCCGGCAGCGTTCCTCCAAGAGTCTGCATGTCACCCAGCAACTCTTCGGCCCCATTGGCGCAGAGCAACACGGCCCGTGCGGTCAGGTCTTGGCACGCAGAGGCAACTTGCTGACGGCTGGGGACCAATACCGGCTCCATGTCTCCAGCATACCGCTCGATGACCCCTGCCAGACGCCCAGTCGTGTCGCAGACGATCACGCGGTCGCCCAAGGTCTCGGTGGGCACTTGGGTGGTGCGCACGTGGTCATACCAAGCGGAGGTGATCCATCGCTCGGCAGGCACTATGGGGCCAGCGCCCGGCTGCACCGGCAGGCGAAAGGCGAACGTACTGCCCTCGCCCGGCTTGGTCTCCACCCAGATCTGTCCGTCGTGCATGCGGACAAACTCGCGGCTGATCGCCAGGCCCAAGCCGCTGCCCTTGCCCAACACGGCGCCAGCCGTGGCGGACTGCTGAAACGGCTCAAAGATTCGCTCGACGTCATCCAGAGCGATGCCCGGGCCGGTGTCCTGCACGCTCACCAAGATCTCGTCGCCCTCTTGGTGGGCGTCGATCACGATCCCGCCGTGCTCGGTAAAACGTGCGGCATTGCTGACGAGGTTGAGGATCACCTGGCGGATGCGGCGCGGGTCGCAGTAGGCGTAGAGGCCTGGGGATACTTGCAGCTCGAGCGACAGTCCCTTGGTCGAGGCCAAGGGACGCACGATCTCAGCAGCACTGGCCAGGATGTCACTCAGATCAACCCACTCGCGCCGCAGGGCGAGCTGCCCGGACTCGATCTGGCTCAGGTCGAGCACGTCATTGACCAGGTCGTGCAGATGCTGGCAGTTGCGGTAGAGGATAGCGATGTCCTCGCGGGCCTCTGGAGGCAGCGGCTGGCCATAGACCTGCTCGGCATCGAGTAGGATCTCGGCCAGGCCGATGATGATGTTGAGTGGCGCGCGGAACTCGTGGCTGACATTGGAGACAAAGGTCGACTTGGTGCGCCTGGCATCTTCAGCCACCTGGCGCAGGGCAACGATGCGGTCGTGGGCCAGCGCCAACTCGCGGTTGGCATGGGCCAGTGCGTCGATGGTCTGTTTCAGCTCAGCCTGGCGGTTACGGGCTTCATCCAGCAGCACTTGGGCGCGGTCATACCGTTCATATGACCAGTATGCCAGGGTGTAGACGGGTTGTAGCAGCGCCGCTAGGGTCGCGACTAACCCCAGATCCAGGACGATGGTCGGTGCGGCCAGGCGCCAATCGAGTACGCTTGCCAGGCCCAACCCCGCATAGATTGCAGCTACCAGTATGCCGGTGTAGATCGCGACGCGGTTTCCCGCGAGCGCTGCGGCGAGGACGGTGACGGCGCAACAGAGTATCCAAAGGGAGGGCATCTCGGTGACGAGTGCACCAGCGGCGATGACCGCCAGATAGGCGCACAAGGTGGCGTAGGGGGCATAGGTCGGACGCAGGGCGTTACAGCCCAGTAAGAGCAACACCGTTGCGTAGGTGCATAGGGCCAGGATCAGTGCTTGGTGGGGGTGCGGCAGGCTGAAGGCGCCCATGGACATCACGACGGCCGGCACGGCCAGCAGCAAGATCACGGGCATGGGCGAGATCCTCAGACTCTCGGCGAGGTCTCGGGAACGATCCTTGTCCATGCTTGTGCACCCCCAGAAACGGTATCAGGTGGCTCATACAGTCGCGATCTCGGCAAGAGCGCGGGTAGTGGCTGTGCTCGCAACCGGTCCGCACTGCAGGCAGCGATGGCCGAGCACGCACCGGCTTGCCCGGTGGTGGCGCGTGGCATTCCGTCCGGCGCAGGATAGCACTGTGGCTACAACCGCGCCAGGGGATGTGTTCACTCGCCTAAAATGTTACCGAAGGGGTATGGTTCACTCATTTGAAAATGTTACCGAGGAACCATGCCGACCAAGAAGATGGCCATCGACAAACGCTACGCCTACCTGCAAGTGCAATA
>JBDKSN010000184.1:0-7429 GCA_039680625.1 Anaerolineales bacterium | reverse complement strand
CATCCAAGCCGGCCCGCGGACGAGATAGTCCGGCCCAAGCACCAGCTCGAGGCCGTGATAGCCCGCCTGCGCCGCCACTTGCGCGACATGGGGCAACGTCAGGGGCGCCAGGCAAGCGGTCGAAAGGTCGAGGGCCAACTCGCTCATCGATCCTCACTCTGATAGCGCTGTAGCAGCGACCACACAGGCTCGGTGACGTAATAGCGCACCGAAGCGCCACTTTGCAGCCGCTGGCGAAGGTCGGTGGCCGAGATGCCTACCTGAACGCCCTCGATGACGTCACTCGCAGCAGCCAGGCCCGGCAGTTGGCGGTCGAGGCTCGCCAGATCCAGTGTGTATCCCGGGCGGGTGATCACGGCCAGGCGAGCCAGGCGGATGATCTCTTCGGGCTGGTACCAATGGCCAAAGGTGAGCAACGAGTCTACCCCCAGGATGAAATAGAGCTGTGCATCCGCGGCAACCTGCTCGCGGATGAGCCTCAGCGTGTCGACCGTATATGAGGGTGCCGGCCGGTCGAGGTCGACGGTGCTCACGGCAAAGCGCGGATCTGAGGCCACGGCGGCGCACGCCATCTCGACGCGTCGTTCAGGGCTGAACAGCGTCGTGCTGCGCTTGAGCGGAGACACCCGGGCGGGTACGAACACCACACGGCTCAGCCCAAGGCGGTCATAGGCCTCTTGGGCGATGATCAGATGCCCGACGTGGATGGGATCAAAGGTGCCGCCGAATACGCCCAGGCGCTCGCTCATCGGCCGCTCACTGCCATTCGAGCTCATAGTCGCCGATGAGCACGGTGTCGCCCAGCGAGACGCCCGCTTCCGCCATGGTCGTCGCGATGCCGCGCGCCACCATGATCCGCCAAAAGCGCTCCATAGCCTCGTCGCTGTTCCAATCGGTCATGGCGGCGATACGCTCGATCTCTTCGCCCGATAGGCGATACAGCCCCTCACCAAGCTTTTCGACGGTATAGCGCTTGCTCTCGCGCTCTTCCGCAGGGCGCAGCACGGGCACTTGCTCCTCTGCCTGCTCCTCGGCAGGAAGCTCCTGCAGCCGTTGCACAATGGCCCACAACAACGCCTGCACGTTCTCGCCGGTGGCGCCCGAGATGGCGTACACTGGCTGAGGGGCGAGGGCCGCCTCGACCGCGGCGATGCGCGCGCGAGCCTCGGGTAGGTCGATCTTGTTGAGCACCACGAGCTGGGGCTTGGCGGCGAGCCGCGCGCTATAGCGAGCCAGCTCGGCGTTGATGGCCTCATAGTCTGCCAACGGGTCGGGCGCCGAGCCGTCGAGCAGGTGCACCAACAGGCGAGTGCGCTCGACATGGCGCAGGAACTCGTGGCCCAGGCCGGCGCCATCGGCAGCGCCCTCGATCAGCCCTGGGATGTCGGCGACGACGAACTCGTGGGTATCGAGCCACACCACGCCCAGGTTGGGTTCCAGGGTGGTGAAGGGATAGTCCGCGATCTTGGGCCGCGCGGCGCTGATGCTCGCGAGCAACGTCGACTTGCCCGCGTTGGGCTTGCCCAAGAGGCCCACGTCGGCGATCAGCTTGAGCTCGAGGCTGAGCACGCGCTCTTGGCCGGGGGCGCCCTTCTCGGCAAAGCGTGGCGTCTGTCGGGTGGGGCTTTTGAAGGCTTCGTTGCCCCGCCCACCGCGACCGCCTTTGGCCACCAAGAGCGTCTGCCCGGGTGTAGTCAGGTCGCCCAATACCTGGCCCGTGTCACGATCGCGGACCACCGTCCCCGCGGGCACGTCGACATACAGCGTCGGCGCCGAGGCGCCGTGTTTGCGCTGCCCCTGGCCATGGCCGCCATCCTCGGCGATAAAGTGGCGCTGTCGCGAAAAGCGCACGAGCGTGTTGAGCTGCGGATCGACGCGCAACACGACGTCGCCTCCATCGCCGCCGTGCCCGCCGTCGGGTCCACCAAGGGGGACGAACTTTTCCCGGCGAAAAGAGACGGCGCCATCACCACCCCGACCGGCGCGCACAGTGATCGTGGCTTGGTCAAAGAACACTGGGCACCTCGCTAACGTAGAGGCGCATCCTGCGCCGCGAACACTGGGCGACGAGGATGCCTATGGATCGGCGCTGAATGAGGCGCGATCCGGAGGGGCAACATGCCCCGCAACGCACAGGTTGTGTAGACAGACCGTTGGTCATAAAGCTTGTTTCTTGCTACTAGGTGAACGACATCCCTGCACAGCGATCGGGCAATGCTCAATCGGCCGGGGTCGGCGTGAGCACGATGGTCGGCGTGGGCGTCGGCGTGGGCGTCCGCGCCTCCCGTGCCGGCACAAGATAGGTGATAAAGCCACAGGTCATGCTGAGGGCGACGAGCACGCTCAACACCCAGACGATGATCTGATTCCGTTTCTTACTCTGACGCGACATAGATTCCTCCCGATCACCTCATTGGCAAAAGGTCAGCCCTTGCTGCGCGGTGGTCGAGGCAGGGTTGATCTCGAGCGCTTTTTCGAACCAGGCCTGGGCCTGGGCGCAATCATCCAGATAAGCGTAGGCATAGCCCAAGGTGTAGGCATATTCCTCGGTCGGCCCCATGATCTCGATGGCCTGATTCAGCCTAACGATCGCCTCTTCATAGTTACGCTGCACATAGTAGGTCACGCCGAGATGGCCATAGGCCAGGCCAAAGGTGGGGTCTAGTTCGATGGCCTTCTCGAACTCGGTGATGGCCATAGCGTAGAGCCCCTGCGAGTAATAGGTCCATCCGAGCTGATCATGGCCCAGCGGAAAGCCTGGATCCACCTGAGTGGCCCGTTGAAAGTGATAGGTGGCCTCATCCAGATCGCCCAGAGCGCGCAAATTGCGCCCAATATCCAGATAGAGCGAGGCATGGCGCGGGTTGAGGCTCGTAGCCACCTGGTATTCACGAACGGCCTCGCGATACATGCCGCGCACTTCAAAGGTGTAGGCATACGAGCGATGCACCAACGCATCGTTGGGGGCCAACTCGATGGCGCGCTCGCCCATCTTGACTGCCTCGGGCACGTTGCCATAATCGCCATAGGCCTCGGCCAGGCAGGCATAGCCCCGCGCGTCGTTCGGATCAATGGTCGTCGCCTTCAGGCAGGCGCTGATCGCCTCAGCCGGCTTACCGTTCCAGTCCAGCGTCAAACCCAAGATGGCCTGAGCCTCGGCCGATTCGGCGTCTAGCTCCACCGCCCGACGGGCGATCTGCTCGGCTTCTTCGAGCCGCGAACGCAAGACGAGGATGTGCGCCCAACGGGCATAGGCGACCGCCGAGGACGGATCCAGCTCTGTGGCGCGGATGTAGGCGGCAAGCGCCTCATCGTAACTGCCAGCGGCAAAGCGTTCATCGCCCAGCGCGACATATTCGACCATGCTGATCTCGGTAGGCGTGGGCGTGGGCAAGGGGCCGCGCACGGCCTCCACGATGGCGCGCTGCCGGCTATACAGCAACCAGGCGAGCGCAAAGGCAATGACGACCGATAGCAGCCAGGGCCACAAAGGTCGCCTGGCCTGCTGTCGACGCGGCTCAAGATACATGTTGGCCTTCTCGCTCCATAACATGGTATTATAGGGGCCACTGCCGCCTGCACCAAGCGCAGAGGTTCCGCTGAGCGCTCGGCTGCGACGAGCAGAGACCGATGATGAGGAGTGACCTATGGCCGCAGCATCACCTGAGGTATACCGCCTGGCTGCCAACACGGTCCGCATGTTGGCCGCTGACGCTGTCGAAAAGGCCAAGAGTGGACATCCTGGGCTGCCCATGGGCGCGGCCGACTATGCCACCGTATTGTGGACGCGCTTCTTGCGGCACAACCCCGCCGACCCGCACTGGCCCAATCGCGATCGCTTCATCCTCTCTGCCGGGCATGGCTCGATGCTGTTGTATGCCCTGCTGCACCTTTCGGGCTATGCTCTGCCCCTCGAAGAGCTCAAGCGCTTTCGCCAGTGGGGCAGCCTGACGCCCGGGCATCCCGAGGTTGGTGAGACGCCGGGCGTCGAGACCACCACCGGCCCTTTGGGGCAAGGCTTTGCCAATGGCGTGGGCATGGCCATCGCCGCCAAGATGACCCAGGCGCGCTACAACACGCCCGATCTGCCGCTGTTCGATCATTACATCTATGGCATCGTCAGCGACGGCGATCTGATGGAGGGTGTGTCGTCCGAGGCGGCCTCGTTGGCTGGCCACCTGGGCCTTGGCAACCTCATCTACTTTTACGACGACAACCGGATCAGCATCGAGGGGCCAACGAGCTTGGCCTTTACCGAAGATCGCGCCAAGCGCTTTGAGGCCTATGGCTGGCAAGTGCTCCACATCGACGGGCATGACCAGGCTGCCGCCGAGCAGGCCATTCTGCAGGCCCAGGCCGACAAGGCACACCCTACGCTGATCGTCGCGCGGACCACCATCGCCTGGGGCAGCCCGAACAAGGCCAACACGGCCGAGGCCCACGGCTCGCCGCTGGGCGCCGCGGAACTGGCCGCGACCAAGGCCAACCTGGGCTGGCCGGCCGAACCTGCCTTCTATGTGCCTCCGGAGGTGTCTGCGCTCTATGCCGAGCGCCGCGCTGAACTGCAGGCCGGGTACGATTCCTGGCAGGCAGACTTTGCTCGCTGGCAGCAGGCTCACCCAAGGCTGGCCGAGGATTATGCCCGAGCGAAGGAGCTGGCTCTGCCCGACGACCTCGAAGAACAGCTGCTCGCGGCCGTGCCCCCCAAGACGAACGCCACGCGCCGTTTGAGCGGCGAGCTGTTGCAGCGCATCGCTCAGCTGGTGCCCAACCTGGTCGGTGGCTCGGCCGACCTCTCGCCCTCGACGAACACGACGCTCGATGGTTGGGGCGATATCTCGCGCGACGATTTCAGCGGGCGAAACTTTCACTTTGGCGTGCGTGAGCACGGCATGGGTTCGATCCTGAACGGCATCGCGCTCTATGGCGGCTTCCGGCCGTATGGCGCCACCTTCTTGGTATTCGCCGACTATATGCGGCCGCCTATCCGCCTGGCTAGCATCATGAAGCTGCCCGTGATCTATGTCTTTACCCACGACAGCATCTTTGTGGGCGAGGACGGACCCACGCACGAGCCGGTGGAGCAAATCCCCTCGTTGCGCCTGATCCCCGGGCTTACCGTGATTCGCCCGGCCGATTGCTTCGAGGTGGCGGCCGCCTGGGCGATGGCTCTGCGCAATCAGCAAGGTCCGACCGCGCTGATCCTCACGCGCCAGTCGGTGCCCGACATCGCGCGGCAGACGCCGTTCGACGTGGCGGCGTTCAACCGAGGCGCCTATGTGGTCGCCGAGACGCCCGGCCGAGCGCCTCAGGTCGTTCTGGTAGGCACGGGGTCAGAGCTGTACCTGGCGATGAGCGCGTTCGAGGCGCTCACCGCCGTGGGCAAGGCGGCGCGCGTCATCTCGATGCCGTCGCGTGAGCGGTTCATGCAACAAGATGCCGCTTTTCGCCAGGGTCTGATCCCCGCCGAGGCCAAGAAAGTGGTCATCGAGGCGGCGACCCGCTTTGGCTGGGGCGACATCGTTGGCCCCGACGCGCTCATGATCACCCAAGACACCTACGGCCGCTCGGCCCCTTATGAGGTGTTGGCGAAAGAGCTGGGATTCAATGAGGCAGACGTCAAGGTGCGAGTGCTGGCTTTTGTGGGCCACTAGCGACTCGCACACTGAGCACAAGCAGAGCCGTCGCAATAGCGACGGCTCTTTCGTCTAGTCCGTGGACGCCACAGGCGCGGCTCCCCGACGCCTATGGCCAGTCACGCCCAATTGCCACATCACCAGCACACCCAGCGCGCGCACGATAGTGCACGCCACCAGAGCCTGCCGAATGCCGATCCACCCGGCCAACCAGGTGCCTGCGAGCGGCGCGACAAAGGCCGTCAGGTTGACGGCAAACGAGTCAGTGGCCACAAAGGTCGGCCGGTGCTCCTCAGGCGAGACGGCATAGAGCGTGTCGGTCAAGAACAGGTTCATCGCTGGGAAGAAGGTGCCCGAGATGAACGACGAGAGCAACAGCGCCTGAGGCGTCTCGGCGATAGCCGTGCTGATGGGATATAGGCTCACGCCGAGACAGCCCAGCCACAGGTGCTTGCGCACCCAAGGGCGAGAGCCATAGCGGCTCAGCAGTAGATAGGTCACCACCGAGAGCACGCGCTCTACGGTGAGCAAGACCCCCAGCCACGCATCCGAACTGCCCAGATCGCGCACCTTGTAGATCGAAAAGAGCGCCATCGGCAGAAACGTGCCAATTCGCAGGACAAAGTCCGAGATGAGGAAATTACGAAAGGGGACGTGTTGGCGAACGAGCGCAATCGTCTCTTTGACGCTGATGCTGCGCGCGGCGCGCCTGGGCGCATCGGGAAGCGCGGGCAGCCGCAGTTTGCCGAGCACGATCCAACTGCCCAGGCCAGCCAGAATGCTCGTCACGAACAGAAGCTGATAGTTCCGCGGGAACGGTGCCCAGTCGAGCCACTGTCCGGCCAGGAAACCGATCACCGCCGAAAACAGGCCATGCACCGCCCAACGGGTACTGAGCATCTTGGGGCGACGGGTAGGAGTGGTAGCCACGCCGAGGATGGTGGTCACCGAGACGTTCGCCAGCGCACCGGGCGCAGAGGCCAACGACTGCAAGAGGACAACGATGTAGCAGGCAGCGCTATTGGGAAAAAAGGCCGCCATGGCCATGAGGGCGATGCAGATGCGATACGACAGGTGCGAGCCTTTGGCGATGCCAATAAGGTCTCGCCGCTTTTGCACGAACGCGCCCGCCGGCAAGACGGCGAGCATGGTCACCAGCGCGGGCAGTGAAGACTGGAGGCCGACCAGCCAATCGGCTGCACCGAGCCGCACCAGATAGACGGCGACAAACGCGATCGGCCCGGCTTCGAGCAGGGCCTGGAAGATCATGTCGGTGTAGAGCAGCCGCTCGTTGCGTTGCTCAGGAACCGAGATGGCCGTGGCCCGCCGCAGCCCCATCTGCAGGCGATAGAGCGCATAGCGTGGGTCGCGCCGGTTCCTCACGGTTGTCGGCCCACCTGGCTGGCGTTGGGGCGCCTCGTCTTGGCCTTCCATCAGTGCGCGAGCGCCCTGAGCCGAGCGCAAATTGCCTGGCCCACCTCAGCCGTCGTGGCCTGGCCGCCCAGGTCGGGAGTCAGCACGTGCCCCTCGGCGGTCACGGCCTCGATCGCCGCCAACAACAGCGCGCCGCAATCGGGGTAGCCCAAGTGATCGAGCATCATGCTCGCTGCCCAGATAGCGGCGATGGGATTGGCAATGCCCTTGCCGGCGATGTCTGGTGCCGAGCCGTGGACCGGCTCGAACAGCGAAGGGTAGCGCCGCTCGGGATTGATATTGCCACTCGGAGGGATGCCCAAGCTGCCCTGCAAGGCCCCGCCCAGGTCCGTGAGGATGTCGCCGAACAGGTTCGAGCC
>JBDKSN010000183.1:0-8870 GCA_039680625.1 Anaerolineales bacterium | reverse complement strand
TCTCGATGTCCAGCGGCTTGAGCGTACGCAAGTCGACCACTTCGGCGCTGATGCCCTCGGCGGCCAGCTTCTCGGCAGCTTCGAGGCAGCGCAACACCATACGCGAGTACGAGATCAAAGTCACATCGGTGCCTTCGCGCTTGACGTCAGCTACCCCCAAGGGGATCGTATAGTCCTCTTCGGGCACCGGTCCCTTGAGGCCATAGAGCATCTTGTGCTCGATGAACATGATCGGGTTATCGTCGCGGATGGCGCTCTTGAGCAGGCCTTTGGCGTCATAGGGCGTAGAGGGCATGACGACATAGATGCCCGGGAAGTGGGTCCAAAGCGCTTCGAGGCTCTGCGAGTGATGCGCGGCGATGCTGCGGCCGGCGCCGCCCTCGGTGCGGATCACCATAGGCACGCGGGTCTTGCCGCCAAACATATAGCGGTTCTTGGCTCCCTGGTTGGCGATTTGGTCCATCGCCAATGGGGTAAAGTCAATGTACATGAACTCGGCCACTGGCCGGAGGCCCGTCATTGCGGCGCCAACGGCCATGCCACCGATCAAGGCTTCCGAGATCGGCGTGTCGAGCACGCGCTGCTCGCCGAACTCTTGGAACAGCCCGCGAGTGGCGCCATATGCACCGCCATAGAGGCCCACGTCCTCGCCCATCAAAAAGACGCGAGGGTCGCGCAGGAACTCTTCACGCAACGCATCGCGGATGGCCTCCCACTAGGGTTGCTGCCGCATGTTGGCATTGCTGCGCACGCGCTCACGCAGCCGCTTCTCAGCCTCGATCTGGTCGGGCGTGGGCGGATTGAGCACATAGACGTCCTTCTCCAGCTCTGCCGGGTCGGGCATGGGCGAGGCCAGGGCGAACTCGGTGGCTTGGGCGACGGCTTTTTCGGCGCCCGCCTCGATTGCGTCTACCTCTTCACGCGTGGCGATGCCCTGTTCGACCAGGCGCCGGGCAAGGTTGGGGATGGGGTCGCGGTCGCGCCAGGCCTGTTCCTCTTCCTTGGTGCGATAGACGCGCGGGTCAGAGCGCGAGTGCCCATACCAGCGATAGGTCTTGCACTCGATCAGTGTGGGGCCTTGTCCTCGACGGGCGCGGTCTAGCGCCGCCCAGACGCCCTCGTAGACGGCGAGGGGGTCCATGCCATCGAGCACGATGCCGGGCATGTCATAGGCCGCAGCGCGTGCGGCTACATCGGGCGTCGCGCTGACCTTGGCAAAGGGCACCGACATGCCATAGAGGTTGTTCTCGACGGCATAAATCACCGGCAGCTTCCACGCCGAGGCCAGGTTGAGCGACTCGTGAAAGTTGCCCGTGTTCGTGGCACCATCGCCAAAGAAACAGAGCACGCAGCGGTCTAGCCCTTGCAGCTTCATCGAGAGACCGGCGCCCGTGGCCACGGGGATGTTGCCCCCGACGATGCCCGTGGCGCCCAAGTTGCCCTTTTCCACGTCGGCGATGTGCAACGAGCCCCCCCGGCCGCCGCAATAGCCCGTGGCGCGGCCGCATAGTTCAGCCATCATCTTGTTGAGGTGCTCTTGCTTGGCCTCAGGGCCTATGGCGAGGCTGTCGCCGCGCGCGTGGCAATGGCCATGTCCGCGATGCGTGCTGGTGATCAGATCATCGTCGCGTAGGGCCTGGATGGCCCCAACGGCCACGGCCTCTTCGCCCGCGTATAGGTGCGAGGCGCCCTTGATGGTGTTCTGTCCCAACAGATCGTACACCGTGTTCTCAAAGATGCGGATCTCCCACATGCGCCGCAGCATGTCCAACAACTGCTGCTTGGTCAGCTCTGGTGGCATTGCGCTTCCAGCCGTTCTCTCGGTCATGTTCCTCTACCTTGTTTGAATTCGCGCGACGCCCGCTCAGGCGAGACGGCGCACTGCGATCTTGTCGAGCATGTGCAAGATGGTCTCGCGCTCGGGCATGGCCGTGCCATCGGTGGCCGCCTTAGCGCTGCCCAGGGCCAGCGCCCAACGCAAGCACTCCGGGGAGGCTTTGCCGGCGTGGAGCGCATACACTGCTCCGCCAAGCGCCGCATCGCCAGCCCCCACGTTGTTCACCTCATGAATAGCAGGCGCGGCGCCGGCCCATACTCCCTCGGCGTCGGCCCACAAGGCGCCGGCGGCTCCTCGCGTGAGGAGCACCCGCTGCGGCCCCAGCGCACGAATGGCCGCCACACGTTGCACCCAATCTTGAGTGGCATCGCTGGGCAACAGTTCAGCGGCTTCGTACTCGTTGGGCTTGACGAGATCTGGCCCGGCGCGACATCCCCAGGCAAGGGCCTCGCCGCTCGTGTCCAGCGCAGTCAAGGCCCCTCGCTTGTGCAACACCGCGATCAGGCGCGCATAGGTGTCGACGGGCGCGCCAGGGGGCAGGCTGCCCGAGAACACGTACCAGTCTCCTGGCGCCACCCGAGAGAGCAGCAGTTGCTCCATCTCGGCCAGCGCCGCGGGCGACATGGCGGGGCCAGGCTCGTTGAGTTTGGTCGCCACACCGGTGGCATCGTCGATCACCGTCACGTTGCTGCGCGTCTCGCCGGTCACGTTGACGAGGGCGGTGTCATAGCCCTGGTCGCGCAGGCCTTCGGCCAAGGCCCGGCCGGTGGCCCCGCCCACGCAGGCGCAGATGGTCGAGGTCAGGCCCAGGCTGCGCAGCGCCGCAGAGACATTGACGCCTTTGCCGCTCAAGTCGGTGCGCGCACTGGTGGCGCGGTTCACCGCGCCCAATACCAGATGGGTATAGTGCAGCGTGCGATCCAGCGATGGGTTGAGGGTGACCGTGTAAATCATCGCCAGAGCTAGTGCATCTCCTGACCGCCGGTGACGTTGATCGCCTGGCCCGTCATGTAGGCCGACTCGTCGGAGGCCAGGAACACCAAGACATTCGCCACGTCGTCGTAAGTGCAGCCCCGTTTCATCGGCACTTGGTCGATGTACTTTTGCTTGACTTCGGCCTCGGTGATGCCCCACCGCTTGGCATATTGGCTATAGAGGCTGTTCACCCACAGGGGCGAGTCGAGCAGGTTGCCGGGACAGATCGCGTTGCAGCGTACGTTGTGCTCGGCCAACTCGAGGGCCAGCGATTGCGTCAGGCCGATGCCACCGAACTTGCTGGCCGCATAGGCCGAGTTCTTGCTGCTGCCCTTCTTGCCCGACTTGCTGTTGATCTGGATGATCACGCCGCTCCGTTGGGGGATCATCACTTGCGCCGCGGCGCGTGCCACGTTGAAATAGCCGATCAGGTTGACCTGGATGACCCTCTCCCAACGGGCAGGATCGATCTCGGTGATCGCACCGGCGGTCAAGATGCCGGCATTCGAAACGGCGATGTCCAGGTGGCCCCACTCCGTAACCACACGTTGGCACAGTGCTTCCATCTCGGCGAGGTTGGTGACGTCGCCGTGGGCGGCAAAGGCGCGTCGCCCGGTGTCGGCAATGATCGAAGCGGCGACCGCCTGCGCGGCCTCGTCGGCGATGTCCGCGATGACCACGTCGGCCCCCTCGCGAGCCAACCGGCGGGCCAAGGCCTCACCCAACCCTTGCGCCGCGCCCGTAACCAGGGCCGTCTTGCCCACGAGACGTTTGCAGTCGAGAACCTGTGTCATGGCAACAGTTCCTCCAAAAAGGCCTCTTCAGCGGCTACCGTCCACGACTCGTTTGGCCCCAGCTTGGCATAGACGCCGGGGAGCCGCTCCTTGAGCTCGGCCAGCGTCGTCAAGGGAAAGTCGAGCACTTGAGGGTAGATCACGACCTTGCCGGGGAATCGCTGATGCATCACCCCGTCCAGGCCCTTTTTCGCGTCACTCAGCCCTGCGATGGCCACGACCGACAGGTTCGGGTCTAGACGGCCGCACTGGGCCTCGTTGAGCATGGACCGCAGGTCGCTCAGGCCCGAGCCACTGGTGCCGGTAAAGTGCAGGTTCCGCTCGACCACACGGCGCAGGTCGATGGGGGCCAACGAGCCTTTGGGCAGGCCGGCAAACACGATCATCGTGCCGCCGGGCGCGAGCATGGGCACGGCTCCTGCCACCACGCCGGTGCTGGGCGCGAGGACGACGATGTCGCTAAAGCCAGCGCCTCCCGTGAGGGCCACCAGACTGTCGTTGAAGGCCTTGGTATCGCGGTCTGGCGGAGACTTGAGTACGACTTGGGTGTCTTGACGCTCTGACTCGATCACGGCCTGGAACTTGTCATAGAGCGCCTGGAGGCGCTCAGGCAGCAGGTCGGTGCCGACGAGCAGCTTGGGGCCGCCGGTGAGTTGCAGCGCGCGCTGAAAGTGCATCTGCCCCATGGGGCCGGCCACGCCGAGCATGGCCACTGCGCCTCCGGGCTTGAGCTGGGTGCGGATAGGCTCGTAGGCCCTATCGATCTCGTCGCTGGTCGTCGAGACGAGGGCGAGGTTGTCATAGTGCAGACGGCCGACATCCACTTTGGCGGGCTCGGTATAGCCCTGCGCGCCCACCAGGCAGACCAGTGCGTCTTTGCCAGCCAGTGGTTCGAGTGCTTCATAAAGGGCGGCGTCTCCGCCCAGGATGACTACATCATCAAAGGTGGGGCCAGCCAACTCGTCCAGAGAGGCAATGCTCTCTAGGGCGAAGCCATCCGTCGCCGCGGCGATCTGAAGGTCTGCCACCAGGGGACCTTGCACGCCCAACGTGACGACGTTGCTCGGCCCCTGCCCGGCAGCATAGGGCTTGCCCAGGCGCTCGTTGCCCGTCGCCGCTGGCCCAGCCACGATGAGCACCCGGCCTTGCGGCTTCCAGCCGACGCGATAGACCACATCATAGGCGCGCGTGACACAGGCCCACGGCTCGGTCAACGCGGATTGGGCATAGCCCATCCGGGGCTCGACAGGTAACAGATAGCAGCCTTCGTCGCCGTCGAGGATCTCTTTACCGATCACGTTGTATTGCGACAACCCACCTTGCATCGCATAGCCGTAGGCGATGCCCACCCCGTGATAATAGATGTCGGCTTGCACGATGAAGCGGTCGCCCGGCTTGAAGCGATCTTGGCGGTTCGCCCCCACCTGGACCACGGTGAGCGCCACCTCGTGCCCCAAGACGACGGGGTTCGCCTTGAGGTCGCGCCCTGCCAGGCGGGGATGGTGCTCGCCCGCGGCGATCACCTTGGTGTCAGAGAAACAGAGGCCTACGGCATCATGGCGCACCAGCAGCTCGTCAGGGCCGCAAGTGGGCATATCGACCAGGATGGGGCGATCGTCCTGGCCCAGATTCTCGATCCCCTGGCCATAGAGCGGCCACAACCAATGCTGTTTGGGCAGCGGGCCTTCGGCACGACGATAGGCTGTGATCTTGCTCATGTCCTTTGTCCCTTTCCTGGCATCCGCCTAGCTGAGCTTGAGCTCGCGGCGACGGTAGATCTCATCGGGGCGAGTGTGAATGCGGTCGACGTTGGCACCCGACAGAAAGTGTGGGCCACCAAGCGCATAGGTGCCGGCCAGCACCCGACAGGTCTTGACGAACATGTCGGTGATACTGTCTACTTCCTGGGCGGAGCCGCCCAAGGCGATGAGGCCGTGATTCTGCATGACGATCACGCGCGGCGGCTGGCCGTATTCATCGGCATAGCGCCGCAACACCTCGCGCGTCTTGCGCGCCAGTTCAAAGCCGGGGTCGGTGTAAGGCACATAGGCGGGCGCAGGGCCGCAGACGACGATCTCATCGGGAAACAGACGCCCGCGGAAAGCCTCTTCAGCCGCCACCGAGCACATGATGGTGTTGACGGCGATGGGGTGGGTATGCCCTACAAAACGCGCCCCGAACTCACCCAGGGCGATGGCATGCAGCACTGTCTCGGTCGAGGGCCGGCGGGCATCACAGGGGTCGACCTTGGTCGCATCGAGGGCTGCCTTGAACTCGGCATCGGTCATGGTCTCGCGATCGGCGATGGCTGCCGTAGGGGCTGTGTGCAGGCGCACGAACGCGGCTGGCGTGGCTTGGGGCAACTGATAGCCGCTGGCTTTGACGTAAAAGGTGCCATCGTCCACAGCTGCGCTGGTGTTGCCCTCGCCCAGAATCACTAGATCGCGATCCGGGCGTGCCAGGCTGAGAGACATAGTGACGAGCTGTTGCAGAATCGTCTCGGCATTTGCGGTCATGCTAAGCCCCCTGATAACCGGTCTTGCTGCTCGCTGCGCCGCCGCGCTCGGCACTGACGCGCTCCCAATAGCCGCTGGCGCGGAAGGCGGCCAGTGGGTCGGGCGAAAGGCCCATCTCTTCCCGTACCACGCGGAGCATAGGGCGCACATCGGTGCGATAGGCGTCGAGGAGGGTCTCTTCGGCCAACACCACATCGCCGTTGAGGCGAGCTTGGGTCAGCGTGTTGCGGTCTACGATTAGCGCCTTGGCATAGGTCTCCTGACACACGAGCACGGATTGGATAGTGGCCTCGATCTTGGGCTTGATGTTGTGGCTTTGGTCGATCATGTAGGCCACATTCATGTTCACGGCCGGATCGAGCTCTCCCGCGACGAGCTCGTTGAAAATCAAGAACAGCTCATAGGGGTTGATCGAGCCGACGGTCAGGTCGTCGTCGGCGTACTTTTTACTGTTAAAGTGAAAGCCCCCCAGCCGTCCCTCATCGATCAAGATCGAGACGATCTGTTCGATATTCGTGCCCAGCGGATGGTGCCCCAGGTCGACCAAGACTTGGGCGCGCTCGCCGAGCTTCTGGCACATCGTCAGAGCCATGCCCCAATCGCCCAGATCGGTGTGGTAGAAGGCTGGCTCAAAGAACTTGTACTCGATGAGGTAGCGCATCGGCGCCGGCATGGCGGCATAGGTCTCTTGTAGGCCGGCCAACAGGCGATGTCGGCGCGCGCGCATGTCGTCTTGGCCGGGATAGTTGGTGCCATCGGCGAGCCACAGGCTGATCACCTGCGAGCCGACCGTCTTGGCGATCTCGATACACTCGAGGATATGCTCGACCGCCTGGTGGCGAATCTCGCCATCGGGGTTGCACAGGCTGCCCAGCTTGTACTCTTGCTCTTGAAACAGGATGGGATTGATGGCGCACAACTCTAGGCCAACCGACCGTGCATAGGCCGCTAGCTCGCCATAGTTCGGCACCTTATCCCACGGGATGTGCAAGGCCACCGAAGGAGCAATGCCCGTGTAGCGATGCACCTGAGCGGCATCGTCGAGCTTTTGATAGACGGTGCGCGCTGCCCCGGCCTGGGTGAACACCTTGAACCGCGTGCCCGAGTCGGCATAGCCCCAGGAGGGGGTCTCGATGCGCTGACGCTTGAGCGCGGCCTGCACGCTTTCAACATCGATGCCGCGAGACGCCAAGGTATCGGTGAGTAGGCGATAAGATTCGTCCGGCATATCGTCCTCCATCCATGGCCCTAGATCAGACGATGACCACTTCAACGCCCTGCTCGCGCAGGCTCTCCACTACTTGCTCATCGGCCTCGCTGTCGGTGATCACGCGATGGATGCCTGTAATGGGCACGACCGGGGCAAAAGACACCTTACCAAGTTTGCTCGAATCGAGAATGACGTTGACTTCACGCACGGCGGCAAAGAACTGGCGCTTGAGCGCTGCCTCGTCGGGGCTGGCATCGGTGAGCCCTTCGGCCACTGTCAGGCCTCGCCCACCAAAGAACCCGCGCCGCAGATTGCCCTGTTTGAGGACCCAATCATCGCTGGGGCCAACCACGGCGGCGGCCTCGCGCCATAGGGCGCCGCCCGGCATCATCACCGAGACACCCGGCCAACGCAACAGCTCTAGGGCTACGTGTAGGCCGTTGGTGATCACGGTGATATCGCGCTTGTCGTCCAGACGATGGGCCACATGCCAGGCCGTGGTGCTGGCGTCGATGACGATGGCCTCGCCATCCTGGATCAGGCTCGCCGCATAAGCGCCGATCCGCTCCTTGTCGGGCACGCGAATGCCGCGCCGCACCGCAAACGAATAGCGCCCGCCCTCGAGAGGGACGGGCACCGCGCCGCCATGAGTACGCACCAAGGCGCCCTCTTGTTCGAGCGCGTCCAGGTCTGAGCGGATGGTCACCGTTGAAACGCCGAGCAGCGCAGCCAGGTCGCCCACGGCGGCATAACCGCTGGTGTCCAGCTCGTGCAAGATGCGTTCAAAGCGTTCTTGCCGATAGAGTCGTCTGGTCATATCTTCGTTTGTTTGCGTTTTGCTTTGCTCTCTTACGACGCGATTCTAGCATGATGACTAGGAGGTGTCAAAGGAAGAGTGCAGTGCCTTAGCCTATTGTTGACAACGCGGAACGGCCGTGGTAACCTAATCATACCCCATGAGGGTATATTGTGGAGGAGGGCAGCTATGGCCGAAGCACTGCCAGCGCTCTTGGTCACCATCCTAGGCAACAGCCGCGATGAGCTCTTTTGCCGCAGCGGTTGAGGGCCGCGTCGGTCTTCGTCGGAGACCGCTACGTTGACTCGCGAGTATCTGCAGCGCCTGTATGGTGATCGCGTACGGGTGCAGTATGACGATGTAGCCGATCTGCAAGCCTTTGAGCGGCACAAGGCGCGCTTGGCCAAGGCTGCATCAGGCTACCGGATCTATCCTCTGGTCTTCATCAACGACGATCTGGTCAGTGCGGGGAACGCCGAGGCCTACCAAGTGCTGCGACAGGTACAGCGCTATCTCGAGGTGACTGGGCAGGATTGAGCTTGTCACGCGATAGAGAGAGAGCCTGTCGCCAACGCGACAGGCTCTCTTGTACTATTTGTCTTGGCGCTCTAGCGCTGGCTCTTCCGGCCCCTCTGCCGTTGGCGAGCTGGGCGCTGGCTCTTCATTAGCGCCAACGCCGCCGGCGGCTT
This sequence comes from Anaerolineales bacterium, assembly GCA_039680625.1. Classification (GTDB taxonomy): domain Bacteria; phylum Chloroflexota; class Anaerolineae; order UBA1429; family UBA1429; genus JAAYDS01. Next base: position 53 of record JBDKSN010000183.1, on the reverse strand, counting down.
CGTGGGGCTTGGTCTCTGCCTTGAGGGCCTCACGATAGGCGTCGAGCTTGCGT
>JBDKSN010000182.1:0-7315 GCA_039680625.1 Anaerolineales bacterium | reverse complement strand
CTCTATGCTCTCCCCACCCCAACCGTCACGGCCATCGCCGACTGCATCGCGAGCCTCACTCGGCCCGCTCGTGCGGCAAAGGCAGTCTAGTCTATGGCTGCTCTGCTCGCACTCTCCCGCGCGCTGGTGGCCTATCTGCTCTTGCCCGTCGTGGGTATGGCCTTGGGCGGAGCGCTCTGGCGGCTGTGGCCTCGGCAAGAGCCAGCCTCACTCTCGCCCGGCGCGCGGCTGGCCTTGGGTTTGATCGCCCTCTCTTGGCTGGGTGTACTGCTCGCTGGGCTGGGCATCTTGCATCCCTGGCTGCTGGGCGGCATCGTCGCTCTCCTGCTCTTGGCCGCCTTGGTGCGGCCAGGCGTACGCTCGGTCAAACAGCACCGGCCGCGCCCGTCTCTTAGGCGTGGCACCATGGCCGGAGGATTGCTGATAGTCTGCGCGGCCATGCTCATGGCGCGACCTGCAGAGACCTTTATGGTGACCGATGACTCGGGTGTCTATACCCTGGGCGCGGTCCATCTGGCGCAGACTGGCTCGTTGACCTATGACGATGCGGGACTCTATCCCCTAGAGCCCGATCGCCCTGACCTGCCCGTCCCCGACCACACCACCGCCTATTGGGATGCGCTCCAGGACTATGCGCGGCAGTTCCTGTTGCCCGAGAACGTAGGCCTGCCTGCCGGCACGCGCTTTTGGGGGCCGTTCTTTCAGCCGGTGCTCTCTCGGCAACAGGTCGAGATCGGCTACGTCCCCCTGACCAAGGTGGCAGGCGCCCTGTTTGGTTGGGTGCTGGGCGAACGTGCGGTGATCTGGGCGGGGCCTGCGCTGACGCTGCTTGCCCTGGTCGCCTTCCTGGGCCTGTTGCGGCGCAGCGGTGGTTGGGGCTTGGCGGTGCCCGCGGCGGCGATGCTCGCCTTTAGCTTGCCGGAAGTGTGGTTTGGCCGCCAACTGCTCTCTGAGCCGTTGACCCAGGCGCTGATCTTGGGCACGTTGTGGCTCGACACGGAGGCGAGCGTGGCCGAGGGCGCCCCCCGACGAGCGCTCCGCACCGCCGAGGCGTTGGCGCTCGGGTTGCTACCCTTAGCGCGGCTCGAGGGCGCGCTACTGGCGGCCATCCTTTTGGTCGGCCTGGCCTGGTATACCCGCGATCGTCGGTCGGACGAGCGGCGGTATCTGTGGCTGGCGATCGGCGCCGTCGTCGTGGGCCAGGCCATCGCCCTGCTGGTCTCGCCGGCGTATCTCTATAGCCGCTTGATCGGGGTGCTCTCTGGGGCCAGCCGGTCGTTGCTGCTGGCAGGCCTGGTGGCCGCCGGTGTTGTCGTGGCCGTCGTATGGGTGCCCGCTTGCCGCTCTGGCGCGCGCTGGCTTTGCCATTGGCTGGCTGAGGTGCGGCATCGCGCCTGGATCGCCACCGCGCTCGCGGCGCTCTATGCCATGCTGGTCGGGTGGAGCCTACTGGCACTGCCTCTCGGCGAGACCTATGCTGGCTGGCTGGCGCTGTATTGGACGCGCCCTGCCTTGATCCTCGCCGTGATTGGCTTCTGCTGCGCGCCCTGGCTGCAGCACCAACAGGCACCCGCCCTGCAGACGCTCTGCTCGGCTGGCGTGCTCATGGGTTTATTGTTCGCGGCCAATCGTTTTGTCACCCAGGTGCACCCGTGGGGTATACGTCGCGCAGTGCCGCTGGTGTTCCCCGCACTCGCCGTCGGCGATGCCCTAGCCGTGGGCAGCCTGGCCAGATGGCTGCTACGCCGGTTGCGCTCGGGGGTATGGCCGCGACTGGCGGCCGCTGGCTACCTGGCGGTGATGTCCGTGCTCACCTGGGGAGTGGCGCAACGCACGTTGCCTGTAGTGACGCACCAGGAGCGCCAAGGCATGTGGGATCAGCTCGCCGCGCTAGATGACTTGCTGGCGCCACACTCGGTGTTGTTGCTCGACGACGGCCAGATTGGCCGACAGATCGGTCAGGCCTTGGCGCTGATCCACGGACACATGGTGTACAACATCCAAGACACCGAGGTCTTGGCTGCCGACTCGCCTGTGGTGAACCGTCTCATCGCCACAGCCGAGGCTCAGGGCCGAGGCGTCTACTGGCTCAACAGCGATAACGCGCGGTACTGGACGCCGACAAACCACAGCTTATGCTCTGTGGGCGGCGCGCAATTCGATACCCCCGTGCTCTCTAGCTCGACGTCTGGTCCGCCGAGCGTGGCCAATCGCACGCGGCAGACATTTCTCGTAGATGTCTATCAGCTCGCGCCCGTCACCGCGGTCGATGACGGCTTTGGTCAGCGCAGCATCCCGCTGGGCGTCGGGAGCTATCCTTACCTGGTTGCGGGCTTTTACGCCGTCGAGCAGGCGCCAGATGGGCACATCTACCGGTGGACGGCAAGCTCGGCCCAGGTAGAGCTCCCCTGGCCGGGTGACGATCAGGCGCCCATTACGTTGGAGGCGAGCGTCAACGTCTCGGGGCAGCGGCCGACCCAGGTGCCCAACCCCACGGTGTCGCTCTGGGCCGAGGGGCAGCTCATCGCCGAAGGGGTTGCCCCCGCCGGTGAGACAGTGATGACCCTGCAGGGCACGGTGCCTGCGCTCACCAATGTGGGCCAGCCCCCGCTCGAGATCGAACTGCGCAGCGATGTGTTTGTGCCGAGCGATTATGGCCTTGGCGCAGATGAGCGTGAGCTCGGCGTCCAGGTCTTGGCGATCACTCTGTCTAGCGCCCCAGGAGACCCCGAATGAGACTCTTGCTCCTGTCGCCGGGCTATCCGCCGATGCACGGTGGTGGCGAAGCCTATGCCCGAGGTTTGGCCACCGAGCTAGCGCATCGCGGCCATGAGGTCACCGTGGTGACCTCGGCTGCCGCGCACCAGGCTGACTACTGGCATGGCACGCCCAAAGGCGTCGAGCGTGGCGAGGCCATGGTCGACGGTGTGCGGGTGATCACGCTTCCCGTGCGCCCGGCCTTCCTCGGGCGGCAGGGCCAGCTGGCGCTGCGCAAAGCGATGGTCGTCGCCTCAGGTGGGGGCAAGCTGTTCGGCCCGGCACTAGAGGCTTGGAGCGCCAATTACCCACCCATCGTCGGACTGGCCAGCGAGCTCAAGCGCTTGCCGCTCCCCGACATCATCCACAGCTTCAACCTCTCTTGGGAACACTGCATCGTCGCCGGCCGACGACTGTCTCGGCAGACGGGGGTGCCCCACGTGATCTCGCCCTTCTTGCATGTGGGCGCTGCCGAACACAGCCGCGTTTGGCGAAACAACAGCATGGTCCATCAGCGACGAGCGCTAGTCGAGGCGGCGGCCGCGCTGCCGCTCACCGACACCGAGCGCGATGGTCTGCGGCAATTCGGCGTGTCGCCCGACAGGCTCTATACGGTCGGCGCGGCGACTCCACGGGATATCCTCGATTTGGCGACCATCCCACCTGACCCACGCGTTGTGTCGCGCCTGGGCGGAGGGGAGACGCCCATCTTCCTATTCCTCGGCCGGGTGGATCGGAACAAGGGCGCCTTGGTAGCCATGCATGCCGCCGCCTTCTTGCGCCTGCGTGGTGTGCCTGGCCAGCTGGCGCTGGCTGGCTCGCCCAGCCCCGAGGCAGTACGGGTCGCCAATGCGCTGGTCGATGGCGGGGCCCCCATCCACTTGCTCGGACCGGTGGCCGAGGGCACCAAGCATTGGTTGCTCAGCCATTGCACGGCGCTCGTCTTCCCTTCGTCCGTCGAGTCGTTTGGCCTGGTGGTGCTCGAGGCCTGGCAGTATGGCAAGCCAGTCATTGCCGCCGATGTGGGCGGCCTGCACGATGTCGTCGAGCAAGAGGTCAACGGACTGCACGTGCCTTGGGGCGACATGCCCGCGCTCGCCCGGGCCATGCAACGCCTGGTCAACGATGCCGCGCTGGCGCATCGGCTGGGGGCCGCTGGCCGGGAGCGGGTCGCCGAGCGCTACACCTGGCCCGCCGTCGCTGACAGGGTTGAGAGCGCCTACGAGCGTGCGCTGGGCGGCCATCCGCCCGCGGACTAGCGGCGAGGCAGACCATGCGGATCGCCCTGGTCGTGCATCAGCTGCCACCGCGAAACTTGGGCGGCGTCGAGGTATATACTTGGACGCTGGCCCAACAGCTCGTGGCGCTCGGCCATGAAGTAGCGATCTTTTGCCCGACTGCGGACCCCGCCGATGCCGGCCGGACGCAAGTCAACGGCGTGGCCCTGGTTCGCCCCCTGCGCCCAGACCCGCGCGGGTTGCCGGCGCCGCTCGCCTTTTGGCGCACCTTTCGCCATCTCGGTACCGAGGGTGCCTTTCGGGCCTTCTTGCGGGCTTGGTTGCCCGACATCGTCCACGTGCAGCACACGCAGTGGGTCAGCGCGCGGGCGTTGCGGCTGTGCGGTGACATCCCCACAGTGCTCACGCTGCACGACTACTGGTACATCTGCCCCAACGGCCAGCTTGTCCAAAGCGGTGGCGCGCCTTGCTTCGGTGCCTCGGCTCGCGGTTGCGCTGCATGTCTCCTTGGCGCCCAGGGGCTGCCGGCAGGGCAAGTGCGCGTGTTGGCGCCGTTCCTAGCCCCCGCTCTGGCCTGGCGAAACCGTTACGTGCGCGCCAGCGCCCTGCGGGCCGGGCTGCTGCTCACGCCCAGCCCCCAGGCGCGCGACATCTATGTGGCTGCCGGCTTTCCCGCAGAGCGACTGCGCGCCTTCGACAATGGCCTCGACCCCGCGCGCTTCAAGGAATTGCCCCCTAGACCGGCAGCCCCGCGCGACCACGCGGTTTTTGGCTACATCGGCGCCCTGGCGTGGCAGAAGGGCGTGCACGTGCTCATCGAGGCTTTTCGCGCCTTGGCGCCTCAGCATGAGCTGCGCATCTATGGTCCCGAGAACGCCTTCCCTGGTTATGTTCAGCGCTTACGGGAGTTGGCCGCCACGCATCCCGGCGTTCATCTGCTGGGGCCTGTGCCTCCCGAGCAGGTCGGTGCTGCGTTGGCCGACCTGGACTATCTCATCGTACCCTCGCTCTGGCCCGAGACCTTTGGCATGGTGACGCAAGAGGCGAACTATGTGGGGGTGCCGGTGGTAGCCAGCCGCATCGGGGCGCTGCAGCGCATTCGCCACGGGGTCGATGGCCTGCTGTTCCCTCCCGGCGACAGCGGCGCGCTCAGCCAGATTCTGCAATGTCTGGCCATGCATCCCGAGCTGCGCGCCAACCTAGTGGCAAACCTCCGGCCAGGGCCGACGATCGCCGAGCAGGCCGGCGGCCTCGTCACGCTCTATCAGGGGCTGTTGGCGGCCAGCTAGAGCTCTTCGGCAAAGCGGTCGCTGTGTCGGCGAAAGATCCAGTAGCCCGCGAGGCAACAAACCAGTGCGGTCACGGCTGTACGCGTGAGGAAATCCCAGCCCGGAGGCCCCGGCGGTCCGCCGTCGATCTGGCCATAGAGCGCCGAACGATAGGTGGCCACGATCGAGGCCATGGGGTTGAGGATATAGATCAGCCGACGCACCGGCACGGCGTGGCCCAGTAGGCTTGCCCACTCGGGCAAGATGTCGATGGGATAGAACACCGGCGTGACAAAGAACCACGCCTGCATGACCACATCCATGATGACGCTGGTGTCGCGGTAGTAGACGTTGAGCGTGCTGAGCACGAACGCCGCCCCGAGGGTAAAGAGCAATTGCACCAGCATGATCGCGGGCAGATACAGCGCCACCCAACGGAGCGGTCGCCCGCTCAGCAACACGGCGCCGAGCAGAACGACCAGTGAGAGGGCAAAGTTCACGCCGTTGGCCAAGACGTTCGAGATCGGCAGCACCTCGCGGGGAAAGTACACCTTCTTGAGCAGATAGGCGTGCCCCACCACTGAGTTCACTGAGGTGGTCACCGAGGTGTTGAAAAAGTTCCAGGGCAACAACCCGCACAACACAAACACGGGAAAGTCGGTCACCGTCATGTTCGGCAGCATGTAGGTAAAGACGACGGTGAACACCACCATCAACAGCAGCGGGTTGAGCAGGCTCCACAGAAAGCCCAGCGCCGAGCTCTTGTAGCGCAGCTTGAGATCGCGTACCACGAGCTCGTGCACGAGCTCGCGATAGCGCCATAGCTCGCGCAGAGAAGTCTTCATTGCGCCCCCTCGGCTGGCGCTTGCGCGGCGCCATCTGGCTCGTGCCGCCATACGCCAGGGATGAACGTCAGGCCCTCGCCGCCGGCAAGCAGACGGTCGCCCGTCACAGTGAACGGATAGGCATAGTCCTGGTAGTCATAGGCCTCAACCTCGTCGGCGCTGTGTAGCGCCACCGAGAGCAAATAGTCCCCCACGCCGAGATTCAGGTCGGGGATCGCAAAGGTCACACGGCCCGTGCCCAGCAGAGACGCGATGGGCGCCCCACACAAGGCGGTGTTGGTGCCCGTGACGTGCAGCCCCGACGCGGTGTGAACGGCATAGCCGAACACCGGCTGGTCGATGCGCGTATCGGCCTGGTAGCACAACTCGAGGGTGTAGGTGCCTCGCGTCTGCAGAGAGCACGTCGGCAGGCCCTGGGGATCCAGAAAGCGCGCGCTGACGATCCGTGCCACCAGCGAGCCTCGCCGCTGCGGCGCCAGTGAGGGCGTCGCTGAGACGGTTGGTGCTGGATCCGGCGTTGGATCCGGCACTGGATCCGGCGCTGGATCGGGTGCCGGCGCCGCTTCGACCACTGGTGTCTCCGTGGCCGCCGGCAAGCTTTCACTCGCCTCGACGGCTGGCTCAGACAGCAAGCCGCGTTCGTGCAGAGTTTGCAGATAACGGCTGATGCTGTCATGGCTGGGCCCATCGGCAGCCAAGCGGCCTCCATCGAACCAGAGGGCGCGGTCGCAGAGTGCCTCGACGGTATCCAGGTCGTGCGACACAAAGAGGATGGTCACGCCCTGGGCCTGTAGGCTGCGCACGCGGTCCAAGCACTTGGCCTGAAAGCTCTGGTCTCCCACGGCCAGCACCTCGTCGACCAACAACACATCTGGCTCGACACTGATCGCCGTGGCAAACCCCAGGCGCACATACATCCCTGAGGAATAGAACTTGACCGGCATGTCGATATAGCGCTCGAGCTCGGCAAAGTCGACGATCTCGTCAAAGCGCGCCACCAGCTCACGGCGCGGCACGCCCAACACTGCACCGTAGAGGAAGACATTCTCCCGACCGGTGAGCTCTGGATGAAAGCCAGCGCCCAGCTCGAGCAACGCCGACACGCGCCCTTGCACGCTCACCGTGCCCGATGACGGCTCCAGGATGCGCGCTAGCAGCTTGAGACAGGTGCTCTTGCCCGAGCCATTCTGCCCGATGAGCCCCACGG
>JBDKSN010000181.1:0-8879 GCA_039680625.1 Anaerolineales bacterium | reverse complement strand
TTCGGCAAGAGCAGTTGGCGACGCTCTATCGAGATTTGCCCGAAAGCGTCGTCGCACTTGGCGATGGCGCGGATCCTGGCGTGCTCGAAAGCAACGGTGTACGCACGGCCAACGTCGTGGCGGCGGTGACGGGCGCCGACGAGACCAACCTGGTGGTGGCGACCCTGGCACGCTTCGAGTTCGCCGTGCCGCGTGTCATTGCTCGGGTGAACAATCCCAAGAACGCCTGGCTGTTCACGCCGCAGATGGGCGTCGACGTGGCGCTCAACCAGGCAGAGCTGATGGCGCGGCTGGTCGCTGAAGAGATGTCGCTCGGCGACATGATGACGTTGCTCAAGTTGCGCAAGGGGCTGTTCTCGATCGTCGAGGAAAAGGTGCATCCGGCGTCGCCGGCTGTCGGCAAAGCGATAGGCGACCTTCGGCTGCCCGAAGATTGCGTCTTGATCGCGGTAATTCGCAAGGGCGATCTAGTGCTCCCCAAAGGGAACACCGTGTTGCAGCCTGCCGATGAAGTCGTGGCCTTGATCAGTAGCCAAAGCATGGGCGCCCTAGCCGCACTGCTCAGCCCAACCCAGCGAGTCGAACGGCACTGACGATGGTGCAAAGACGGAACTTGTCAGGCGGCTCGCTTGCGCTCCAATGCAAGAGTTCGTAGAGCAGTAGCCCCGTCGCTGGCAGTTGCCGTGCGCGGGGGCGTTGAGCGCTCGTCCGGTGCTCGCAGCGGCTATTTCCGCAAGACACTCACCGCGAGGTTGTCGGCGTGGTCGCCGATACGCTCGAGGTTGCGGAGCGACTCGATAAAGATGACGCCCGCCTCGGTGTTGCACTCGTGAAGCTGGACGCGCGTCATGTGCGCCTGGCGCGCGCTCAGGTTGATGCGGTCCATCTCGTCTTCCATGCGGCAGGCCTTCATGGCCTCCTCGTGGCTACCTGTGCGAACAGCATTGAGTGCGGTGACCAGCGTCTCGCGCACGTGGGCAAACGCGTGGTCGAGATCGGCCAGCGCCTCGTCGGTGAAGGGCACCTCGTGGTATACGCGGTCTTGCGCAGCCTCAGCCAGGTTCTCGGCATGGTCGCCCACGCGCTCTAGGTCCACATTGATGTTCTTGATCTGGAAACACTTTTCACGTTCGTCCTCGGCGAGGTCTTCGGCGATGATGCCATCGACATATCGCTCGATGGCGTCACACAGTGGATCGACTACTTCGCGTTCTAAGCGCAAGACCTCCTCGGCCTTGGTCAGATCGCCGTGCAACAGGGCGTCGCGGCTAAGATCGAGCATGTGAACGACGGTCTCGCCCATGTACCCGACTTCTTTCGCCGACTCTAGGATGGCGATGGAGGGCACGCCGCGAATCTCATCGTTGATGTACCGCGTCACGGGCGGTTTGACCTCCACGGAACGATCGGGCACGATCAGCGCGGTCAGGCGCTCGATCTGGTGCACGAAGGGGAAGAGGATCGCGCTCACGGTGATGTTAAAGATCGTGTGGGCGTTGGCGATCTGGCGTGGGAGGGTGCCTGCTGTCAGTTGCAGCAGCCTTGAGTATGGGGTAATGAACGGCAGAAACAACAGTACGCCAAACACGTTGATCAAGATCTGAGCGATCGACACCCGCTTGCCCACCACTGTCGCGCGCAGCGACGCGAGATAGCCGGTGATGCATGTGCCGATATTCGCGCCATAGATGAGGCTGATTGCCCCGGGCAGGGTAACGAGGTTACTGGCGCCCAGAGCGATGACGAGGGCAGTCGTCGCTGAGCTGCTCTGGATGGCGGCCGTGAACAGCGCCCCCGCTAACACACCGAGGAGTGGGCTCTGGCCCATGATCGACAACCACGAAGAGAATTGCGGGCTTTGCGCCAAGGGTTTGAGTGCGCCTTGCATCGTCTCCATGCCGATAAAGAGCACTCCCAACCCGAGGAGCACCTGGCCATACCGCTGCATGCTGCGGTGCTTGCCGAACTCGGCCATCAGAAAGCCGGCAACCAACGCCAGATAGCGAATGACACCGATATCGAACGAGATTACCTGGCCGGTGATGGTGGTGCCGATCTCTTGCCCCAGCATCACGCCGATCGCTTGGGCGAGGGTCATGAGGCCGCCGTTGGCCAGACCGATCATGGTCACGGTGAGCAGGCTGCTGCTCTGCAATAGGGCAGTGGCGATGATGCCAAAGATCGCACCGGTGAACCGGCGGTTCGTGGCCCTGTCTAGCCACTGCTGCATCTTGCCACCGGCTAGCTGCTCCATCCCTTGGCTGAGCACGCGCACGCCATACTGGAATAGGGCCAGACCCCCCAGGACCGTGATGACTGTCAGCATGGTGTCTCCCTGTCACTGCTAGGATCATCAGGAGAGAGCATAGCGACAGACGCCGCGCGTCAGGCCTGACCGGATGATCGCGTATGCTCCCTGGTAGGGATTCTAGAGCTGCGCGGCCAGGTGTCAAAAGCCTGGTTGATACGTTTCCATGGTGCGACCAGCGGCGCGATGTGTCGTCGGCTCGCGTTCGCGCTATACTCTGCGGGCGTGGCGTAGCGGCCTGAGGTTTGGGAACTCCCTCGCCGACAGCGTCCGTGTGGCGTGGGCCCAAGTACGAGTACAACGGAGGAGTCACCGTGGGATCGGCAATCATCCCCCTCATCGCAGCGGTGATCGTGGCTGCGACCACCTGGCAGGGGCACCGGCGGGCGCTGGCGAGTGGCGATCGGCTCACGCAAGGCTACTATCGCGGCCGAGGTGTGGCTTTGGGATTGGCCGGTGGCTTGGTCCTCGACGCGGCGATCACCATTGTAACGGGCAGGGCCTTGCTTGGCATCGCTATCGGCGTGCCAGCAGGCCTGTTGGTCGGCTTGCTCGTCGGCGTTTGGTGGGAGCATCGCCACCGTGGCGAGCTCCGGCCGCTCAATTCCGAGGCGCGCGAGACGCGCCGTTTCGCCTTCTTTCTGGCCTTGCTGGCCATCGTGCTTGCAGTCGTCGCTGTGCTGGGCATCGTCTGGTTCAGCCGCTAGGCCGGGCGCATCTTGACCACGCACCCTTGTGCCTCGCTTACGGTGGCACTTGCACCATCCCCTCTTCGCGCGCTACGATAGGCTTATCTCAGTCCACTGGCACTACAAGCGCATGGGAGGATCGCAATGACGCACAAATGGCGCGTAGCCGTGATGGGTTTGGGGCACTGGTACTCGGGCTATGGGCTGGCGCGGGCACTGCCCGAGTATCCCAAAGCCGAGCTGGTCGCGGTTGCTGACCCAAACCAAGACCACGTCGAGCAGTTCGCCACGACTTTTGGCATAGACGGATATACCTCCTACGAGGCGCTGCTCGATCGTGAGGACATCGATATCGTGCACATCGCCCCGCCCGTGTGCGACATGCCGCGTTGTGTGATCATGGCCGCCCAGGCGGGCAAGCACATGATCATGGGCAAGCCCATGGCGATGAACATCGCTCAGGCCGACGAGATGGTGGCCGCCGTGGAGGCTGCCGGCATCACCTGTGTCTGTTTTCAGCACATGCACGCCTTTGGCGCGGGCGGGCTAAAGGCCCGGCTCGATGCTGGCGAGATCGGCGACATTGTGGTGATGCACTCTACCGGCCGCTGGTCCGTCGCCGAAGACTGGTATCACTCGGGGCAAGCGGGTTGGTTTGCCGACCCGCGCTGTGTGCCCGGGGGCGCGTTCATCGACGAGGGGATCTATGGCATCGAGCAGCTGCTGTGGTTTGCGGGCAGCGACATCGTCTCAGTAGAGGGGCGCATGGCCAAGCTCGTCCACACCGAGCTGGACGTCGAGGACTGGGGCATGGCGACCTATACGTTCGCCAACGGGATCATCGCCACCCAAGAAGCCTCGTGGACGATCAACTCTCCGCGCAAGACGGGGCCCTCGCCCAAAGGCAATAGCGTGCGCCGGATGGAGATCATCGGCACGCGCGGCGAGATCGTCGACGACGGGTTGCATATGCCAGGGTTTGGAGTATTGGCCAAGGGCGCTGACGGTTGGGTGTTCGAGCGACCAGGGGGCGAGTTCAACGCACCCCCTTCGCCGGGGCTGGTGGCGCACCTCATCGACTGCCTCGAACAGGGGAAGGAGCCACCGCTTGGTATCCGTGACGCGCGCAAGGCCTTTGGTGTTGCCCTCGCTTTCTACGAAGCAGTCAAGACCGGCCGCGCGGCCAGGCCTCTCTAGATCGGCTGTCGTTGCCGCCGAACAAAGGCGGCCCTGTCGGTGATGGGGCCGCCTTGCGGCAGGGCATACAGCGTGGCATACTGGCGCCCGATCGATCGTCACCTGGAGGTGTGCTTCATGCGGCTCTTTTTCCTCGGGACCGGCGCTGCGGAGGGCTATCCCGCGCCTTTTTGCCACTGCGACAACTGTGAAGCGGCCCGCGCGCGCGGGGGACGCAGCCTGCGTCTGCGCAGCTCGCTGTTGATCAACGACAACCTGCTGATCGACTGCAACGACATCGTCGCCGCCTGTGCGCTGTACGGCGCCAAGCTCGACCAAGTCACGACCATGCTCATGACGCATGCCCACTCGGACCATCTGGATCCGGATGAGCTGGCCTGGCGCGCCTATCCCTTTGCCAAGACACCCGTGCCCACGATGGGCATCTTTGGCCCGTGGGACGCCGTCTCTTGGATCACCCAGGACTATGGCCAGCTCAACGAGGTGCACCGCTTGTGGGTAGCGGCGGTGCGTCCTGGTGAATCGATCCAGCGCGATGGCTACACGATCATCCCGCTCAAAGCCAATCACGGCACGGCAAGCCCCACGCTGTACGTCGTCCGTGAGGGCGACTGCACCCTCTTTTACTCGACGGACACTGGCCCCTATCCGCCTGAGACGTGGGAGGCGCTCAAGCGGCTCCGCTTTGACGCGGTGATCAGCGACGAGACGATGGGGTATGGTCCAGATGGTGGGCACCTGAATATTGAAGACGTGATCCATTATCGCCAGGCGTTCGAGGCTGAGGGCATGCTCAAGCCAGGGGCGCGATATATTGCCCACCACTTTTCTCATGGCTACAATCCGCCCTATGAAGAGCTGTGCAGCGTGTTCTCGCCGCATGGCATCGAAGTTGCCTATGATGGCTGGCAACTCGAGATCTAGGGGGTTCTGGCGGCTATCACCGAGGATTGCCGATAGTGGGCTGGTTCTAGTGCGCTCAGCTTGGTGAGCCTGGGAGGAGGTGCGCGATGAAATGCGGACACTGTGGTACGGAGAACGCCGAGGGCAATCGATTCTGCAGCAACTGTGGCGAGCCTCTGGCTGTCCGGTGTGCATCGTGTGGTGAGACCGTGCCGGCGGGCAGCAAGTTCTGCCCGACCTGCGGCGCACGCGTAGCCGCGGCGGCAACCGCGCCGTCCACGGCCGCGCCAGCCAGTCAGCCATTCGGGGCGCCTCCGCCTCCGGCAGCAGCGCCAACCTACAGCCCGTCGTCTGGAGCCAGGTACTATACGCCTAGTACGCCGTATGGGCAGGCAGCGCCCTATCCCTCGGCGATGCCGCCAGCGCCGAGTGCGCCGCCCCCTCCAAGCTACGGCGGCATCAGCAGCGCTCCCGCGACGGGGGCCAGCACTGTCAGCTGGGCGGGGGGGCCTTCGGCCACCATCCCGCCGTACGCCCAGCCGCTGCCGGTCTACAAGGGCGTTTGGCCGCGTTTCTTTGCCATGTTGCTCGACGGGGTCATCTTGGGGGTGCCTTTGTCGATCCTCATGATGGTCGTATTCCGCGACCAGATGGAGGCCATGCAGTACGGCAATACCGGCGCAATAATGGGCCCGTACATGTTGATGATGCTGATCAGCCTGGCCTACTCGCTCTTGCTCGAGGCCAACGGAGGCACGTTGGGCAAGACGATCCTGGGGATGAAGATCGTCGATGCGCAGGGCAACAAGCCTGGCCTGGGCAAGTCCATCGTGCGCAACCTGTTGCGGATCGTCGACGCCATCCCGGGCTTTTACCTCGTGGGCGTGATCGCTGTGGCCAGTTCGGCGACCAAGCAGCGCATCGGCGACAAGGTAGCCGGGACGTACGTCGTCGCCAAGTGATCCTGCTCCATCAGCCCGCGCCGTCTGGCTCCTGCTCAGGCGGCGCGGGGGTTAGCTTCGCACAGCAGCGTATCGGAACGTTGCCAGGCGCCAGGGCAGGGTTTGGCCCTTCGGCGCGCTCGCCCAAAGAGAGTGCAGAGGGATATCCGCAGTGAGTTCGGTCAACGGCAAGCAGACGATCCCCGAGGCGGGCGGCGCTCGAGCATGGAAGAGCGTGGTGCGCCGGGCCATCACTCTGGTGCTGTTTGGGCTTGGTGTGCATCTGCTGCTGCCGCAGATCTTGGCGCTAGAGCAGTCTGTCCACGTGGTGCGGCAGATGGCCTGGTGGGCGATCGGCTTGGCGGTGGTCGCCCAGGTGCTCAGCTACGTGGCCATCGCTTTTGTCTTTCAAGCCCTGGTGCACTCGGCCAAGTGTCATCTCCCATTGACCAGCGCCTTGGGCGTGACCCTGGCGGGCAACGCTTTCGGGTTGGTGGCCGGCGGGATTGTCGCTACGTCGGCAGCACAGTACCGCTGGCTTCGTGAGCGGGGCGCCGATCAGGCAGATGCGGCCGTAGCTGGAGGGCTGGTGATCCAGCTCAACAACCTGATCGTGGCGTTGCTCTCGCTCGTGGGCATCCTGCACCTCTTGGCGCGGGGAGAGCTCACCGCCGTAGAGGTCATCTGTCTAGGGCTGATCGCGTTGGCCATCGCCGCCACGGTCGTGCTGTTCGTCTATGGGCGTCGGCATGCGACGGCGCTTGCGCACGGCCTAGCGCGCATCGTAGGGCCAATCCATCATCTCCTCCATCGGCCATTCGATCCGCTTGCGCTCGAGGCCACACTGCGCAAAGTGCTGAGCGTTTGGGACCGGCGCAAGGAGAATGGTTGGACCAAGCCGCTGGTCGGGGCGGTGCTGGCCGTGGTCCTTGACATGGCTACGCTATTCGCCGTGTTCCTGGCGGCGGGCTATCCCATTCATCTCACCACGTTGGTTTCAGGCTATGGCCTGTCACTGTTGCTGGGCAAGATGGTCTTCTTGCCAGGGGGCGTGGGCGTTGTCGAGGCATCGATGGCAGCGCTCTATAGCGGCTTGGGCGTGCCCAACGATGTACTGGTCATCGTGGTGCTGGCGTATCGCCTGATCTCTTTTTGGATGCCCAACATCCTGGGCCTGGTGCTGGTGCCGGTGATGAGCCGGCCGACGCGGAGACCCCCAAAGGCGGTTGCCGCTTCGCTGCCGAGCGCGTCGGTCCGCAGTGCTGATCCGCGCATCGAGCCAGAGCCCTGATGGTCAAGAGCTGGGTTCGGGGTCTGGCGAGGCGTCTGGGCTGTCTCCAGCCAGGTCATTTTCGCCCCCCATGACTGGCGTGACCAAGGGGGTGCCATAGATGGGGTGTACCGACACCTCTACGGGCAGGCCGTAAGCCGCAGTCAGGTGTTCGGCCGTGAGCACGACGTCAGGCGCGCCGGTGGCGATCAGAGCGCCCTCGCTGAGGAGGGCGAGCCGATCGGCAAAGAGCGCTGCTTGGTTGAGATCGTGCATGGTCATCACCACGGTGAGGCCGTCGCGATGCGCTAGCTGGCGTACCAGGTGGAGCAGCTCCGTCTGATAGCGCAGGTCGAGGTAGGCCGTGGGTTCGTCGAGCAAGAGTACCTGCGGCTGTTGACAGAGGGCACGCGCCAACACTACGCGCCGCCGCTCGCCGCCCGACAGCGTATTTAGGTGTCGATCGCGTAGGGCTTCGAGGCCCGTCCGGGCCAGTGCCGAGGCGATGATCGCCTGATCTTGAGCCGACAGGGGTAGCAGCCAGCCACGGTGTGGCGCACGGCCCAGGGCGACGACCTGTTCGACGGTCAGAGACGAAAGCGGATCTTCTTGTGGGGCAACGGCGAGCTCGCGGGCAATCGTCCGCTGGCTTAGGCCGGTGAGGTCGCGCTCTCCTAGCAAGACGCGCCCCTCGCGCGGCGCCAGCGCGTGGGCCAGCAGTCGCAGGAGGGTCGTCTTGCCTACGCCGTTCGGCCCGATGATGCCGAGCACCTCGCCCGGTTGCGCCAGGATCGAGAGGCGGTGCAAGACATCCTTGCCGTTGTAGCTAAAGCTCAGCTCCTGGCCATAGATCGGCTTCATCGCTCGCCCCCCAGATGGCTCTGGCGCCTCTTGAGCAAGTAAAGGAAGAAGGGCGCACCGAGCACTGAGGTGATGATGCCCACGGCAACCTCGGTGGGCGCCCATGCCGTGCGCGCCAGATCATCGGCCAGCACCACCAGCAACCCTCCCAGCAGCGCACTGGCGGGGATCAGGCGGCGGTGCGCTGCGCCAAAGAGCAATCGGGCTACGTGGGGCGCGATCAATCCGACAAAGCCAATGACCCCGGCGGCAGCCACCGCAGCGGCCGTGGTCAGCGTGGCAGCGAGGATGATCAGCGCGCGCGCGCTGCGGATCGAGAGGCCCAAGCTCTGGGCGGTCTCATCACCGAAAGAGAGCGCGTCGAGCGGGCGGCTGAGCAGCCACAAGATCACACTGCCCACGACGAGGTACGGCCAGGTGGCTTGCAGATGCCACCAACTGCGCCCCGAGAGGCCACCCATGAGCCAGGCATAGGTGGCCTGAAAGTGATTGTCCGACGTGGTCATCAGCAGTGAGACGATGGCCGAGAGCAGCGTGCTCAGCGCCGTGCCGGCGAGCACCAACGAGACCACGGGCGCACCGCCGCCCGACTCGGCAATACTGTAGACCAGGGCTACGGCCAGCAGCGCGCCCACAAACGCGGCGATGGGCACTGGCCCAAGGGCAAGCAGCCCTCTCTCGGGCAGCAGGGTGCCGGTGACCGAGGCCCA
>JBDKSN010000180.1:0-10373 GCA_039680625.1 Anaerolineales bacterium | reverse complement strand
GACCGACATGCAGGGACGCCCTGCGCGGCTGGACACGCCCGACTGGCTGGCCAGCAATGGCCTCATTCACGGGGCGCTCTTGGCCCTCGGGCCGCTCTCGGCCGATGCGCCCTGACGGCACATCGGCATCACGGCTAGAGCGAGTCAAGGCGAGAGTGCATGGCGCCCTGAGCGTCGACCTGGTAGTGGCCAAACAATAGCCCAGGGCAAGCGGCCGGGCCGAACAGCCGTGACAACAATAGAGGCAGATCGTCGACCATCTCGTCGTAGGGCAGGGTATCCATCGCGTGCCATTCGAGGGCTCCTTCGACAGAGCCTTGTGTCTGGCGCGAGAGGGCTTGTGCGCTGAACACGAGCAGGAGTACGCCTGGGTCGGGTGGTTGACCGCTGATGTGGATCAGCCCGCGCAGCGCCAGTTCGGTCACCTCGAGGCCAGTCTCTTCGCGGATCTCGCGGTGCGCGCTCTCGATCAATCCCTCTTCGGCCTCGAGATGCCCGCC
Source organism: Anaerolineales bacterium (assembly GCA_039680625.1). Classification (GTDB taxonomy): domain Bacteria; phylum Chloroflexota; class Anaerolineae; order UBA1429; family UBA1429; genus JAAYDS01. Next base: position 9,873 of record JBDKSN010000180.1, on the reverse strand, counting down.
GATGCCATTGAGGCGGTTCGGCCATAGTCGCTTGTCGTCAGCGCCGCGCAGCAAGAGCAGGTCGTTGCCATAGGTGATCAAGACTAGAGACCGTGGCACTACGGCATAGCGGTGGTTGGCGATCGTGCCCTGTTCTACCCACTGCATCGAGCGCTCCTGTTCTCGACCATCGAAGCCGGCCATCGCTGATAGCCAGCCATGCATGGCCGTTACTGATCTGTGGCTAGCTGTGCTATAATGCCGCCCGTCGGCCGGATAGCCTGGCCAGGGCATTATACTGCAATGGAGCTGGGGTAACCGCGCATGTTGAGACCGTCGCACCGCTGCCAGTCATTGGCCCTCACGTCTGTCGCGATTGTGTTGTTGGCTCTGGCTGCATGCAAGTCGACGCCGACACCGCCCGTGTTGACGCTGGCCACGCCTACCCGAACGGCTCAACCTACGTTCACCCCTGTAGACGTTCATGCCGAGCCGACGGTCACGCCGCTACCCTCGGCAACACCTACGCCGACGGTCAATCCGAACATCGATCCGCTGTCTGGCCTGACGGTGGCCGATCCAGCGCTGTTGCACCGACGGGTATTGGCGATTCGTGTGGGGAACGATCCGAGCATTCGACCGCAAGAGGGGTTGGGCTCAGCAGAGATCGTCTATGAAGAGGTCATGGAGGGCTATGCCCTCACCCGCTTCACGGCGATCTACCTGGCCGGCGATGCAGAACGCGTGCGTCCCATTCGTAGCGCGCGCTTGTCGAGCCTGCAGATTGCCCCGCAGTATTATGCTGTGTTGGTGCATAGCGGCGCCAGCGACAAGATCCGTTGGTACATCTCGCAGGCTAAGGACTTGACCGACCTGGATCAATACTATCATGATGAGCCCTACTCGATCTTGCCCGGCTATGACTGGCGTGGGCGCATGTATACATCGACTGCGCGCGTGCACGAGTACTTGCTCGGACGTGGGCTGGAAGAGACCGATAGGGCAGTCAAAGGATATCTATTTGCCGAGGAGCCACCTCGGGGTGCGCCGGCGACGTCGATATCCATCCCCTACCCGCGTGTCTGTCTGGTAGACTGGGTTTATGATGAGAAGCGCGGGCTGTATCTGCGCTCGGTGGCTGGTGAGGCGCACCTCGATGGCAACACCGGCGAACAACTCGCCGCGGCGAATGTCATTGTCTTGTATGCTGAACATCGGGCTACAGACATCGTCGAAGACAGTTTGGGCGGCACCGCGATCGATATCGTGCTCACCGGCGAAGGGCGCGCCCAGCTCTTTCGCGACGGCGTGGCGGTCGATTGCACCTGGCGGCGCCCCGCCGATGGCGGGCTGACGCAGTACTATGATGCCGCCGGCGAACTGGTGCCTTTGAAGCCAGGCCAGACCTGGATCGAGCTGGTGCCAACGGATTATGAGATCGCCTTCAACTAGACGTAAAGCAAGGCCTTGGGATTTGACGCTGGCCAAGCAGTTGGTAGAATAGGGTTGCGAAATCAAGGAGGGATCCGATGAAGCTTCCTGGTGTCTGGGAACTCGTTATCGTCTTGATCATCGTGCTGGCCATCTTTGGCGCCGGCAAGCTGAGCACAGTGGGTGGCGCGTTGGGCAAGGCAGTGGCTGGCTTCCGCAAGGCCTCTCAAGAGGGCCTAGTGGACGACAAGGACGCGAAGAAGGACGACTCGACCAGCGCCTAGTGTGATGTGTCGCGTTCGTCAGCCGAATCGCAGCATGGAACGGAGGTACCCGATATGAAGGCGCCTGGGATCTGGGAGCTCGTCATTATCCTGGTCATCGTGATCATCATCTTTGGCGTGGGCAAACTGCCAGAGCTTGGTGGCGCGTTGGGCAAGGGCATCCGCGAGTTCCGTCAAGCCACCAAGACCGCTGAGGACGCCACCAAAGAGGTGAAAGACGCGGTCAAAGACGACGAGGATAAAGACGAGCCCAAGTCTGAGGCCTAGGCTTGACTGCCGATTCTTGACAAAATAGACGCCCGGCAAGTTCCAGTGCGCTGGCTGCCGGGCGGCTTGTTTGCTTTGGCAGGACGAGGGAGGAGGCACTGTGTTCACGCTGAGTGGCTTTGCCGACGAGATCTCGGATCAGCTGGACGTACAGCTCGAGGTGCTGGGGCAACTCGATATTCGCTATCTCGAACTGCGTGGCGTGTGGGGCAAGAACGTGCTCGACCTCGATGATGTCGAGCTGGCTCGCATCAAGGATGACCTCGCGGCAGCGGGCATTGGTGTATCGGCGATTGGCTCGCCCATTGGCAAGATCGATATCGATGCGCCGATGGCTCCGCATCTAGAGGCTTTTGATCGGGCACTACAGGTCGCCGAGTATCTCGACTGCCCCTACATCCGTTTGTTCTCCTTCTTTGTGCCCGAGGGCGAGGCTGACCGGCATCGTGCCGCGGTTCTCGGCCGCATGGAGCAGCTGCTCAAGGCCGCTGCCGGGCACCCGGTGACTCTGCTCCACGAGAACGAGCGCCACATCTATGGCGACATCCCGCGTCGCTGTTACGACCTGCTCAGCTATTTCGAGACGCCACAGCTGCGCCTGACCTTTGACCCGGCCAACTTTGTCATGTGCGGGGTCAGGCCCTTCACCGAGGGCTATGAGCTGTTGGCGGATTATATCGCCTATCTGCACATCAAAGATGGCCTGCTGGCCGAGCGGCGGGTGGTGCCCGCTGGCGAGGGCGATGGGCAGGTGGTGGAGCTCATCAATGCCCTCAAGGCGCGTGGCTATGATGGCTTTGCCTCACTGGAGCCCCATCTGGCCAACGCGGGTACGTTCAGTGGCTTTTCCGGCCCCGAACTGTTCACGGTGGCGGCCAAGGCTTTTCGCAAGGTGCTACAGCAGACTGGCGCAGTCGAGGGGTAGCTGGGCGATGGAGCAAGGAGAGACCACGATGAGCCAAGCAAAGACGATCACCAAAGTCGTGGTGCCGGTGGCTGGCCTGGGCACGCGCCTGCTGCCGGCGACCAAGTCGCAGCCCAAAGAGATGCTGCCCGTTGGGCGCCGCCCGGTGGTGCAATACGTCGTCGAGGAGCTGGAGGCCGCGGGCGTCAAGCAGATCCTATTCGTGACGGGCCGCAAGAAGACGGCTATCGAAGACCACTTTGATGCTGACCCCGAGCTGGTGCGGCTGTTGTCCTCGGGCGGAGGCTATGCCCTCCTCGAAGAGCTAGCTTATACCGAGACGGATGCACGCTTCTACTATACCCGACAGAGTGAGCCGCGGGGGCTGGCCGATGCGGTCTATCACGGGCGTGAGTTCGTAGGCGATGACGATTTCGTGGTTGCCCTGGGAGATTCGATCATCAAGAACGCCAATGGTGTAAGCTTTTTGCACAAGATGATCGAGTCTCACCTGGCCAGTGGTGCTGCCTGCACGGTCGCGGTCGAAGAGGTCGACCCCGACGAGGCCTATCGCTATGGCATCATCAAGCCGGCCGCGGGCCAGGAAAACTGGGATGATTGCGCTGTGAGCGATCTCATCGAAAAGCCCCAGCCGGGCACTGCGCCGAGCAATCTGGCCATCGCTGCGCGCTATGTCTTTAGCCCGGTGATCTTTGATGCCATCCAGCGGACGGCACCAGACCGCAAGGGTGAGTTGCAGCTGACTGACTCGATCCGGCTGCTGATCCAACTCGGGCACACGGTGCGCGCTGTGCGGCTGCGCCAAGACGAACGCCGCTACGACATTGGCAATTTCGAGAGCTATTTCAAGGCGTTCATCGACTTTGCGCTGGCCGATGAAAAGTATGGCTACATGGTGCGCCAGTATGTCAAACGCAAGGCGCGCGACCTGTAGCCATGAACACAGTGCACTGCTCGGCCCCTGGCCGGTGTGGCATCATCGGCAACCCTACCGACATGTATGGTGGGTCGGTCATCTCGTGCACGATCCCGTTTCGGGCGCGGGTCACCATCGAGCCGTGGGACTGCCTGGAAGTGGTTACTTCTGGGCAGACCAAACGTTTTGCCAGCCGAGACGACCTGGAGCTGCAAGACGACCTGTTCGACGTGGCGCGGGCGGTGCTGGGCTATCTGCACGACGACCGACTGGCCTGCCGCATCACCTATACGTCGGATGTGCCCATGTCCTCGGGCGTGTCGAGCTCAACGGCTCTGCTCGTGGCCCTCGTGTTTGGCTTGATGCGTTTTCAGGGCAACCATGCGCATCTGTATACGGTGGCCGAGGTAGCGCGCTATATCGAGCTGAACCACTTTCGCATAGTGTGCGGCTACCAAGATGCCTACATGTGTACCTTTGGCGGCCTGTACTATATGGACTTTCGCAACAAGCAGTTCTACCGCCAGGCCGCCGAAGAGCTCTATGCGACAGTCGAATCGCTACTGCCGTTTGTGCGCGAGTTGCCTTTTGTGCTGGCGCACTCCGGGGTGCGGCATTCGTCGGATGCCGTGCACAAGCCGCTGCGCGAGCGCTGGCTCGAGGGCGATCCGGCCGTACGTCAGGGGTACGAGGAGATCGCACGTCTGGCTCAAGAGGGCAAGAAAGCTTTGCTGAATCGCGACTGGGCGCGGTTGGGCGAGCTCATGAATCGCAACCATGCGATCCAGCGCGACTTGGGTGGGTCGGGCGACTCGAATGAACGCCTGATCCGCGCCGCTCTCGACGCGGGAGCCCTTGGTGCCAAGCTAGCTGGTGCGGGCGGAGGGGGCACCATCATCGCCCTGCATCCTGAGCCAGAGGCGCTGATGGCCGTCCTAGCTGCTGCCGGCAGCGAGCGCGTCTTTCAGCCCCGACCATGCCCGGGCGTGTGCCTCGACGAGGATTTCGACCGCCTTGCCGCGGCGATGGCATGAGCAAAGCCCGCCAGAGAGTGGCGGGCTTTCTCTTGGTGGGCAAGATAGGACTCGAACCTACGACCTCCACGATGTCAACGTGGCGCTCTAACCAGCTGGGCTACTTGCCCGAACACTGGCCATTATACGGGATCACGTTGCGGATGCAAGTCAGGGGCGTTCGCCTCAGAGGCCATCTATGGGGCTCGTGTCGCCCGCGCTCCCCGGGCCGCTACCAGGATCAGCCTCGCAGTCAGAGCCGTTGGTCCCTACGCGGACAACCTGGCGGGTCTCGCGGATGCCTCGCGTGACGAAAAAGGCAATGCCAGCACCAATGATGGCGATGACAAAGAGCAGCGAATAGCCCGCATCGTGTCGCTGCGCGTTCACCAGGTCGATCACCGGGCCCATCAGCCGCGAGAGGGCAGCTGCGCCTGCTGTGGCCAGGTTCGACAGGCCCAGGTAGCCGGCCGCTTGTTGCTTGGGCACCAGGTCAGTAGCCCAAGCCCAATTCACGCTCACAAAGATACCCATCCCCAGGCCAATGACGACGCCCCAGACCCAAAGCTGATGGGCGGCGCGCCAGATGGCCAGGCCGATCAACCCACAGAAGACCACGCCTTCGGCCAACAGGCTGAGCCGTCGGCGACCGAACCGTTCCGAGACCACGCCAGCGGGCACCGTGGAGATGATCAAGGCAACGCCGATCACCGTCATGATATTGCCCACCGCCTTGGCTGGATCGGCCAGGTGCAGCACATCGACAAAGTAAAAGTAGGCGAACGCCTCGACTACATACACGCCGAATAGCAGGCAAAAGCGCGCAAGCAGCAGTCGGGCATAGTCGCCGTGCCCAGTGCCGCGCACGCCCCAGTCGTGGCGCAACGCCGCGCCTATTCCCGAGTGAGCGGTGTTGGTGCTCGTCGTTGTGGGCTCGACGAGGCCGCAGACGGTGCACAGCACCCCAGCTGCCCATACTGCACTGATGACCACCGCGGCCAAGGGGAGCTGTGGTGTTGCACCACCCGCCATACGGCTGATGACCAACGACGCCGTCACCAGGCCCAGCATATCGAGCAGATTCTTCAAGCCCGAAGCGAGGCCATGTTGCTCGGTCGGAGTCAGGTCTGGGATCAGCCCTTGGGCAGCACCGTGCAAGATGTTGGATGAACACTGCAAGAGCACATAACCGAGGGCCAACGCCCACATGTCGCGCGCCAGCATCATGAGCCACAGGCAAGCAAGGCCGCTGGCCAGGCCAAGGAGCATCCAGGGGCGCCTCTTGCCCAGGCGATGCGTGGTCCGATCGGATAGTGCGCCACTGATTGGCTGGACCACCGCTGCGACCACCAGGCCGGCAAAAGTGAGCAAGCCATAGCTCGTGTTCTGTGCATCTTCACGGATGTTGACCAACAGCGTTGGCAACACAATCGGATGAATGGCGTTCCACAGAAAAGAGACGCCGAACCATACCGTGTTGAGCGTCAGAGCCTGGGCTATGGGGCTACTGCGTTGTCGAGCAAGCCATCGATGCAGTCGGGTATGTGTCGCCATGCCTATGCCTAGGGGATGGAACCTGCAAGCGAAGCAGAGGCGATGCCCTGCTGCGTGCCGTCGGTGACCACAGCGCGAAGCAGTGGTTGCTCGCCACGCCACTGCTCCGCAGTGATCGTCTGACAGCCGGTCAGTGGTAGCTCTGCCGCGAGGGTGCGCCACGCCCTGCCGCCGTCGTTTGAGAGGAGCAGGCGCACCGAGGCATCCCCATGGGTAGCCGCTGCCTCCCAGCAAGCCTCGCGGTCAGCGATCTTGCCCGCGTGTGCGCGCGACACCGATAGCTGGATCGCGGGCGCCTGGGCGCTGTTGATGTGCAAGCGGCGCTCGGTAGACAGTTGCACTTGCCCATTGGGGGGCAAACGCTCGGCGCGCAGCCAGACGGTGCTGCCATTGGGCAATGAAGACGCATCCCAGACATAGGCGCCACTGGGCGGCAGACCCCGCGCCAAGACGTGCCATGGGTCGTTAGGCGCGGTGCGATACCACAGACTCACGCTGTCTGCAGTTGCCGCACTGTTGCTCGACCAGCGGATGGGCACCGCGCCGCTCCACGTCTGATTCTCGGTAGGCGTCACTAGTGACAAGGCAAGCGCCCTTTCGCCAGCAGTCACATGCCAAGGGCCCCAGTCCTGGCTCGTGGTATGCGCTGCGCTGCTTACCTCGATGCGCAGTCGATAGTCCCCCGTGGGCAGCGCGCTAACGTCCCAGGTGTAGCGTCGCGCCTGACCATCCAGCTCGGCTAACCTCGTCCAGGTCTGCCCGCCATCGCTGCTCCAAGACAGGCGCTGCGTGGTGAGGCTGCCGACTGCGGCGTTGGCCTCGATCTGCCACTGTACCGTCACGGTCCCCGACAGGACCGCACCGTCGGCCGGTCGCTGGCGTTCGATGGCCCATGCTGGCGTCGCAGACAACGCAGTGCACTCCAAACGCGAGACAACCCCGTTGTCGGCAAGCGCGCACACCTTGACCAAAGGCTCGCCGTCTAGCGACGAGGACACAGCCCGCCGACCTTCGGCGGCCAACTGATCAGCCAGCAAACTGCTGTGTCCTTGAACAGTAGAGCCGAGCAAGCGGACAGATGCCGCGTCTAGGCGACTGCCTTGCACTAACCATTGTGCGATGCCTCCTGTAGCCGCCTCGGTGATTTGCAGGGTAGCGTCTGGGACGTCTGACCATCGTGGGGCCGGGCGGATGATTCGCGGGCTAAGGAACGTCGTTTGCCCATGCGCATCTACCAGGCGGACGCGCACCTGCGTCTGACCGGCGTCGAACGAAGGTTGCCAGACAATAGCGCCCAGTTCGCTATCCGTTGTACCTACGCTTGCCCATGTCTGGCCGTTGTCGCGACTAGCCTCGGCGAACGCAGTGACGCCGACGCCATCGGGATCCCACGAGCGCCAGCGCAGCGCTAGAGAGGTGCCAGACCATTGGCCAGTAGGGCCTTGGAGCCATTCGCCCTCGGGAGCTTGCAACACAAGATTGGCCACCCGAACAGCCATCGTCGAGCGCATGTGCACGACCGCGCCATCGGCATCGCGGCCCACGGCGACGAGCTGATATTGCCCATCGGGCACATACAAAGTGTCCCACAGGGCGCACCCCGTGAGCGGCCCACGGGTCAACACGGTCTCGATGTCTCCACTATGCGTCTCGCGCGCCTCGATGGCAATCGCGCTCAGGCGTTCGTCGGCATTCAGTGTCTGCCAGCACACCAGGGCCACGTCCTGTAGAGTATCGTCGGCCAGACGTTGGCCAGTTTGGGAGGTAGACAGGCGCACTTCGGTAGTCGACGCATTGCCCACCGAACACAACCCATCGCTTTGCACTCGCGTCTCAAAGAGACCATCATGGGCGATGACGCGAATGCGGTAGGCGGCGCCTGGCGGGATAAAGGCCGTCTCCCACAGATAGTAACCTGTGTTGGGCAGATCCTTCGCCAGAGGGTACCACACCTGGCCCCCATTGTCGCTGTAGAGCAAGTCGATGAGCAGTGTCTCGCCGTCAAAGTCAAAGGCTGACCAGAGGATGGCCGTTTCGCCGTCGAGGATGGCGTCGGCGGTCGGCCAGATGAGGCGCACGGCAGGGGCGTGCCGGTGCGTGATGGTCAGGTCGGTGGTTGTGGCCGCACGCGAGGCGCCGGCTTTGTCGGTCGCCGAGACCCGTAGCTCCCAACCTGTGCCCTCGGGTAGGTCCTCGGTGGCCAGCGCATATCGGCCGCTGTTCGGAAGGTCTTGGGCAATGGTAATCCAAGAGCCGCCGTTCTGCCTGGCGGCGATGGCGATCGCCAGCGGTTGCCCCTCGGGATCGCTCGCCTGCCAGGTCACCAAGGCCTGCGCGGGTAATGGCTCGCCTGTGGTCGGCGACAAGAGGGCTACTTGTGGCGGATCGTTGTAGTGCTCGATGGCCAACCGATCGCTGAGCAACTGCCCGGGCACACCATTGAGCTCCCAGGTGAGGCGCAAGCGCCCAGCATCGCTGTCGGGGAGTTGGCTTGCCTCCACGGTGAACGAACCAGCCGAGGCCAACGGCTGGGCGAGAGGTAGCCAGTGCGCGCCATCGTCGGGGCTATAGCTGAGCGAGACGACGGCCTCATCGGGCAAGCCGTGCAAGTCCCAGTTCAGTTGAGTCTCTCCCAATAAGGAGGCAGGCAACCCTTGGAGAACCCCGCTGCCGTAGGGATCGGCCACGTGCAGAGGCCACTCGTTCTCGTATTGGTCGCCCTCGGCGTCGGTCAGGGTGCAGCTCAGCGTATAGTCGCCGGGCAGATACGCGCGTGCATCCCACGTCAGGCTGAGGCCGTCTTGAGGTCCGTCATCGCGCCCGAGGAAGGCGACGCCCGCATTTTCGTCGCGCAGCGCAAATGCCGCACTGACAATGGGCACATCGGCATGCAGCACCTGGAGGTCCAGCTGCACCTCACCGATGGCCGATCCTTCGTTCAGGCCGTTCAACATCACCTGAGGTCGGTCGCCGGGGATCTCGATGGTCGGGCCGGGCCACACATACTCACGCCCTGAGGCGATGACCCTGGCCACGAGGCGTTGCTGGCCAACGGGCGCCAAAGACACGTCCAGCGTGGCGGCGAACTCGTGGCCGTCACCCTTGGCGACGCCGATCGGATGTAGCGTGCCGTCGGCCGCCTCCAGGTAGAATGAGACCTCACTGACCAACTCGAGGCCTTTATCGATCGCAAGCGTGACGGACTGATCGTCGAGGAGAATGGCCCCATCGCCTGGCTGGACAAAGTGCAGCTCTAGTTCAGTTGGTGGGAACGCAATCACCCTTGACTCGCGCGGCTCACTGGGATAGTCATCATCATCATAGGCAATGGCGCGTACGACCCACGCAACGCCCCGCCACTCGGACAACAGCCCTACTTCGATGGCCCAGCCGCCACTGACATCGGCGTCGCTGCCCAGCCAGACCGTTGTCTCGGCGCCATGGCCGAGCGCCGGATGCGAGGAGAGGTAAAAGTCAACGCGCGCAATCGTACCGTTGTCATCG
>JBDKSN010000179.1:0-3250 GCA_039680625.1 Anaerolineales bacterium | reverse complement strand
GGTTCCAGGTGGTGGGCCAGTTGGTCATCAGCTCCACTTTGTTGTGCTTGACGGCCCGAGCCATGCGCAGCGCCTGGGGCAGCGTAGCGGCGATGGGCTTTTCGGTCACCATATGGATGCCGTGCGCCGCGACGGCCTCGCACACGTCAGCGTGCATGGCGTTCTCGGGGCAGAACACGACGATGTCCAGCTGTTCCTTGTCGAGCATCTCGTGCCAGCAGTCATAGCCCTTGGGGATGCCGATCGTCTGCATGGCGTGAACCTTCATGTTCCAGCCACGGGTCGACGGCTTCTCTGTCGCTTCGGGCACGCTCGGCTTGGTATCGGCACAGGCCACCCATTCGACATTCGGCAGCTTGGCGAACTCGTCAAGCAGGTGGTTGATGTGCATGTGCGCGAACCCGATTGCTCCAACGCGGTACTTTTTCGCCACTTCAGGTCTCCTTTCCTCCATACCAGGGGTCAGTGCCCCAGAATCCACCGGATGCCCACCGAGCCGAGCTAGGTGCTCGGCCTCTTGGTCGCGCGCATTGTGCCACAAGCCCCAGGGGGGCGCAAGTGATTCCGTCTTGCGCCGCGCGTTGCCTTGCTACGCCAACACGCCCTGCGTCCTAGGATCAAACCTCGCCCACCTCATCGGTGGCGTGCTCTGCATAGCGCTGGGCAAAGAGCGCCGCGTCATACGGAGCCGCGCGCCCTGGACAGCCCTCGCGAGGGCAGAGCTGACAATTGACATAAGAAGACTCGTTCGCAAAGCGGAAGCCAGTCACTGACTTGTTTGGCGTCATCAAGCACGAATCATTGAGCGACACCCCGATCGCTGCGGGCGCATCGCCCATTAGCCGGAAGAACGGTCGTTGCTCGGGCAGGGGCCAGTCGGGCAACGAGCCGGGGTTCATCGAGGCCATCTTGCCCTGATTGTGCGCGGCGATCGCGTCGAACACGCGTGCAGTGGCCTCGCGCAACACGGCCGCCTTGAGCTCCTCGGCCCAGAACTGGTGCAGCACATCGTCGAGCGAGGCGGCCCACTCGTAGAGCTCTAGCCCACACGTGGCGATGTAAGCGAACACGCGGTGCACGGGGTCTAGGTTGACGCGCAATACGCGGCTGGTAAAGCGCACACCGTCGATCACCACAGTATCGTCGGTCTTGTCGTCGATGTATCCGATCAGATAGGCGGCCTTGGGCCGCGCGATGCGCTGCGCCTGCTCGGCGAGCGCCAGGAACTCGGCCGCCATGGGCGACCCAGGGCGGAGGTGTAGGCGCGGCATGAGCTCTTGTGGGTCGATCGTCGCCGGGATATCGGTGATTATCGTGGGGGCGTTCATCCTCTATTCCTCATCTCGCGGGCTTGGCGTGAAGATAGCGCCCTGCTATGCTGTTGTCAAAGCTGTACACGCAGACCAAGCCTAATCGCCGATAGAAAGGATCGAGGATGAAGCATCTGCTCTGTCTCTTGGGGAGTCCGCGGCGTGGGCGAAACTCGGACACTTTGGCGCAGCGCGTCTGCCAGGCGTTCGAGGAGGCGGGTGGGGCCAGCGAGCAGCTCGCCTTGAACAAGCTCACTTTACGGCCATGTACGGGCTGCAACTGGTGTCAGCGAGAGCACGAGCGCCCCTGCGTGCTCGACGATGACATGCAGCAAGTCTATGACCGCATGTTGGCTGCCGACGCGCTCCTTTGGGCCACGCCCGTCTATTCGTGGGCGCCCACGGTCGAGGTCAAGATCGTGCTTGACCGGCAGTATGCCTGGGGCGACTATCAGCCGACCTCACACGCTCGCGCGCTGGCCGGGCGCCCGGTGGGCCTCGCCGTCACCTATGGCGATCCCGATCCAGCGACCAACGGCTTTTTCCACTGTTACCACATCCTGCGCGTGGTCGCCGAAGCCTCCGGTGGGCGCTTTGCAGGATGTGCGCACGGCCCGTCCTCAGCCAAAGGGGGCATTCTGGGGTGCACGGAGGCGCTTGCGGCGGCGACGGCGCTTGGGCACAAGCTCTATGCCCTGGCGAACGAGGGCGAGCAGGGCGCACTCCCCTGAGACGCTCTGTCGCCTAGATCACGCCGCGCATCTCATCGCGCAACTGCGTGAGCAGCGCCATCGTCTGGGGCGGGGTGTGGGGCGCCGTCCAGGTCTGGATGAGCCACTGCGTCTCAGCCCATAGGCTCGGGTCATCGGCGTGCCGCATATAGTGTAGGATGAGGTCGGTGCCCGAGTGATCGGCTCTCGCCGCATTGTCGTCGAGGCTTGCCGCGAGCCAGGCGATGGCTCCCTGGAGCCGGTCGAGTCGTGCGCCAGCCAATTCGCGGCCAGCGGCGGTCGTCAGCCGGGGGATGAAATCCTGTCGCTTGCCGCCCGCCCAGCGCGGCAGGTTCTCGCCGATGTAGGGCCGCAGAAAGCGCAGGGGGTCGCTCGCAAGGGTCTCGGCGATAGGCGGCTCGCCCGGCGAGCGCCTGGCATCATAAAAGTGCAGCTGAATATAGATGTTGCGCACCAGCGCTGGCAGGCCGATATTCGCGTCAATGGTGTCGGCGTCATAGAGGCAACGGCTCTCGATGGGCGCCGCAGCATCCGGCCCGAGGTGATCGAGGATCGTCTGCGCTACCTGTTCGATCACCGCCTCGGCCACGCCGTAACACGCTAACAGCTGTCGGGCAACGGCCGCGCCCGATTCGCTGTGCAAGGTCCCCGCCAGCCCCAGCTCGTCGTACAGCCTCGTGACCACGTTCGCTCGCGCTGGCGGGCGCAGAGCGTTGCGCCATCGTCCGTGCTCGTCGACCAGGCGCTGGCCATCGGGACCCGTCAGATACTCTCCGTCGTAGGGCTTGGTGATGTCGTGCAGCTGAGCGGCCAGCTCAGCCACGAGTGGGTCGCCACCCTCGCGGGTGGCCAACGTCACGGCCAGCCCACGCACTCGTTGGACATGGTCGTAAGTATAGTTGCGCCAGTTGAAGCTCACCCAGCCTGGATCCCACAGGCTGTAGGTCTCGCGTAACAGGCGATCGAGATGCGCCATCAACTCGCCGTGCTCCATCCGTGCGCCCTCCAGCACGCTGCGCTCATTATGGCCGATCCCTAGGGCCTGCCAAAGCGGTGAGGTGAGGGTAGGGCGCCCCTAGAGTGGCAGCACTGGCGAGGTCGGCATCACCACCTGCGAGCCAAGGGCGAGGCGTAGGCGTTCGTGCAGCTGGAGCGCGTTGGTGACGGCATAATCGTGCACGTTATTGTTGAACAGCACGTGCACCTGTT
>JBDKSN010000178.1:0-2625 GCA_039680625.1 Anaerolineales bacterium | reverse complement strand
GCAAACCGAGCACCAGCGCGTCGTGCACCGAAGCTACTTCGTCCAGCGGCTGATATGGTTCGCCAGAACCCACCGCCTCGGTCTCTACAATCGCCACCTGCTCGCAGAAACCATCGAGGGTGGCGATGGGAAAGCCATAGCGATCGATGGCCAGGCTGCGCCCATCGAACACCAGCTCATCGTTGCCCCCAACCTGATTCACGTACAAGAACGGCAGCCCGTGCCGCGCGGCGTGTTGACTCATCAACGTATAGCGCAGACGCTCCTTGCCCATGCAGAACGGCGACGCCGAGATGTTGATCAGCAGGTCAGCACCCTGCGCAGCCAATTCCGCCACTGGATCACTCGCATAGTAGCGGCGAGGCGCCCACAGCGTGCTGTCGTTCCAGGCATCTTCGCAGATATGCACACCGAGACGTGCCCCAGCCAGATCGAGCACATGCGCCTCTGTACCCGGGTCAAAGTAGCGCTCTTCGTCAAAGACGTCATACACCGGCAAGAGACGTATCTGAGCCTCGCCAACGATCAGACCATTGCTCACGAGCACCGCAGCATTGTGCAGACCACGACCGTCGCGCCCGGTGTGCCGTCGCGGCGCACCGAAAAGGATACTGATCTGGGGATACCGCCGAGAAGCATCACACACACGAGCAATGCCTCGCTCGACATTGTCGAGGAACGAGGGCCGCTCGAGCAAGTCGCGCGGCGGATAGCCCACCAGATATAGTTCTGGGAACACCACCAGTTGCGGTTCCTGATCCGCAACCGCCTCGACGGTCTCCGTGAGGCGCTGAACGTTGCCGGTGATATCACCGACGATGGGGTCGAGCTGCGCCAGAGCTACTCTCATCGCTGTGCGCCTCCTTTGAACGCCTCCAGGCCCTCGCGAAGCGCGCGGTCTACGATGGGATAGTCGCCATCAGCGTAAACCACCAGCACGACCTCGCGTGGCACATCGTGCTCGGCGAGATAGTTCACTATCGTCTGCACCGCCACCCGCGCTGCGCGTTCGAGTGGATAGCCATAGATGCCTGTGCTGATGCTCGGGAAGGCGATCGACTGAATGTCGTGGGCTGTGGCCAGTTCGAGGCTCTGTCGATAGCAGCTCGCCAGCAGCTGTGCCTCATTCTGTGAGCCGCCGTGCCATATGGGGCCTACGGCATGGATCACATACTTGGCCTTGAGTCGATAGCCGCGAGTCAGCCGAGCCTCTCCCGTCGGACAACCGCCCAGTTGAAGACACTCGGCTAACAGCTCTGGGCCGGCTGCGGCATGGATCGCGCCGCACACTCCGCCGCCCGGCATGAGGCGCGAGTTGGCCGCGTTCACAATGGCGTCGACGGCCAACGTGGTGATATCCCCCTTCCAGACTCGGATGCGCTCGCGCATGGGGCCCTCCCAATGTCGCTTTATAGAGACCGCCCGTAGATTATAGCCCTCGTCCAAGCCCGCTCAAGCTCCCTCGGCTCGGATACGATGCGCGGATGGTCGCTCTTTGGTGCCGCCGCAGGGGCTGTCTATACTCTAGCCATGCTAAATGCTCTCTCGAATGCTACCGATGTCTCCACAAGCGCCGATGGGCTTGCTGACTCGCCAGAGCCTCGGCCTCTGTTCTTCACTCGGCCCACGGGCACGTTGCCGGTCAGCCTCACTGGCACGGCTTGCGCGCTCGACTGTGCGCACTGCGGTGGGCACTACTTGGCACACATGCGGTCGATAGCCGAAGCTGACGCCATTGGCTATCGCAGTTTGCTCATCTCCGGTGGCTGCGACACCTTTGGCTGTGTGCCCATTACCACGGGCCTTGCCCACGTCGAGCGGTTGCGACCAGGCCGGCGTCTCAACTGGCACGTCGGGTTCTCCACCCGCGCCGATCTCGAACACATCGCCCCATTGGTCGACGTCATCTCGTTCGACATCGTCGGCGATCGCGCAACAGCGCAAGAGGTCTATGGGCTGGATGTTGGCCTCGATGACTATCTACGGCAACTGGCTCTGCTCGGCGTCATCGCGCCCGTAGTGCCTCACCTGACGCTAGGTCTGCGCGCCGGCCGCATCTCTGGTGAACTCGCCGCCCTCGAAGCTCTCGCCGCGGTCCAACCCGAGCGGCTCATCTTGCTCATCCTGATCCCTACGCCGGGCACACGCTATGCCACAGTGCCGCCGCCCGCTTTGACGCAGATCGCCGACCTCTTCACCCTCGCCCGCCACTTGTTGCCCCAGACCCAGCTGATCCTCGGCTGCATGCGCCCTCACGGTCGCTATCGGCAGCAAGTGGATCGCCTGGCCATCGAGTCAGGCCTCGATGGCCTCGTCAACCCTAGCCGCTGCGCCGAAGAGCTGGCCGCCGTCCAAGGCAGGCCGGTGATCTGGGGCGATGAGTGTTGCGCGCTGCCATGAGCGAACCCGTCTGGCGCGTCTCGTCGGGCACGGCCGTCATAGCCCATCTCGCCCAAGCCCGCCTGGATTGCGCCCCCACCACGGCCTACATCATGCTAGGCGAGCGCTGTAGCGGCGACTGTGCCTTTTGTGCACAGGCGCGATCGAGTGCCGCGCACCACAATCTGCTCTCGCGGGTTGCCTGGCCCCCCTATGACGCCGCGCTCGCCGCCGAGGCCATCGCCC
>JBDKSN010000177.1:0-2333 GCA_039680625.1 Anaerolineales bacterium | reverse complement strand
GTCGGCCAACCCGGCCAGCGAGGAACCGTATGTGGGCGCGACACATTGCGCCTATGAGGGGCGGCTCTTGGCGGTGATCCGCAGCACGGGCGTGGCGGGCGAGATCGTCGTCCGCGTGACAGGCGACGGGCTGTTGGCGGGCGAGGCGCGGTTGAGCGCCCGCTAGACGCGCCGACGAATCGTGGACAAGCCGCCCTCTCGCTGTGTGAGAGAGGGCGGCTTCTTGGGGAGCGCTAGACGGCCTTGTCGGTATAGGCTAGCGTGCCCAGGCCCTTGACGAACTTGTGATAGAGCGTGCCCCTGGCCCCGGCCTCTGACCAGTCATAATCCTGCGGGTCGGCCAGGATGGCGCCGGCCGCCTCGACCAGGTCCTCGATCACATAGTTCTCGAGATCGAACACAAAGTGGCCGGGGAAGACGGAATCGAACTCGTCCAGCCGCGCGGCGAGCTTGGTCATTTGCGCGTGGTAGGCGTGCACCGTGGCCCAATCGCCGTAGGGGTCGTCGGGCAGTGGCCCGCCGATGCTGATGCGCATGCTGATCACATCGTCTCCGGCATAGAGCACGCGGCTGGGGCGATCCAGGAACATACAATGGCCCGCCGAGTGCCCGGCCGTGAGGATCAGCTCGACGTCATAGTTGCCGCCGAGGTTGAACACCTGCCCGTCGGGGCAGCCGACGATCTCGTACTCGTGAAAGGGCACGATGTCGTTCACGTCGAACGCCGTCCACTCGGGCTGGCCGTGCTCGTCGAGCAGGGCATCCCACAGGCGGGGCGTGCGCATCTTGGCGAGCTGGGGCACGGCGTAGGTGTGGCAATACACGCGGTCGAACTGGCAGTTGCCCGAGGCGTGGTCGACGTGCGGGTGCGTGTTGACCACCACCAGGGGCTTGCCGCCGGCCAGCAGGTCGGCCAGGCCCTTGAGGTCGCCCACGCCATAGCCCGTGTCGATCAACATGGCCTTCTCTGGCCCTAGGATCAGGTAAGACCACACATCGCCCGCGCCGCCGAGGCTCTCGGTGAGGTTGGCGAACACGTTGTCGCGCGTGCGATAGACCTCAGCCTAGGGGTCGACGGCGTATTGCCGCTTGGTGGCGTTGCGCTCGCGCAGCGCCTTCATAAAGGCCCAGCAACGCTCGTCGATCGGCTCGCGCACCTTGATCTTGCGCGATTTGAGTGTCGAGGCGATGCCGATGTTGTTCCTCATCATCGATGCTCCTCTCTAGCCGTCAAGGGTCGGGCCTGTGGCCCCTCAGACGTTGTCGCGGTTGTAGCCGATGGTGCCCAGGCCCTTGACGAACTTGAGCCGGGTCTCGCGGCCGAAATGCTCTTCGGCATAGTCATAGTCGTCGGGGTCGGCGATGATCGCGTCGCAGGTCTCGATCAGGCTGGGCACGACGGTGTTCTCGAGATCGACGATAAAGTGGCCGGGGAAGATGTGGTCGAACTCGCCCATGCGCCCGGCGAGCTTGGCCAGCTCGCGGCGATAGGCGGTGACCGTGGTGTAGGGGCTACCTCCGCCGATGCCCACCCGCATACTGATGATGCCATCGCCCGCGAGCAGGTTGCGGTTCTTTTTGTCGAGATACATGGCGTGGCCCGCCGCATGGCCCGGCACCCAGATCAGCTCGACCTCGTGATCGCCGCCCAGCGAGAAGGTGTAGCCGTCGGGCACGCCCACGACCTCGTAGGTCTTGAAGGGCACGATGTCGTGGCGATCGAAATCGAGCCAGATGCCCTAGCCCTGCTCGTCGAACAGGTAATCCCATATGTGGGGATCCTGCTTGCGGTTCAGCGCCTCGACCTCGTACTCGTGGCAATAGCAGCGCGCAAACTGGCAGTTGCCATAGGCGTGGTCGAAATGGCAGTGCGTGTTGGCCACGATGAGCGGCAACCCACCCGTGAGCTCGTCGGCCAGGCCCTGGAGGTTGCCGATGCCAAAGCCGGTGTCGATCAGCATGGCCCGCTCGGGGCCGACGAGCAGGTACATCCACACATCGCCCATACCGTCGGCGCTCTGGGTGAACAGGCCGTACATCTGGTCGCGGAACTGGTAGACCTCGACGTAGGGGTCGACCGGGTAGACGCGCTTGGTCTTGTCGTTCTCGCGCAGTTGCTTCATATAGGCCCAACTGGTGGCGTCGATCGGCTCGCGCTGCAAGAGGCGCACACCCTTGAGGTTCGACTGGATCGGTCGGTTCGTTCTCATGCTGGTTTCTCCTCATTCTGTCGGCGGCGACGATCGCGGGGAGTGTAGCACCATCGCGAGGCGCGTCGCAAGCGCACGCATTCACTCATCTAAAATCGAACCGAAGGCATACAGTACACTCAA
>JBDKSN010000176.1:0-5646 GCA_039680625.1 Anaerolineales bacterium | reverse complement strand
CCGCTCGGCGGGGGGCACCCCCGCATACACGAGAGGCAATTCTACCTGGCCGAGGGCACGGGTACGTGGCAGCAAATTAAAGCCCTGGAATACAAAGCCGATGTCGCGCAGGCGCACGCGCGCCAATTCGCGGGGCCTGAGCCCGGCCACATCGCGATCGCGCAGGCGGTAGGTACCCGACGTGGGCACATCGAGACAGCCCAGCATGTTCATCAAGGTCGATTTGCCCGAACCAGAAGGCCCCATGATGGTGACAAACTCGCCCTCATCGACCTGGAGAGAGACGCCACGCAGGGCGTGCACCTCTACGCGGCCCATCTGATAGGTCTTGGTCAGATGCCTGGCGTCGATGATCATTGGGGCATGCCCCCGCCCATCATAAAGGGCGATTCGACATAGTTTGACGTAGCGACGGGGACCAGTTCGACGGTGTCGCCCTCACTCAGGCCCGAGAGTACCTCGGCATAGTCGGTGCCCTGGATGCCCAGTTGGACTTCGCGGCGATCCTTGCCCAGTGGCGTGTGCACGGTCACATAGTACTTGCCCGCATCGCGGTCTGACTCGATCGCCTGGTTGGGCACCAAGATGGCATCCTTAGCCTCGGCGATGATGATGTCGAGATCGGCGGACATCCCCAGACGCAGCCGCGGATCGCCCTCCGTGAGTGTGACGCGCGCATCATAGTTGGGGATGCCGCTCGTGACCCTGCCCTGCGGGGCAAGGAAAGTCAGTTCCGCAGCAAGAGACTGATTGTTGAGGGCGTCGAAAGTAGCGAGGGCACGCTGTCCCACCGCGAGGTCAGCGACGTCGACTTCGTCGATCTGTGCGCTCAAGTAGAGCGGTTCGCGCTTGACGAGCACCGTTACAGGAACGCTGGCAGTGGCAAAGTCGCCTATTTCCAGCGAGACCTGGGTGATCTCGCCAGCGAAGGGGGCGCGCAGTGTCGCCTTGGCCAGGTTGTCTTGCGCCTGACGTAGGGCGAGCTCGGCCTTTTCGACGCCAACCTGGGCGGCCTTGATGGCCAGCTCGTTTGGAAGATCGAGCAGCTGACTAAGCTTGGCCTGGGCGGCAGCCACCTGTGCCTCGGCTGCGGCGACAGCGCTAGCCGAGGGCGGTTCATCGAGACGGGCCAGGGCGACCTGCGCCTGCTGCACAGCAACCTCGGCGTTCAACACAGCGGCCTCAGCGGCATCCTTGTTTGCCGATGCCGCCATCTTGTTGCCAGCTATGGCGTCGCGGTTGGCCTGTTGCGCCCAGAGCGAGTTCTTGGCGGTATCGAGGTTCAGCTGTGCCGTCTGTCGTTCCAGATCGCTGGGGCCTTCATAGAGGGCAGCCTGGCTGGCCTTAGCCTGGGCCAGACTCGCACGCGCTGCGTCGAGCTCGGCCTGACTGGCAGGCTCTTGGGCCTGCTCGAGTTGCACCTGCGCTGACCGCAGTGAGATCTGAGCGGCCTCTACGGCGTCGACCAAGGCGGCATCGTCGACCGCCGCAATCGGGTCTCCGGCGGCGACCGACTGGCCCTCTTTGACATAGACAGCCGTGACCTTACCGCTCACCTCAAACGACAGGTTGGTCGTGGTGTCGGCTTGTAGGGTGCCGGTGGCAGTGACACTTTGAGTAACGTCGCCTCGGCCGATCGTGACGGTCACGGCCTCGACGACTGGCTCGGGCGCAGCGGCTTGAGACGAGCCGCAGCCGACCAAGACGAGTGAGAGGACGAGCGCGCCCAAGGCCAGGGCATGGTGAGAGCGATGCATCGTAGGACTCCTCCAGCAATAACTTCATACTATTCTAGCAGAGCGAGGGGTATGCCCGACAGTGAGGCCGGTCATGCCTCACTTGTGGCGTTGGTCATCAGGCATCGGAGGCGGGCCATGCCGATTGACAGCATAGCCTGGTCGATCCGAACCGTTGGGGGTCGGTCAGGGCGTGTCTGGCGCTGTGTGCTGCTTCCACGCGTCGAGAGCCGCCGGATCCAGAGCGGCGACGGCGGCATCATTGCGCCAGACGAAGGATGGGCAGTGTTGCCCGGGCAGGCCCGCCGTGGGCCAACGATAGGGCAAGCGTAACAGGCAGCCAGTGGCGGTGCTGAACATGCAGTTGCGACAGTGATGCAGATGCAGATGGCACTGGGTGCAACGAGACTGCGGGCCGGGCGCGGGCTCGGCCGGCTCGCCACAGGCGTGGCAGTAGGGCTCACCGGGCTGAAAGGGCAAATCAAGAGGCGTCGCCGCCAAAGCATCGCTCACGATGCCTCCAGCTCTTGGTCGCCGTCGCGCAAGCGCTCCTGGGCGCGTTTGGAGCGAAAGAGGTCTTCGCGGTCTTTCTCGTCGAGTGTGTCTTGGATGTAGGCCACGGTCTCTTCATAGCTCGGGATGAACATGTTCTCTAGCGCGTTGACGCGGCGCTGTGTGCGGCGCAACTCGAGTGCCAGGCGCCACACCGTGGTCACCTTCTCGGCGAGCTCGCCGGTGAGAGAGAAGGCGTCTCGCCAGGCAGTACGCGCCGCATCGAGCAGCACGCTGCTATCGCCGGGACCAAAGGCCGGCCGCTCGGGAGGCAGCTCATACTCAACGGTGGGCACCACCACGCCCATGACGCTACGCGGGGTGATCTGCAGACCAGTGGCAGGGGGATGGGCCAAAGCCACGCGCCGCAAGTGCTCGGTGCCCTCGGCGACACGCGCCTCTTCGATCGCTGCGTAGGCACGGGCGTAGCGCTCTTGGACCTCTGCCCGCACCCGCTCGGCATCTTCGATCAGCCGCATGATCTCGATCATGAGTACATCGCGCTTGCGTTCGAGCAGGCGATGGCCCTGACGAGCCAGCTCTAGTCGCTGGCGCACGAGCTGTAGGTTGCTGCGGGTGGGTGAGACCTTGAGCCTGGCCATGGTCAATCTGCGGCGGCGGCGCCGTCGCCCTCGGTTGTCTTGTCTTCCGAAGGGGCGATGTAGTGGTCGGTGAGTACGCTCTCCGAGACGCGCGTCAACTCTTCCCGAGGCAGGAGCGACAGCACCTGCCAACCCAGGTCGAGGGTCTGTTCGAGTGAGCGGTCCTCGTCGCGGCCCTGGTTCAGGAACTGGTGCTCAAAAGCCTCGCCAAAGGCTAGATAGCGACGGTCGACTGGCGAGAGCTCCTCTTCGCCGACCACCGCGGCCAGCGAGCGGATGTCTCCCACGCGTGCATAGGCCGCATAGAGCTGGTTCGAGAGGGCGGGATGATCCGCGCGGGTGTAGCCCTCGCCGACGCCGTCTTTCATCAGCCGTGAGAGAGAGGGCAGCACGTTGATCGGCGGGTAGATGTTCTGCCCGTGCAGCTCGCGCCCCAGGACGATCTGCCCCTCGGTGATGTAGCCGGTGAGGTCGGGGATGGGGTGGCTGATGTCGTCGTTCGGCATGACCAGGATGGGCACTTGGGTGATGGACCCTTTGTGGCCGCGGACGATGCCCGTGCGCTCATAGTGCGAGGCCAGGTCGCTGTAGAGGTAGCCCGGGTAGCCTTTGCGGCTGGGCACCTCGCCACGCTGGCTGCCCAGTTCACGCAAGGCCTCGCCATAGTTGGTCATGTCGGTCATGATGACAAGCACGTGCATGTCATGCTCAAAGGCTAGGTGCTCGGCCAGCGTCAGGCCAGCGCGGGGCGCCATGATGCGCTCCATGGGTGCGTCGCTCGCCAGGTTGAGGAACATGGCCGTGCGGTTGAGGGCGCCACTCTCCTGCAGGCTGTGGCGGAAGAACTCGGCGTCATCGTGACGGATGCCGAGGGCCACAAAGACGATGGCAAAGGGCTCATCGCTCGACAGCAGGTGTGCCTGGCGCACGATCTGCGCGGCAAGCTCGTTGTGAGGCAGCCCGCTCCCCGAAAAGATGGGGAGCTTTTGCCCGCGAATCAGCGTGTTCATGCAGTCGATCACCGAGATGCCGGTGACGATCAGGCTGCGCGGATACTGCCGCGCGGTGGGGTTGATCGGCAGGCCGTTGACATCCGCCATGCGCTCGGCCACCGGCTTGGGCAGGCCATCGAGAGGTTCGCCCGAGCCGGTAAAGACACGGCCTAGCATCTCGCGCGCTACCGGGATCTCTAGAGGGCGGCCCACAAAGCGCACTCGTGTGTCTGCGGCGACCAAGCCGGACGTGCCCGACCACACCTCGACCACGGCGCGGTCTTGACTCACCTCGACGACGCGGCCGCGGCGCATGGCGCCATCCGTGCCGATGACCTCGACCGTCTCGCCATAGGCCACCCCGCGAGTGCCCGAGATGACGACCAACGGGCCGGAGATAGACGCCGCGCCCACATATTGTGCGGTGGGCAGCCGCCGGTTGAGAGCCTTAGCCCTGTCGCGGAGTGTGTCGCTCATGTCGGTAATCCTCTTCGATGGCGGCCAGCTGCGTGCGAATCTCTTCTTGCAGCGCAGCGATGTTTGCAGTGTCATCATTGGCGACGGCGATGCCATTGCGGCGCACGCGTGGCCAGGCTTTGACCTCGTTCTCCAGGCGGCCCACAGGCGCACCGCGAGCGATCACCGCCAGCCCACGATCATAGATGTCGGCCAGCTAAGCGAGCATCGCGCCCTGTTTGGCAGGGGTGGTGTAGGCGTCGATCGGATCCATGGCGTTCTGCTGAAGGAAGGCATCCTTGATGAGCCGGGCGACGAACAGCAGATAGCGCTGGGCGTCGGGCAGCGTGTCTGGCCCAACCAGGCGGACGATCTCTTGTAGGCGAGCCTCGCCTTGCAAGATCTCGACGATGCGCTCACGGTCGGCTGCCCAATGGTCCGAGACGTTCTCGGCCCACCAGGGGCTAACCTCATTGACATAACCACTATAGCTCTCGACCCAGTTGACCGCAGGAAAGTGCCGGGCAGAAGCCAGGGCCTTATCGAGAGCCCAGAATACACGCACGAAACGCTGGGTGTGCTGCGTCACTGGCTCGGAAAAGTCGCCACTGGGCGGCGACACTGCGCCGATCAGGGTGACGGAACCCTCTTGCCCGGAGAGTGTGCGCACGCGGCCGGCGCGCTCATAGAATGAGGCCAGGCGCGAGGGCAGGTAGGCGGGGAAACCCTCTTCGGCAGGCATCTCTTCGAGGCGGCCCGAGATCTCGCGCAGCGCCTCGGCCCAACGCGAGGTCGAGTCGGCCATGAGCGCCACGCTCAAGCCGGCGTCGCGATAATACTCGGCCAGGGTGATGCCGGTATAGATGCTCGCCTCGCGAGCGGCCACGGGCATGTTGGACGTGTTGGCGATCAAGATCGTGCGCTCGATCAGCGGGCGGCCGCTCTTGGGGTCGGTTAGGTTCGGGAACTCGCGCAACACGTCGGCCATCTCGTTGCCGCGCTCACCACAGCCCACATAGATGATGATGTCGGCGTCAGACCACTTGGCCAGGGCCTGTTGCAGCACCGTCTTGCCGGCGCCAAAGCCACCGGGCACGGCCGCAGTGCCGCCCTTGGCGATGGGGAACAGCGTGTCGATGACTCGCTGCCCGGTGATCAGAGGTTGCGTGGGCGCAAGGCGGTCGGCGTTGGGTCGCGGCTGGCGCACGGGCCACCGCTCCATCATGGTCACTGGCTCCTCGCCCCGCGGCGTACGCACGCGAGCGACGGTGTCTAGCACGGTATACTCGCCCGGCGCGGCCACCCAGG
>JBDKSN010000175.1:0-12016 GCA_039680625.1 Anaerolineales bacterium | reverse complement strand
GACGAGGAAGGCACGCCCATGGGACTCTGCCGTGACGCGCAGACGGTCGATCGCTTCGAGAGCCACGTTGATCGCCGAGTCTACCCCGATGGTGATGTCAGAGCCAACCAGGTCATTGTCGATGGTCGAGGCGATGCCGACGACAGGGTACCCCATCTGGGCCAAGGCGTGAGCGCCGGTCTGTGAACCATTGCCGCCAATGACGACCAACGCCTCGATGCCCCGTCGCTCGAGCTCGGCGATGGCCTGCCGACGGCCCGCCTCTTCAAAAAAGGCCTGACACCGTGCGCTACCCAGCACAGTGCCGCCGAGCTGCATGATGCCGCCGACGTCTCGGCGCGAAAGGAGGCGGTATTGGCCGTCGATCAGACCTGCATAGCCGTTGCTCACGCCGATGACTTGCAGACCGGTGTCGAGACCAGCGCGCACCACGGCGCGGATGGCCGCGTTCATGCCCGGGGCGTCTCCGCCGCTGGTCAACACCGCGATCTGTTTCATCCCGGCCCCCTATCATCAGCCGCTGTGTGCGGCCAAGCTGCAGGCTCATTCTATTGAGCGAGGCGCGGTTGTCAATGGCACGCGGCGGGTCTGGACGCGGTGTTGGTCTGGCGCCCCTCACCGTGGTAGAATCCATCTCAGAGGTGCTGCTGCGCATGCCCAAGCCGATTATCCATCTGACCTCACGCCTGCCCGTCTACGCGGCCGTGGTGCTGCTGTTTCTGCAGGTGTTCTCGCCAGCGCCGCCGATCTTGGCCCTGCTCGTGGGCATCGGTGGTGCGCTGCTGGTGAGCTATGTTTGGGTGCGGCAGCTGGGCAAGGGAGTTTCCTTGCAGCGCAAGCGACGGTATGGCTGGGCGCAGGTGGGCGACCTGATTCAAGAGCGGTGGATCATGCATAATGACTCGCTCGTACCAGTGCTGTGGGCCGAGATCCGCGAGTATACGGATATGGCCGGCTATAACGCCAGCCGCGCGACCGGCCTGGGGCCGCTCAGCTCGACTACCTGGACCACCGAGGGCACGTGCTTGCAGCGTGGTGTGTTCACACTAGGCCCGCTCGACATCTTCATGGGCGACCCCTTTGGCTTGTTCACG
Organism: Anaerolineales bacterium; assembly: GCA_039680625.1. GTDB lineage: Bacteria > Chloroflexota > Anaerolineae > UBA1429 > UBA1429 > JAAYDS01. Next base: position 10,922 of record JBDKSN010000175.1, on the reverse strand, counting down.
GTGCAGATGCACTAGGCCTTTAGCGACTCGTTCGTCATCTACCCGAGCATCGTGGCCCTGCCGACGATGGTCGAGCCGCACGGAGTAGTGCGCGGCAACTCCCGGGCGAGCCTGCGCAGCTTGGAGCAAACCACCAACGCCTCAACCGTGCGGCACTATGTGCCTGGCGATGCCCTGAACCGCATCCACTGGCGCACGACGGCACGGCGGTCGCAGCCTGATCAAGAGGCGATCTATGTCAAAGAGTACGACCTCGAGCCGACGGGCGACGTGTGGATCATGGTCGATATGCAGCGCGCGGCGCACGCCGGCGAGGGGGCGGTCTCGACAGAGGAGTATGCTGTTACTCTGGCGGCTTCGCTGGCCAATCAGCTCTTGCGCGAGAACCTGGCTGTGGGGCTCATCACTCACCCCGGCCAACCGGTAGTAGTGGCGCCGCGTAAGGGGCAGCAGCATCTGTGGGAGATCCTGACGGCGCTCTCGCCGCTGCACGCCACGGGCGAACTGCCGCTCGAAGGACTGCTGACGCTGTTCGAGCCAGCGATCACGCGCAATATGTCGATCGCGCTCATCACTCCGTCTTGCGATCCGGGCTGGATTACGAGCCTGGGCTTGTTGTTGCGCCACGGTGTGCATCTGACCACGCTGCTGCTGGATGCGACTAGCTTTGGCGGGCAGGGCAACGTGCGGGGCGTAGTGGGCGCCCTAGCCGATCTGCAGGTACCTACTCACGTGATCGACAAGGGTACGACGTTCCAGAGCCTAATGCAGAAACGACAGCAACAGCCCGAATTCAAGGTGCTGGGCACGGGTCGCGTAGTAGTAGCTAAGGAGGGCGAGGCCGCCGAGTGGGTGCCGGTGGGCACGGCCGGGGGTGGGGCCGAATGAGCTACCACACGAGCACGATGCAGACGAGTTGGGCTCGCTCGCGCAACCGCTCCTCGTACTGGATGCTCTATGTTCTCGTGTTGGCGGCCGTGATCTGCCTGCCGCTCTCGATACGCACCAGTGGGTGGGTACCCGATGCGGGCCGGCTGATCTGGGCGGCCTTTTGGGGGCTGGGCACCGGCTTTCTCTTGGCGCAGGTGCGAGCGCCGGATTGGATGACCTGGTTGGGTAGCATGATCCTCGGGCTGGAATACAGCGTGCAATACGCCGGCCGCTTGTTGCCCAGCCTGGGCACGTTGTTGGGCGACTTGGGTGGGGCCATCGTCTGGCTGTGGCGAGCGGTGGTTGGGCAGAGCGTAGCTCCACCGTGGCCCTTTGCCCGCTCGATGAGCTATACCTCGGCACGCCTGGCGGAGTTCGTCACCAACCTGCGAGGTTGGGTGGGTGCGGCGCAGGCTGGCACCGAGAGCCAAGATCTCACGATGCTGTGGCTCCTGGTCTCACTCGCCGTGTGGCTCATCTCGTGGCATGCGGGCTATGCGCTGATCCGCCAGCGTCGGCCGTTTACGGCGCTACTGCCGCTGGGGATCGCTATCGTAAGCAACGCCTCGTTCACCTATGTGGGCTTTCAATACGTCCAGATCTACCTGGCCCTGACCCTGGTGACGCTGGTCATCGCCAACGTCGACCGGCTGGAGAGGCTATGGCAAAAGCTAGGGGTCGATTTTGCCGCCGAGCTGCGCCACGACATGTTGTTGGCGGGTGGGGCTATCTCCGCTGTGTTGGTGGCCCTCGCTTTGTTTCTGCCCTATCACCCCTGGAACGACGCGGTCTGGTTCTTTTGGAATCACGTCGGCCCTACGGTGGAAACGTTTTACGATCGGCTGGACAAGGCTTTTGCCGGGCGCGACCCAGTGCCCGAGCCGACGCCAGACCCGGGCGAAGCTGCCGCGGCAGGCCATCGTGTTGCCAGTGGCAGTGACTGGAGCGAGGCCGCTCTGTTCTCCGTAGTCGTGAGCGACCCGCCACCGCCGCCAGAGCACGAGCTAGAGGCGATGTCTGCTGGTGGAGACCTGTGGCGCTACGTGACCAAACGGTACTGGCGGCAGCGTGTCTACGACGTCTATACCGGCAGTGGCTGGGAGACGAGCCCGTATGAGGTAGTCGAATACGAGGCAGGCACCGATTGGGTGACCCCGGCCTATGCGGGCGAAGAAGTCACCCAGACCTATACGCTCCTCGGCCTCGAAGGCGGGCTGGTGCCCGCAGTGAACCTGCCTGTGCGCGTCGAGGATCAACCCTATGCAGTGGTCGACCGCGGCGAAGATGATATGACGGCTCTGGCCGTCAACGCGCCCAGCTATACCGTGGTATCGGTGGCGCCTCACCCGACGGTAGAGGAGCTACGCGCCGCCGAGGATCCCTATCCCGAATGGCTTGCAGCGCGCTACCTGGCGCTGCCCGAGATCCCGCAGCGCGTGCGCGACCTGGCTCAGCAGATCGTCGACGAGGCTGACGCTACCACGCGCTATGACAAGGCTCTGGCGATCGAGGCCTATCTGCGTAACACTCTATATGACCTCGAAGTCCCGCCGCCGGCGCCCGATGAGGACGTGGTCGACTACTTCTTGTTCGAGACGCAGCGTGGCTACTGCGACTATACTGCCACGGCGATGGTGGTGATGCTGCGCTCGGTAGGCGTGGCTGCGCGCTATGCCCAGGGCTTTGGTCAGGGGCGATATGACTATGAGCAGGGGGCCTACGTCGTGCGCGAGAGCAACCGACACGCCTGGCCCGAAGTCTATTTTCCCGATGAGGGCTGGGTCGAGTTCGAGCCGACCCCGGTGCAGGGCAGGTGGGTGCGGCCGGTGGCCATGGGCGGTGGCGCGGGCCAGGGGGCGACCACTGCATCCGAGGAGGGTGGCCGTATCCCGCGTGTCATCTGGTACGCCGCTATCCTGGCTGCGGTGCTGGCCTGGGTGATCGTGTGGCCGCCACGATATCTGCATCGTCGGCCGGCCGAGCCGCGGACGGCCATTGCTTACACCTATGCGCAACTGTTGCGCGCAGCGCGTCGGTTGCACCTCGAGCCCGTGGACGGGCAGACGCCGCGCGAGTATCTAGCCTATCTGGCCGAGGCCATCGAGACGCGCGGACAGTTTGGTGGTGAGGCCGCGCACGACGTTGGAGTGATCGGGCGCGGCTATGAACTGGCCTGCTACAGCCAACGCGAGCTGACTGCTGCCGACCGCGAGCGTGTGGAGGGCGCCTGGGCACGGTTGCGCGCGCGGATGTGGCGCGTACGCCTAATGCGGGCCGCGCGGCCAGCGACGACGTGAGGCTCGGTGGGTCTGGCCTGGTTTCCGCGTCTGGCGGGTCTGGCTATACTGAGTCGACACGCTGTCTGGGAGAGAAGGGTGGCTCTACGTCAACGCATCTGGCTTTGCACCGCGTTGGGCAGTGCGGGCGGGTTCTTAGCCAGCGGGCTAGCTCGCTGGTCGGGGCAGGCGCTCTTTCCGGTCATCGCCCTGTGGGTCATATGCGGCCTGCTGATGGCGCCTGTAGTGGCGTGGATGCAGCGCTGCGGTCGATTGTTGCACCGTGCGGCGGAAGATGAGGCCGTTGCCGCGTGCGCCAGTTTACCCTACGCACGCGCCGGTTCGCCTGCGGCGCATTTGAGCGCTGCCCTCGCTGCCGAAAGGCGCACTGCGGGCGCCGATCGGCCCCTGGCGAATGCGAGTGTAGGTGCGTTATCGGCGGCCATTGCGGCGGCGCTCTTGGCCTCACTCCTGGCGCAAGACATCGCCGCGCTCTTGTACGTCGGCATGGGCATAGTCCTATTGTTGGCGTTCCTCGTGCAAGCGGATTCAGCCGCCATCGTCGTGCTCACCGCCACGGTCTGGGGGGCAGCCTCGGGCCTCTCGTCGTCGCTGCGTGGTCCGCAGCTGCTGGCCGGTGTGCTTGCGGCAGTGCTGCTCGTGGCGGCCACTCAGCCGACCCCCGGTAAGGGGTGGCGGGCCATCGCTATGGTGAGTACGGGCGCTCTAGGACTCTTCCCCGCCGTAGGCCAGCAACCGGCGTTGGCTGGCCTGGTGTGGGTAGCGGCGCTGTTCACCCTGTCGTGGCCCGCCGACCGCCCCGCAAGCGTGCTGGCACGATTGACGGTGGGCATCTGCACGTTGGTCGTGGGCCTAGGCGTGGGCCACTGGGGTTAGGCGTGTCCCCCGCCGCATCCTGGGCGGTGGCGGCGGCTGTGTTGGCTGCCGCGGCCTACTGGCTACTCATCACGACGGAGGGCACTTACCTTGGGCCACGAGTCGTTGCCCTGCTCTACGACTGGACCGCGCGCTCGTACGACCGCATCAAGAACGTCCAGCTAGTCTATGAAGCAGAACGGATTGGGATCCCCCTCGCTCAGCGGTTGGGTGAGAGCCCAGGCCTACGTGTATTGGATGTCGCCTGTGGCACGGGGCGCGTAGCGCTGGCGCTACGCCTGTCTGGCGGGTATCTAGGGACGATCATTGGACTCGACCGCTCCGCGGGTATGCTGCGCGAAGCAGCCGGCCAGATGCGTCGCACCAACGTGCCACTACTGTTGGTGCGCGGGGACGTGGAGCACTTGCCCTTTCCCGAGGCAAGCATGGACGCGGTGACCTGTCTTGAGGCCATCGAGTTCTTTACTCGACCGGCGGTGGCCCTAGGCGAGTTTCGGCGGGTGTTGAAGCCGGGGGGTACCCTCCTCGTCTCGAACCGCGTCGGCAGCGATGCACGGCTCCTGCCCTGGCGGCACACGGGGCGAGGGCATCTCGAGCACCTGCTTCATACGCTAGGATATGTCGAGATTGACACCCGGCCCTGGCAAGTGCATTATGATATGATCTGGGCGCGCAAGCCCGCCGACGAGGGGCTTGGCGAGACATCCGAGGGGAGTGTCACACTGTGAAGCGAGACTTTCTTTCCCTTGCTGACCTCAGCGCAGAGCAACTGCAAGACCTGCTCGACTTGGCTGTGGCCCTGAAAGTCGAGCGCAAGCGCGGTGGCAATCGGCCTCTGTTGGCGGGCAAGTCGTTGGCGATGATCTTTCAAAAGCCGTCGTTGCGCACCCGCGTCTCATTCGAGATGGGCATGGAGCAGCTCGGTGGCCACGCCCTCTATATCGCGCCAAACGAGATCGACCTGGGCCACCGCGAGAGCGTGCCCGACGTGGCGCGCGTGCTTTCGCGCTATGTCGATGGGATCATGGCGCGTGTCTTTCGCCATGAGGATGTGGTTGGCCTGGCACAGTCGGCGACGGTGCCGGTGATCAACGGTCTCTCTGACCTGGTGCACCCCTGCCAGGGACTGACGGATCTGCTGACTATCCGTGAGAAGCTCGGTCGCTTGCACGGCGTGCGCCTGACCTATGTGGGCGATGGCAATAACGTGTTACACTCACTGCTCTACGCCGGTGCTCTCACGGGGATGTGCGTAACCTACGCCACGCCAGAGGGTTACGACCCATGGCCCGAGGTGGTGGCGCGGGCCAAGACGTTGGCTGCATGCACGGGCGCCACCATCACTGCTGAGCGCGACCCCCGGCGTGCGGTCGTCGGAGCTGACGTCATCTATACCGACACCTGGACGAGCATGGGCCAAGAAGCTGAGGCCGCTGCTCGGCGACAGGTTTTCCCGCCGTATCAGGTCAATGCCTCCTTACTGGCCGCCGCAGGCCGCGATGTCGCCGTGATGCACTGTCTGCCCGCCCATAGAGGCGAGGAGATCACGGATGAGGTTGCCGATGGGGACCATTCGTGGCTCTTTGACCAGGCAGAGAACCGTCTGCATGCGCAGAAAGCCGTCCTGGTGAGGCTTTTGAAAGGCTAGTTTCTTGGCTGCCAATCTTTTCTGGATTCTATCCAAGATCAGCCTGAGCAGTGTGCTCGACATTCTGCTCGTCGCTGGCGTGATCTATGGGGCACTGCGCCTGCTGCAAGGCACCCAAGCCGTACAGCTGCTGCGTGGCGCCATCATTCTAGGGCTGGTCATCGCCCTGTTGGGCAGCGTCGTTCAGCTTACCGCCTTCAGCTGGCTACTGCGCAGCAGCGGACAGGCGCTATTGGTGGTCATCGCCATCGTACTGCAGCCCGAGCTGCGCCGTGCTCTCGACCGATTGGGCCGCGCCGGCACTGTCTGGTTCCCGTGGACGGTGCGTGAGAACTATACCGACCAGATGGTGCGTAACATCGCCACCGCCTGCGAGCGCCTTTCGGCTGCGCGTCAAGGCGCGCTGATCGTCATCGAACGGGAGACGGGCCTGCAGGATCGCATCGAGCAGGGCGTCCAGCTGGACTGCTCAGTCGAGGCCGAGCTCTTGCAGACGATCTTTTATCCCAAGACTCCCTTGCACGATGGCGCGGTAATCATCCGCGGCAACCGCATTGTGGCGGCTGCCGTGGTCTTGCCCTTGGCCGAGACCATCATCTCGGACACTCACCTGGGCACGCGCCATCGCGCCGCCGTGGGCATTACGGAACAGACGGACGCCATCGCCGTGGTCGTCTCTGAGGAGACGGGCACGATCTCGGTGGCGCGCAACGGCCGCATCGTGCGGCATCTCGACGGGCGCTCGCTCACCAACCTGCTGCTGGCGCTGCTCTCCTCTTCTAGTGAGCAGCGGCGCCTACGCAAGGCCGGTGAGCAGGAGCACCGTCAAGATGCCTGAATAGCTGGGAGTGCAGCCCTGTGCCATCGAAAAAGTACTCGAGCCATCTCAACACCGCGGTGCTCTCACTGCTGCTGGCCGTGTTCATTTGGGTCATCGCCAACTATGAACAGGAAAGCCCGCGGCGAGATCGCTTTCCTTCGCCCATCCCTGTGCAGGTGAGCGGCTTGCCTGCCAACATGGTGGCAGTCAACGATCCGGTCATGCAGGTCGAGGTCGACATCCGGGCCTTTGCCTCCAGTTGGGATACGCTTACGGTCGATAGCTTTATGGCTACGGCCGATTGGTCCCAGCTCCAACTCGGCGTGAATATCGTGCCTATCGAAGTCGTCTGTGCCGATCGCACGGTGACAATCGAAGCCGTGTATCCCGAGACCATGGTGGTGCAGGTCGAAGAGATGGCTATCCGTCAGGTCGATGTCGCTATCGAGCTCACCGACCAGGACGAGTTACCCTTGGGCTATGAGGCCATGCCGCCTAGCATCGAACCGGTCTCAGTGACGATCTCGGGTGCGCGTTCGTTCGTCGAGTCTGTGGCTCAGGTGACAGGGAGCGTCTCTTTGGCGAACCAACGTACTACCTATGAAGAGGTCGTGCATCCCAAGCCCGTCGATGCGCAGGGCCGGGTGGTCGATGATGTCAAGGTCTCGCCCGAGACGGTCAAGGTGCGGGTGATCGTTCAAAAGAAAGAGAACTTTCGTGAGGTGGCTGTGCGGGCGCGTACGTCGGGCACCCCCGAGCGCGGCTACTTTGTCAGCAGCGTGAGCGTCTCGCCATCCACAGTCACAGTGTATGGCCCGCCAGAGGTGATCGATCAGATGGGGAGCGTTGTCGACGTCCAGGGTGAAATCGACACCACCGGTGCGACGCGCAGCTTTGTCGTCAACGTGGCGCTGGATCTGCCCGATGAGGTGCAGGTGTATGGTGCCTCGCCCGATGAGCCATTCGAGGTGACGGTGAGCATCGGCATCGACGCCGTGATTGGTGGCGCGACCGTCGAGCTCCCGCTGCGTCTGATCAACGTGGGCGAAGGCCTCACCGGCGAGCTATCGGTGCCGGTGGTCGACGTGCTGCTCACTGGCCCGTCGGCGATCCTCGACTCGCTCGATACCAGCCTCCTGGAGGCCACGGTCGACGTCTCGGGGCTGAGCGAGGGCACACACCAGGTGACGCCTCGGGTGAGCATTTTGGCGGGGGCCGACTCGCCGTTGCAGCAAGTGACCATCAAAGGAATCCAACCCGAGTACGTGCAGGTGACCCTGGCCCGGCCACCAGCGCCCGGCGGTGTTCCGTTACGCACACTGGTGCCGACGATCACGCCGACCGCCAGCCCAGCCCGTACGCCCTAGTGCAGGTCAGGTAATATGCCCAGCAAACCACTCGTCGCCTTGGTTGGCCGCCCCAACGTGGGCAAATCTACGCTGTTCAACCGCCTGATCGGCGAGCGCCGCGCGATCGTCGAGGATCTGCCCGGCACGACGCGCGACCGCATCTATGGCGACGTCGAATGGCGCGGCAAGGTGTTCTCTGTGGTCGACACCGGCGGACTGGTGTTGGCCGACACCGACGAGTTGACCAAGCAGGTGCGCGCGCAAGCTGAGCTGGCTATTCAAGAGGCCGACGTCATCGTCATGATCACTGACATCATGGAGGGCGTCACGGGCGCCGACCATGAGATCGCCGACATCCTGCGGCGCACGGCCAAACCAGTGGTGCTCACCGTGAACAAGGTCGACAACCTCAAGCGCGAGATGGCCATTTACGAGTTCCACGCCCTGGGATTGGGCGAGCCATTGGCCATCTCGGCAGAAAAGGGCCTAGCCTCAGGCGACCTGCTCGACCGCATCGTCGACGCGCTGCCCGAGCTGCCTGCCGAGCCAGAGGACACCACGGCCCTTCACGTGGCCCTGGTGGGGCGCACCAATGTGGGCAAGTCGTCGCTGCTCAACCGGCTGATCGGCGAGGGCCGCGCGATCGTGAGCGATGTCCCCGGCACCACCCGCGACGCGATAGATACGCCGCTGCGCTTTCACGGGCGCGACCTCGTGCTGATCGACACCGCCGGGATCCGTCGTCGTGGCAAGATCGAGCAGGGGATCGAGAAGTACAGCGTGCTCCGCTCGATGCGCGCCATCTCGCGCGCCGACGTGGTATTGCTCTTGCTCGATGGCACCGCCGGTGTCACCGCCCAAGATGCCCATATCGCCGGCTACATCCTCGAAGAGGCCAAGAGTGTCATCGTGCTCGTCAACAAGTGGGACATCGTCGAGCGCGACGAGCACACCATGTCCGCCTACGCCGAATATGTACGCCGTGAGCTGCGCTTTATGGACTATGTGCCCATCTTGTTCATCTCGGCACTCACCGGCCAGCGTGTAAACACGATCCTACCGCTGGTGCTGCGTATCGACGAAGAGCGGCGCATGCGCCTGTCGACCTCGGTGATCAATGACGTGATCCGCAATGCTACCGCGCGGCGCTCGCCGCCGACCAAGTGGGGCCGCAAACTGCGCATCTACTATGGCACGCAGGCCAATACCGTCGCCCCGCCCACATTCGTGTTCTTTGTCAACGATACGCGCTTGGTGCACTTTGGCTACGAGCGCTACCTAGAGAATCAGCTGCGCGAGCGGTTCAAGTATGAGGGCACGCCGATCAAGCTGGTCTTTCGCGGCCACAAAGAGGAATAGGGCGGTCGCCTTAGGTTTCGGGGTATCCGGTCGCAGGCCCTTCCAGTTCGCCGATCATGGACCACGGCCCGGCCCAGGTGATGCGCACGTCAGCCATACGGCCTAGCCAGTTGCCGTCGGTGTGGAAATACACCAGTTTGTTGGTGCGCGTGCGCCCGCGCCAGCGCTCGCGATCGCGCCCATCGACCAAAACCTCGACGCGCTGGCCAACGAGAGCCGCGTTGCGCTCGGCCGCGATCTCCTCTTGGAGTGCTTCCAACAGTACGCGACGGCGCTCTTTCTCCTCGGGCGGCACGTCGTCCGCCCAGGTCGCCGAGACGGTGCCTGGACGCGGGGAATAGCTGGCGATGTGCACTAGATCAAAGCGCAGCTCTTGGATCAAGCGCATTGTATTCCCGAACTGCGCCTCGGTCTCGCCCGGAAAGCCCACGATGATGTCGGTGTTGATGCTGCCGTCGGGCGTGGCCGCGCGGATACGTCCGACCAACTCGCGAAAGCGTGCCACGGTGTAGCCGCGACCCATCCGGCGGAGTACCTCGTCATCGCCCGACTGCACGGCCAGCTCCCAGCTGGGGCAGACTTTGGGCAGGGCAGCCACGGTGTCGATGATCGCGGGGCTCATCTCACGCGGGTGAGAGGTGAGAAAGCGGATGCGCCACAGCCCGTCGAGCTCGTGCACGGCACGCAACACGTCGGCCAGGGTAGAGCCGTCGGCCAGATCTGACCCATAGGCATCGACGTTCTGCCCCAATAGCGTCACCTCGCGAGCGCCGCGTGCCACCAGCCCGGCGACGTCCGTGACGATCTCATCCACAGGGCGACTGCGCTGGGGACCGCGGCGCAGGCTCACGATGCAATACGTGCAGTGATGATCGCAGCCATAGCTCACCGGCACCAACTCAGTGACGGCCGGCGCTGTCTGCAGCTCGCCGCCGGTCAAGCCCCAGCGGTGCTCGACTTCCCACCGATCGAGCCAATCGGCCAAGCCGGCCAAGTCCGATGGCCGCAAGAAGGCATCGACATAGGGATAGTCGCGTCTTAGTGCCGCGACGTCGCCCACTAGGCAACCCATCACCAGCAGGGCGCGCTGCGACCCTTGCTCCTTGAGCGGCCGCAGTGAGCTCAGCCGACCGGCCACCCGATCCTCTGCGCTCTGACGCACCACACAGGTATTGAGCACGAGCACATCGGCGCGCTCGGGCTGTGGCGTGGGGGTGTAGCCACGGGTCTCGAGCTCTTCGGCCACACGGCGAGCGTCGGCCTGGTTCATCTGGCAGCCGATATTCCACAGATAGTATTGGCGTGACGGCGCGGTCATCGCGAGGCCTCGCCGCGAAGCTCAAAGCTCACAGGCAGGCCGGCCAGCACAGGCCGCAGGAACTGGCCCGTGTACGATTCGGGCGTAGCCGCCACCTGTTCAGGTGTGCCCTCGGCCACCACGCGGCCACCGGCATCGCCGCCCTCGGGACCCAAGTCGATGATCCAGTCGGCCGACTTGACCACATCGAGGTTGTGCTCGATGATGACCACCGTATTGCCCGCGTCTACCAGCTGCTGGAGCACCTGCAGGAGCTGTTGCACATCGGCCGCGTGCAAGCCCACCGTAGGTTCGTCGAGGATGTAGAATGTCTTGCCCGTACTGC
>JBDKSN010000174.1:0-4006 GCA_039680625.1 Anaerolineales bacterium | reverse complement strand
TGTCGGCCTGCACCGGGATATTCAGGCGTAGCACGCGCTGGAACTTGCCATAGGGGCGTTCCTGCGCGGCATAGGCGACGTTCTCCACCGGGGCCGGGATCTCGCCCTTGATGGTCACCGTGTCGCCCTCGATGGTGATCTCGACGTCCTCCGGCTTGACGCCGGGGACAGAAGCGATGATCACCAGCTCTTCATCAGTCGTATAGACATCGAGCGGCAGTTCACAACGCGCTTCGGCGGCAGTCCAACGCGGGCCAGAGCGCACCATGCTGTCTTCGAAGAGACGATCCATCGTCTCACGCAGATTCATCAAATCTTTAAAGGGCTCCCAACGTACCATGGACATTTCTACCACCTCCAGACAAGCTGCGCGTTATTTGGCTTGGGCTATTTGGCCTTGATCTGCACGGTCTTCGGCTTGACCTCTTCGGGCTTCGGAAGAGTCAGGGTGAGCACGCCGTTCTCGAACTCTGCCGTGGGTTCGCCGGCTACATCATGCGGCAGCATCAAGACACGCTCGAAGCTGGCCGTGCTGCGCTCGCGGTGGATATAGTTCCGCCGCTCCTCTTCCTTCTCCTCCGAGCTCTCGCCCTTGATCGTCAGCATATTCCCGGTGACCGAGATCTCGATCTGCTCGGGCTTGAACCCGGGCACAGCCGCCTTGACGACCACTGCGTCATCCGTCTCGTACATGTCCAGGGCCGGGAGCTCCTGCGCCTCTGCGCCAGTAGCCCGGAAGACCTCGTCAAAGAGACGATCGACGGCGCGCTGCAGAGACCAAATGTTACGATAAGGCGTAGCGGACACTGGCAATCGTTCCATCTCTGACCTCCTTCATGAAATGAATAGGATAATCGTCCAAAACCACCCATAGTATAGTCGGCTCTGTTTCGTCTGTCAAGAGGTTTCATGCAGGAAATTGCAGAATCATGAGTGTTCTCCTATCAACTTACTTGACGGGAGACACGTTGTTGCACTATAATGGCGATAGTTCTAGAGACTCTTGTGGGGAGTCGGTCCGTTATGGAGTACAAAGATTATTATCGCATTCTTGGGGTGAAGAAGGACGCCACGGATGACGAGATCCGCAAGGCCTATCGTCGGCTGGCTCGCAAGCACCATCCCGATGTGAACCCCAATGATCCCAAGGCCGAAGAGCGCTTCAAAGAGATCAATGAGGCCTATGAGGTCTTGCAGGATCCAGAGAAGCGGAGCAAGTACGACCGGCTGGGCGCCAACTGGCAGCAGTATCAGCAGATGGGCGGAGACCCCAGCGGCTTTGACTGGACGCAATGGGCCGCCGGCGGTCCGGAGGCTGCGGGCGGTGGCCGCGTCTATACGCAAGAGTTCGATCTCAACGATCTATTTGGCTCCGGTGGCTATTCGGACTTTTTCCAGCGGATCTTTGGCGATCTGCGTGGTGCCCGTCAGCGTACCTCTGCGCCGCCGCGTGGTGCCAGCAATATGCCCGGCCCTGAAACCGAGTACGAGGTCGAGCTCTCGCTCGAAGAGGCCTATCACGGCACGACGCGCATCCTCCAAGTCAACGGCCGGCGGCTCGAAGTGCGTATCCCGCCGGGGGTGGCCGAGGGGTCGCGTATACGGCTGGCCGGGGACGCCATCTCGGGCAATGGTGGCCGCATGGGCGACATCATCCTGCGGGTGAGCATCCGGCCTCATGAGCGCTACAAGCGCGAGGGCAATGACCTGCGAGTGACGCAGCCGGTAGACCTCTACACGATGCTGTTGGGCGGAGAGGTGCTGGTCGACACGCTCAAAGGCCGAGTGTCGCTGACCATCCCTCCCGAGACGCGCACCGGTCAGACCTTTCGCCTGCGGGGCCGGGGCATGCCGGTGCTGCGCCGTGAAGGGGAATATGGAGACTTGATCGTTGAGGTCGTGCCCGTGCTGCCGCGCAATCTGAGCGATCGAGAACGTGAGTTGTTCCGTGAGTTGGCCAAGTTGCGATCCAATCCATAGTGGAGGAAACAGCAACATGCGCACTCATCAGGTCTTGCGGATGGCGTTGACGGGGTTGGTCGCTGTGGCGCTGTTGGGTTGTGGTCTGCCCTATCAGACGGCTGGCCAGATCCTGGAGAGCGCCGCAATCACGCCCACTGCGGTGGCGGCCGAACAGGAGGCACAGGTGGCTGAGACGGCAACGCCGCGGCCTACGCCCAGGCCGGCGAATGCCCAGCCCAAACCGACTGTGGCGCCGTTGCCCACGCTCACCGATGAGGAGATGGCCAAGGCATATGACGAGTCTGAGCGTCTGACCATCCAGGTCTATGAACGAGTCAGCCCGTCGGTGGTGTATATCACCAGCCGCATCGTGACGATAGGTTACTTTGGCTATTATCCGGCCGAGGGTTCGGGCTCTGGCTTTGTCATCGATCAAGAGGGACATATCGTCACCAACTATCATGTGGTGGAAGACGCCGAGAGCATCGATGTGTTGCTCTACGACGGCACCAATGTGTCGGCTGAGGTGGTTGGCGTCGACCCGCAGAACGACCTGGCCGTCATCCACATCGATGTCGACCCGGCCATCCTGCGGCCGGCCGATATGAGCTTTGAGGGCGATCTGCGCGTGGGGCAGCGGGCCATCGCTATTGGCAACCCCTATGGCCTTGGCTGGACCCTGACCATGGGCGTGATCAGCTCGCTAGGCCGACCTCTGCAAGAGCAGAACGGCAAGACGATCTTTAACGTCATCCAGACCGACGCAGCCATCAACCCGGGCAACTCGGGTGGGCCGTTGCTCAACTCGCAAGGGCAGGTGATCGGCGTCAACACGGCGATCCGCTCGGGGGCTGAGAACATCGGCTTTGCCGTGCCGGTATCGACGGTCAAGCGCATCGTGCCCGAGCTGATCGCTCATGGGCGCTATCCCCACCCCTCGCTCGGTGCTGTGGGCTATAGCGTATCTCCCGAGTTCGCTGAGCGCTTTGGCTTGCCGGCGTCGGAGGGCCTCTTGTTGGTGCAAATCGCCAGCGGCGGCACTGCGGATGCGGCCGGCCTGCGAGGCGCGACGAAACAGGTCTATGTGGGGAACACGCCGGTGTATCTCGGCGGCGACCTCGTCGTCGGTCTGAACGACTATGTGATCGATAGCGGCGAGACGCTCCTCGAGATCTTGGAGACCAAGATGCGGGTGGGCGATCAAGTGACCATCACCTTCTACCGCGACGGCCAAAAGATGCAGGTGACCACCGTACTGCGTGAGGAGCCCTAGGCCGGCGTGGGCCAACTTACAGATTGAGGTAGAGGATCATGGCCGACGAGCGATTGCCAGAAGATGAACCGATCTATGTGATCAGCGTAGCGGCGAGGCTGGTATGCATGCACCCGCAGACGTTGCGGTACTATGACCGCATCGGGCTGATGAAGCCGAGCCGAACAGTAGGGCGCACTCGGCTCTATTCGCGGAGCGATATCGAGCGCCTGCGCAAGATCAATCGCCTAACCGATGACCTGGGAGTGAACCTGGCCGGCGTGGAGGTGATCTTGAATATGTCCGAGCGTATCGAAGAGCTGCAACAAGAGCTCGAGCGCACTCGTGAGCAAGCCAATGCCGAGATCGAAAGGCTCAAGCAACGGCTGCAAGAGGCGTCAGGCCGCTCTGGCTCGCAAGAACAGTCTGTCATCAATGTGCGTGTCCGTGAGATCACGGATGGCGTCGAGGAGGATGTCCAATGAACACGAACAAGGTACTCGAAGAGCTGGCTGCCTATGCGGGCGAGGCCCCGGTGTTGAGCGTCTACTTGGATACGGATCTTCGCACCAAGTCCAAGGATGCTGTGCGCCTGATGTTGCGCGATCAACTACGCTATGTCGATGGCGTGCCCGCCGAGCTCACGCAGCGGGTGATGGACTATATCGATTTCGACTATGACTGGCGAGCTCGTGGTCTGGCGATCTTTGCCAACCTCGACTCGCTCTGGGAGACTGTGCCGCTGCCCATTGGGGTAGCCACGCGGGTGGTCTGGTCTGATCTACCGTACAT
>JBDKSN010000173.1:0-18113 GCA_039680625.1 Anaerolineales bacterium | reverse complement strand
GGTTCCAGCGGCGCCTGCACTGATTCAACATCGTTCCTGGATCGCGTCACATAGTTCGCCACTACGACCATGCCATCAGGACGTCGCATTAGCTCTTCAACCCAAAAAACCCCATTCACACTGGCGGTAATGCCTTTACGAGCTGAGTAGTCTGATCGCCCTCGCACTGAACCGACAGCGGCAAGTGCACGAGGACGGCCTGAAATCCAAGCTGAGGTTAGGTTGTCTTTGTTGATTGGCATCGCCGTATGTTGACGCAAAGTGACAAGCTTGCCATGCATGATTCTGTCCAAGTCCATACGCTCAGGGACTATCATACCTGCAGTTTTCTTATGCCATAGGTTGTACCCTCTGAGTGGATACCGCATGGGCAGATCACGCTGAATGATGACGACCGCCGTGCGGTTCGCCGCGTCATTGAACGGCTTGAGCCGCGACATATCGTCAACCTGCAAGATGCTCAATGGCGTTCCGTTGCCCAGCTTGAGCTGCCGAAAACCCTGCCCCGCCCCGGCCGTCTTGAACACACTTTGAGTGATCACGAAACCCAACTTGCCTCTAGGTTTTAGGTACTGGTCAATAGCTACGTACGTCATCAGCACCGAGATATCGTCTTTGCCCTTGCCGAGAATAGCATCGTAACCTCTGTGCGGAAAGAGGTTATGCTTAGCCCACAGAGGGGCCGTCTCTTGCCGATACTCTCTTGGCAGGTTCTCCCAGTTCACCCAGGGTGGGTTGCCGGCCACCAAGTCGAAACGCCCCTGAAACAGGGGCGCAAACGCATTCTTGATGATCCGCGCCCAGATACCATCGACGCCCTGACGCTCCAGCTCGACTAGCTGTCTGAATAGCGCCACGGCGATCTCGACTTGATCGTCGGCCAGATCAGTCCACATCTTGCGCAGGCGCGCCATGAAGACATCCGATGGATTCCCGCTTCGCACGGCGTCTTCCAACAGGTCAGCAAAACCATTGATGCGCTCGGCGGTTACCAGCGCGGTGGACACGGTGAAACGGCCCACCGCGGTCTGAAAGCTGTAGCCGGACTGTTGCATCGCGGTCGAGCCGGGCGCGAACATGGCCGTCTGCCCGTTGGCCTCAGTAGCCAACGACGGAGTGAGGATCGAGTCGGCCAGATAGACCGGAATGCTGATGTCACCCCTGCGATAGGGCAACAGGTCACCCAGTGCCAGCAGATAGTTGGTCCGCGCCGAGATCACCGCCAGGGGGTTGAGGTCAAAGCCGACGACATTGGTCAGGACCTGGGCCAACACGTCAGCGGGCGGCAGCATTCTCTTTTCTGCATAGGCGCGCACCCGCTTGATAGCCAACACCAGGAAGGTACCTGAGCCGCAGGCAGGATCCAGAATGCGTGTACTGGGATTGCCGTCGTACTGTAGTTGATTGAGTACCCGCTCGGCCAGCCAGTCGGGCGTATAGTACTCACCCAGGGCGTGGCGGAGCTTGCGTGGCATCAGATTCTGGTAGAGTTGTTTGAGCAAGTCGCGCGTCTCTTCGGGGTCGACATCCAGCGTCACCAGCGAATAGTTGCCCAAGTCGCCGATCAGTCGCCGCAGCGCCGCGTCGATCGCATCGTCCCACGCGTCGAGGTACCACCCGAAGAAGTCTCCCTCGACGAGGTTCACGATGCCCAAGTCGGCCAGCACGCCGCCGCGCTCCAGTTTGACCAGGTAGCGGCGCAAAGCCTCGCTGTCTTTATCGGCCTCGCCAGCCAGGCCGGTGCCCACCTTGGGCATGAGGTAGTATTGCGCAATCTGCACTGCCAGCAGCTTGATAAAGGTGGCATAGTACGTATGCAGCGCAAAGAAAAGGCGCGGTCCATCGGGCTGCTTGTCAAGGATGGCATAGCTCTTGGCTAGGCTGGCCAGGTCGAGCTGGGTAGATCCCTTCTCGTAGCCGGTGATCTCGCTGAATTGCCGTTGCCACTGCTGAAAGAGCACATGCACTTTGGGGCTATTACTGCGCATCAGCGCGTGGTACAAAACGGGCATCACCTGCCGGGCCACATTCGAGTTCTCGCCAAAATCGCGCTCGAGATTCTCAGGAGTTACGGCGCGCTCGGTCGAGAGCGACAACAGGTAGCGCAGGAAGGTCTCGACGCTGTGTGCGGCCACCCGCTGGGGATCGTCGACGTGCCAGTGATCGTCGTGGTAGCGCACAAAGATCAGATAGCACCCGTCAAACGCCACGCCGGCCAGGCGTTCCTTACGTTGTCTGTCGAGCCGCTCCAGCCCTTCCATGTATTGTCTGACCTGATCAAGGGCATGTCTGTTCGTGGCGTAGCCGTTGGCTTGATGCAAAGAACGCGGCGGCTCGTACTCGATGACAAAGCGGTTGTACACGGCATCGGCGCGACCATTGATCAGCGTACGTTCGCGATCCAACTTGAGCTCGACATCAAAGCTATGCGCAAAACCCTCTAGGATGCGCTCCATCGCCGCTACGAGATCGGCCTCATTGTGCGCGGCAGCAGTAGCCTTCTCGATAGCCTCGGCGATCTCCGGCGCTCGCTGCCGCACAAGAGCTTCGAGGTCGCTAGGCGAATAGCCCATCACCCCTGCTCCTGTTTGTATGCTGGCTTGGGAAAGATCACTTTGATCGGCTGGCGATAGACGGCATGGCTGATCAAGAGTTCGCCTTTGGCCAATCGCGTGACAGCGCTGCGGATATCCTGGTCCAGAAAGCGATAGTCAGGCGTGTTGACCTCCGACGAACCGGTTCGCCCGATGATCTTGGTAGCCGAGTTGCCGGTGACCCGACCATGCACCGCGCTCATGAACTGTTGTGCCGAGATCAGAATGACGCCGAGGCTCCGGCCTCGTTCGGCCACATCGAGCACTTGCTGCGTGATGGGGCTGGTCTGTGCGCCAGCCGGCGCGTACTTGTTGAGCTCATCCACAAAGATGATCACCTTGGAGGGTGCGGGTGCCTTTTCAGTCCGGCTATCCGAGGCCTCGGCCTTGACGGCATACACTGTGCGCAAGGTGTCGCCAAATACCAGCGTTTGCTCGTCGTCGGCCAGCTTGGCGATGTCAATGACATAAGTCACGCCACCCTTGATGTTGACAAGCTGTTCACTGAGGAGCTTTTCATGGGTAGCACGGCTGTTCACAAACAGGCCGCTCTGTCGCGTTTGCACGATCCGTCGCAGGTGCCGGCGGAACATCCCGATAGACGAGCCCGCAAATAGACCTCGCCAGCGGCCCTTGGCATTTTGCATTTCGCGTAGGTACTCAAGCAAGCTGTCCCAGCTCTGCATCCTGGCGGCGTCGGGCTCGCTATTGACCAGTATCTCGCGAATCTCAGCATAGATGCCCTCAATCGTGCCACTGGGGTCACTCACGTTGCTGAACAACAGGTCCAGCTTGTCCGCTGCGCCAGCGAGGTCGTAGGCGTAGGTCGTATACATCATGGGCACTGGCGGGAAGGTATCAGGACTGCCATCCAGACCGCGCGGCAGCAAGTAGCGCACCTTGTCGAATGGCTTTGGCTCCAGCCCGAGCATCTCCCACAGTAGCTTTTGGTCGGGCGACAGTTCTGGCCCGCGTTGATCCACCTGAAGCAAGTCGGCTTGCTTCACGTTGAGGATGATTACCGCAATGTCCTCACGGTCTGGTGCCTTTTGCAGGATAGACTGCAACAGAAACATGGCGTACGAGGTTTTGGTGGCCAAGCCACTGATGCCCGAGATGTTCACATGAGCCGACTCAGGACCGAGGATATAGCGTCTATCCAGGTAGGCCACCGTCGTGGCGCCGCTGCTCATCTTGATGAGGCCGGCAGGGATGGCATCGGCAGGCCGCTCACGGACGAGGGAATCAGTGCCAAGGGCCTGTTGCACTCCCTCGGCATCGGCAAAGCTCACTAGTCGCTCGCTGGGTACGGGCATGTAGATGTCATGGGTGTTGCTCAGCACATTCACCGAGGCGGTAGTTGTGCCCTGCCGCACACTGTTAGGCTCCTCATTCAGTTGCCCAAAGTTGCTCGAGATATAGTTCGAAAGATGGCTAGGCGCGTCGGTCCGGTGTTCGAGCGTAGTGACTAGCCCATAGGTGCGGCTGGCCGGCTCGCCCGGCTGGTTCACTTGGTCTACCGCCACGATATCAAACGGGTTCACAATAACGTCGTCGGTCAGCCAGAACGCAAACTTGTCTGAGGTGATCGCTTCGCGTTCGGTCGCCGAGGTGCGGCCAATGCTCTGTTGCTGCTTCGGAACAGACAAGCCTTCGTCTGCCATGCTACCCCATCCTCTCCCCTAGTCGGCTGAACTCGCGCCAACGTATCATCCCCATTACGACATCGCGTGAGGCAAAGCTAGCCTTGATAGTCTCTTCTGCCAGATGTATCGGATACAGATGGCAATGCCAGCGGTTATCGAGGCCGTGCGGCGTCACATTGCGCTCGGCTACCAAGCATCGTGAGATATGGTCGATTAGCTCTGCCGACGCAGGCGTGCGATCTGGGCACGGAAGCTCAACCTTGACTACGCCCATAAGGGGAAAGTCCAGCTCCTTCTGCTCCCGTAGCCGCACATACCAGAAAGCTACTTGCCCATCGTGCGAACTGAACGCAGCTGTACGACATGCATAGGGCAAATCGGCCAAGAGGCTGGTAATATCGAAACGGCGATGGCCACCGCGTCCGAACTGAAATCGCGGGTCTTTGCGAAAACTCTTGGCCACGCCGATGAGGTAGGGCGCCTTGACAAATTCATCTAGTTTGACGGCGCCATCGAGGATCAGCCAGTGTTCATCATCCCTGGCCCCCTCGGTAGCCGAGATCAGCTCGATCTCCAGCCGGTGCATGCGGTTCCGTGCGATACCACCAGCGCGCGTGCGCAGGTTCTCTTTGGTCGCATCTTGTGGGGTCATGCTTGTCTTTTCACTAGTGTCAATCACCTGAAAGGAGCCATCAGGCGCGTTTAGCTTGGCCAGCTTACTCCAGACGGTATCGGATACACCGAGGTCCCCCTTTGGCAACAACAGCAGGTAGCGCTGCCTCGTAGCCAACGGCTTGACGCGGCCATCGTCGCGACGCGTTACTACCGCTGAGCCAATCTGAGCAAGTTCAATGGGGAACGATCTCCCGTTTTCGATGCCTGTGGCAAGATAATAGGTGCGTAGGCTGCCGTCGATAAAGTACCGATAGAGGTGACACGATGCGCGGTACTCGGGTGGCGTTGGACGATAGATGGCATCAAGTGAAGGCGTCGGTTCCTCAAGGAATGCCGTGACATCACCCGAATCAGCGTTTACTAAAGTGTCTTCCTTCTCATCTACATCTGGCTCGAGCATGTCTTCGACGGCGCCACCCACTGCTGGGAGGATCCCCAGGTTGTCGCGCAACACCTGCATAGTCTGGACAAGGTTCTCTAAAACAGGCATCGTTGACTCTCCTGAGCCAGCCATGGCAGAATGACTCCGACCATTAGTTCAGTGTGAAGCAATGCCATCTTAGCTACTGCGTGGGCTGTAAGCAAGTGCTCTCAACATGAAACACAATCAAGCTCGCTTGAAAAGACTCTGGACAGCCATGTTCTGTCAAGATGAGAGGGCAGGTACTACATGACCTGCCCTCTCGCAAAATGGTCCAGCTACACCATCCCTGGCTGCTCCGGCTGAATTACGCCACGAATCGACAGTAGCCTGGGCTGGCCTGTCGGACTGGGCTGACACGCGCAACAGAGCCAGTCCGCTCCACTGGGACTCGGCCGCAGCCAGAAGCGCTCTTTTCCACATGCCCAGCACTTTGCAGGCGGGCAAGGAGTTTCGGCGTCGGGCACGATATCCTCTCTGGGCAACACGCCTGACCGCTTGCTTGCCGCCGCAATTGCCACAGGGGAGACCATGCGCATTGCAGGCACGGGGCTATCTGCCACTGGTTCATGCTCGACTCCTAGCTGCGCAGCTTCACGGCGCAGGAAGGCAACGATCCTCTGTCGCTGTGGCTGAGGGTCGTCCTTGAGCCTTTCGAGCCACCACTCGCACCATTTCACCCGCTCTGGCGTCCAGATAGGGCCTACCTGTGACAGCGCCCAGGTGACCAGGTCATAGCCGGCCTTCCACAGGTCGGTCACATCTTTGATGCCGTTGTCTGGCCACTTGAGACGACGGATGCGCAGTGACTTGGCGTTTAGTCTCTTGGCCCCTTCATCTCCCGCCGCATCACTATCGTAGCTGGTCCAGATCCGACGCATTTGGATCAGATGTAACAGGGCAGCGCTATCGATACCGCGCGAGGCGCTCGCCAGTGTCGCCGCCGGCACTACGCCTCCCAACTCTTGGTCCAGAAGCAAAGCATCGAACTCGCCTTCGACCAGGATGACGTCAGCATGCCCACTGAGCGCGTCGGCGTTGTACAGCGACAACCCTTCTGCTTGACCATCTCGACGGATGCTCAGATACTTGGCATCGATCTTGCGCTCGCCGCCTGAATGATTCTGATTCCAGCTCTTGGCCTGCTCGGTGTCTTCGTTGGGCCGGCGTATCTTGACCGACCAGATGAGATCTCCGACCATCCAGGGGATCGTCCAACCTCTGGGTAGCCACACTGCTTTCGCCTCTTCCTTGCTCAACCCCCAGCGGGCAACGTCGTCATCAAAGGCATCATGCGGAATGTAACCGAGCCTGCCCCGACGAATCGTGTTTTCCGTCAAACCTCGCCCCTGCAGATAGGCCAAAGCTTCGGGATGCTCCAAAAGCCGTCTCTCGGCCAGCTCGACCACCGTACGAGCCATTTCCTGCCACTTTTCACCTGGCGGTACATTGGTTGACATCCCAGCATCCGCGCAGACTGGCATCGATGGCCTCGGCAAGGATGCACTCATATGTCTCGCGCTCAACTTCGTACAGGCCTCAGCGAAGGGCACCTGGTCCAGCCAACACACGAACTCGATCACGTCCCCCCACTGAGGATGACACCGACGACACATCCATAGGCCACGCCCTTGAACGTGAAAGCGATCCTCTCCGCCACAACGCGGGCATGGGCCGGCGTACTCTCCCCGGTTCGACGACGACACCCTATCCAGATGCGTGTATCGGCTCGCGAACTCGAAGAGATCGACCGAGGCTTTGATCGCCTCAACGTCGACTTGACTCATGTTTCTATTCCTCCCATGACCAAGAGGGCCATGTATTGTTGCAGCCTTGCGGTCTTGCGATCTTGCCCAAGCCAAGATCGCAAGATGGCAAGATCGCATCCACACATATGCCCTTGTGGATGTGATCTTGCCTATGCCATCAGAACAGGTCTGCTCCTGCAGCCTCGCGCAAGTCTTCTTCTCGGACTGGCAGACTCCAGACCCAACCATCCTTGCGTTTCGTCTTGGCGAGGTTGAGCCTCTCGCTCGCTCTTTCAGCGGACGTCCACGAAAGGCCCGCACCATCAAACTCAGATCTGAGCGCCTTGACGGATCTTGGGCCGGCATCTAGCAGCGTCAAGAGCAGGTCGGCTGCTCTGTCCTGCAGGGTCTCCTTGTGCGGCACCTCCGGCGCTTCGAGGAAGACCAAACCTTCGTCAGTGACCCGCATCCCCAGCGGTGTCGGCGGAAGTGAGACGTTGCTCTTGATCATGCTCAACCGGCGCACGTCTCTCTTTTGCGGATCAGGCACGTCGATAGCCCAGATGACGCGTGCCGGCTGAACGATCGCCGAAGAACCGCGAACGCGGTCTAGCGAGATGCCCTCGCTGTCATCTAGCAAGCCTTTCTTACGCAAATGATGTGTCAGGATGACTGGCTTGCCCGTGTCTCGTGCAAGTTGCGCCAAGGTCTTGACGATGGACATCGTGTCCGAGCTGTTTTCGTCAGCCGAATTCGCTCCACGCAGCGAATCGACCACGACCAACCGAACGTCTGGGGGCGCAGCCAGGTTCCGTACCTGCTTCATGTTCTCCGGATCATCGAGTTGCGCTTCGCTAAGTGCATCTTCAAGGGGTGCCAATAGAGCGCTCGGGGGTAGCCCCCAGCTCTTGGCACGCTGCAGGTTCAGCGCTTGGGCCGCCTCTGCTTCGCACCACAGCACTTTTCCCCGCTGGCCTGTGAACGGTGTGCCATCCGGCCAGGGATCACCCCGTATGAAAGTGCTCGCGACCCGCAAACACAGCGCACTCTTGCCCGCTCCTGGTTCTGCTACCAGCAAGGTCACCATCCCGTTGACCAGCCAGTCTGTCCAACTCCAGGTGATGGGCCCCAAGGCCGCGTCCAGGTCTGCCCAGCTCTTGGTGTGCTCCCAGGCCCACTTCTGTCGGTCAGGATCATCGGCAAAGATCTGCAGCCGCTCCTTGTCCGTCATTGACTCCAGAATCAGCTCGCGATCTACACCTTTTGACACCAACGAAAGGATAAAGCGTGTCTCCCTCAAGAAACCGCGTGGATCGATCGAGTGAGACGCTGTATCGCTCACATCATGATTGGCGAATAGCTCAGCCAGCACATCGGTATGTTCCAGCTGCATGTCGGGCTCGATGTTTCTCATGATGTACGTCTTCCCAGCATATGATCGACCGGCGAGCACGCTTGCTGAACTCTTGCCAGATCATCTGCCTGTAGGTCTAGGTAACGCTTGAGCACAGTCAAGCTGCCGTGCCCCATCATATGGCTGAGAGTCATCACGTCACAGCCATTGCGCAGCATCTCCAGCGCATACGCTCGGCGAAAGCTGTGCAATGTCGGCACGGGAACTTGGGCTTTTCGGGCGCGACGCTGAACAATGCTCCGCAGGCCGGCATAGGTCAAGCGATGTCGGCTTCCGTCAGACAAAGAGGTAGTCCACAAGGGATCCTCAGGTTGGCGACCTGGCCGAAGCCGCAAGTACTTGACCAAGGCTTTGCGAGTGTGTGCGCCACAGGCCACCTGTCGTGGAGTGCGGTTCTTGGCGCAGCGGACCGTGATCGTGCCGACGACAAAGTCGACATCCTGCACATTCAGCGCAAGTACCTCGCCCGCACGCAAGCCCGCGTCCAGAAGCACGCAGAAGATGCTGGCGTCGCGCAGGCCTGCCTCAGTCTTGGGGCAGGCAGCCACCATAGCGGCCACGTCCTCGACCGGTACGGGTTTCTGCACGATCTGGTCCACCCTGGGCGACCTAAGCCCCTCAAGCAGATTGTGATCCAGGTCGCCCTCTCGGATCAAGAAGCGCACGAACGCCCGGATTGCTCGCCAGTAGGCGGCGCAGCCGCCTGGGGTGTGCGTTTCCGCCAGAGATAGCATGAACACCCGGATGTGGTTGCGCTGAATCTGGGCCGGCTCCATGACGCCACTTTCGCCTAGATACCCCAGGAAGGGCACTAACTTCTGGCGATAGTAGCTCAGTGTGGCCGGGCGCCGACCAAAAGAGCTGAGGTCGGCCAGGTACACGTCCAGTTCGAGGGAAAGCGCAAGACGCGCCTGCCCACACGGCCTCAGTTGAGTGATGCGTTGTTGACCTTCACCGAGAGAAGCTGTAATCTGAGCCCGTTGACGGTTAAGGCCTCCGGGCGAGACCGTGGTAGTGCCGCCGTGCTGCTCGCACCAGCCGGCGGCTCCCCCATGTTGGACACCCATGCTTTTCCTCTTATGCTCGACATCGTAAGCGCAGGCTATTGCGGTCGAGCTCGCTGGATTTCCTACGCACATGCATATGGTAGCACATGCCGTTTCGATGCAAAGCCGCAGCGGCTTCTTCTTGTCAATAAGAATACCCACTCAATATCAAGTAATCTTGATAGTGGATAGGTGCAGCGTCTGGGAACACTTGCATCCCCAGCAGATCATGGTGACCGAGATAGGGGCGTATGCAGAACCGCCACCCATCGGGCGGCGGTTCTGCAGTATCAATCCTGGCTTCTCTACTGGAACAAGACATCAGCGTCTTCGGTAGGGCACAGCGTGTTCTCCCAGTTGTCCGCGCAGCTTTGACACAAGCGTATAGACAGATTTGTCCGTGTAACCGAGCTCGTTGCTGATCTCGGTCACGGCCATCCCTGAGCGCCACATGTCGATCAGGCGGCGCTGCGTCAAGTCTCGTACATGACTCCGCCATTCCTCCCCAGGCCAAGGCCCGTTCAGGCTCACAGCATCGTCCTCGTGGTCCCCTTTGACTGGTTGAGCGGGGAGAATGCCCGCCAACCTACCTCGCTGAGTGCAAATGGCAACGCTACCCTGTCTGGAAGGCTCGCTGCTTGGCAGGCCGAGCCCAAAGGTATGTTCTTGCGCCAGCCAATACATGAGCATGCGCCAGTACACACCTAGGCCAAATGTGACGCAGGACTCCCAAGCCTCTTCTGCGGGCACTGAATGCTGGCGCAGCAGGTACGAAGGAAGGTGGTGTGGCAGGTCACGCGATCGAGCGATCCCTACGGCCATCACCCAGTCCGATACGAGGTAGTCGAGAACGCCCAGCACCCCCAGCTCACGGAACGCCTTGGTTCGCCACGAAGCCCTACGCAAGCCATCAGATGTGAATACCCGGATTCCCCACGAACTCTGATCTCCGTCATCGTTGGCCGAGACTGCGAAAGCAAGGTAGCTCTCAATCGGAACGTCAAGGAGTAGCGTGAGCTGGACATTAGGGTCCACAAAGCCAATTGGGCGGCACCTAACCTCAGACGTATCGAACCAAGCCAGAAGTGGCGCCATTGTGAATGGAGTCACCCAGCGCACGAGGCCCTCAACCGGCCGGGTTCGTCGCCAAGTGCATAGATACTCGTATGCCGTTCTCTTGCGTGTCGAAGCGACTTGTGGATCACGTTGAATATCGCGGCTTCCTGAGACGACCTCAACCAACTACCCGCCCTCCTTTGGCCGATCAAACTCGCAGCAGCTCCCACATCACCTTGCCCCAGCGAGCCCGTCTACCGGCCCGCCTCTCTCGTGCGCTCGCTGCAGATCATCCTCCGTCTGCGCCAAGTATCGCCGCAGTACCGCCAGCGACGTGTGCCCCATCAGCTTCTGTAAAGAGTACACGTCTACATTGTTTCGCAAGCACGTCAGCGCAAACGCCCGCCTGAAGCTGTGCAGTGTCGGCACCTCAATACCGGCTTGCCCGGCCCTTCGTTCGATCACCGAGCGCAGGCCAAAGTAGGTGAACTGAGTCCCCTGGCTAGTCGCAAAGAGCGGCTCTCCATCCTGCGGCTGGCCACGCTTTCGAAGGTATTTGAGGACTGCACGCCGGCTGGTCACGCCGAGGTACACCATCCGCGGCTTACGCCCTTTGCCTGAGCGGATCAACAGCGCACCCGTCTTGAGATTCGCATCTCCGTAGGTTAGTGCCGTCAATTCGGTGGCTCGGCAACCCGTGTCCAGCAGCGCGAGCAGAATAGCAGCGTCACGCAGATCGAGCAAGTGTTCACCATCACACGTTCTCAGCATCGCCCGCACGTGCTCTATGCTCACCGGCTCTAGCGGCTCCTCAGGCAACTTCGGTCCCCGGACGCGCTTCATCGGACTGGTCTCGACCGAGCCCTCCGCCTCGAGCCAGGAACAGAAAGCCTTGGCCGCTCGGTAGTAGGCGTGCACCCCACCGGCACTGTGCGCCCCATCCGCTAGCTCGACGATCCAGGCGCGAATGTGCAGGGGCTTGATCTCATCGGGAGAAGTGATGCCATGCTGCTCCAACCAGGCCAGCATGGGGCGCAATTTCTGCTCATAGAACCGCAGCGTGCCGGCAGCCAGGTTACGCGAACGACAATCGAGCAGGAATCCTTCGAGCTCAAGAGTCAGAGCCGATGAACGACGAACTTGGAAAATCCGCTGCGTTACGTCTTGTAGTTCCACCTGTCTCTCCTTTTCGGAGAGAACCACAACCGGTAGTGGTAAACTACAAAAGGCGATACCACATATTGTGTAGGGCGGGAGGGACTCGAACCCTCACGGGAGTTACCCCAGCGGATTTTAAGTCCGCAGCGTCTGCCGTTCCGCCACCGCCCCAAAACGCCAAGCGCTCGCAGCTTACGCTCGGGCGCTTGGCGCGTCAATCCCGTTTAGCGTCTCACCAACGCCACGATCCAGCCGACGATGAACATGGCACCCAGCGCCACCAACAGGCCCGTCCACCACAAGTTGGTGGGCAGGTTGTGGCCATAGCCTGGCACTTTTACCTCTTTGTACTTGAGGCCCGGCGCATCGGGACCTTCTAGCGGACTCTGGCCACCGGCGCCGATCTCGCCCTTTTCGCCCTTGGCCGCGGTGAGCACGCCATTCTCATCGATGTGCTGATAGGTCAACGCGTAGCCCTGCGGCTGGATGACCTCGCGATACTGTGGCGCGCTTTGCAGAAACTGCTCTGTCTTGTAGCTGCTGATCTCAAAGCGCACCGGGGTGCCCTCGGGCACATAGATCCACTCCTCCGCATCCTTCAGGTCACCCGAGGCGTATGCGCCGGGGATGTCTCGCTCGTACTGACCCGTCGCATAGTTGAGGCCCACATGCCGCCCCTGGTCGTCATAGGCGTGAAGATCCAGATCGGGCAATACCCCGTCAGCACCCGACAGGGCCACCACGTCGCGCGGGGCGTTGGCCACCCGTGGGTTCGGGGGAGCGGCATTCTGCGGAACGGCCGGCGGCCCTGCTGGCGCAGCCACCGCGCCCACCACTGGGGGTGGCTCCCACGTGGCCACCTGGACCCGGGCACTATAGCCACTGTCTGTGCTCTCACTGAGCAACTGGAACTCGATCTTGTACGCCGGCGCCTGTAGTACAGTCGGAGCGTTAGGGTCGCCCGCCCCGCGGAGCGTCGGTCGTCGATAGGCACGGTTGCCCGGCCCGACACCGGCCGTAGGCCCTTTGCCCGCACTGATGGCATTGACGACATGATGCTGATTGGCCGCGTCCCAGGCTACCAGATAGAGCACCACCCCCGTCTCGGGAGCGCCATAGGCTGCTCCGCTGTCGCGCGCCTCCAAGATGAAATAGCGGCTGGGGTCATTCGATGTTGGGTCATCGATGCGCAACACTGTGCCGCCCGCCTGCTGGTCTTCGATGGCGGTAAGGTTGTATTCCTCATCGAGCTGGCCATCGAGGTAGCTCAGCCATTCCGCAGACACCTTGGTGAATCCCGACATCTGCACTGGCCACGATGCTCGCGGGTCACCCCACCAGTTGCCCGATCCCATCAATCCCCAGTTATCGATGCTGCCGTACTGCCCCCAAGGCTGCGCATAGTTGTAGCGATCGCTGATGCGGTAGAACTTGCCCTTGATCAGATACTGGCTGTACAGGCTGTGGCCAACCTCGTGGGCCCACAAGCCAAGGCCATCGTTCTCAGCCACCATTACCAAGCTGCCGACGTACAGGTGGGACGTGTTGCCTGTTGGCCCAACCTCGACGTCGTACGACTGGCCATTTCGCGGCCAGCAGCAAAGCGTCGACAGCTTGCCATTGGCCGAGTCTGCCTGGGAGGACGAGCCGCTATAGACCACGATGGCTCGTGCTAGGTTCATCTCTTCGCGCGGCGCGCCGCCCTCAAACGCCTTCTTGAGGGCGTCTTGGGCAAAATCACACTCGTTGTTCACATAGGGCGCAATCGCTGGCCCGACCTCATAGCCGTCGTCGCTCCCCGAATCGCCATCGGCGTCGAGGAACGTATAGGCCAACACCACTTTGCCATAGGCGTTCTGCCCATAATAGCTGTTGACGTCTTGGGCGAGCTTTTGCGCATCCGTGATCGTCTTGGCGTTAGGGGCATCGCTTGTGCCCGCGAGCAGTACGAGCGTGTCGCCGAGGTCGCAGATATGGTTGCGCTCTGCGGCCATCCAGAGCGCCGCGGCGATGTCGTCCTCGGCGCCGGAGCCTGTCGCGTCGCCCGCAATAAAGATGTGCGTCCCGCACGTCCACATGATCACACCGGCAGTGGCCTCGGCGCAGGTCTCCTCATCCGTGTTGGGCTCGGCGCCCAAGGAGCGCACGAACTCTTCGATGGCCTTTATGATGATCTCCGTGACATGCCCCAACAAGCCCCCCATTTCACAGAGCTTGTCGCCGGTGCGCATGACGATCGCATCGCGCCCTTGATACGACGAGTGCGGCAGGCCGTTTTCGACCATCACGTCGATAAACTCACGGCTTCCTTCCTCACCCAACGGCAGAACACGCAGCCACTGGGCGGTCTCATCTTCAAAGCTACCGCCATTGGTGGCGGTGTACATGGGCTTGGTCGCATAACGCACCGCTCTTTCCGGCGGCCACAGCATCAAGATAGTCTCGTCCTGCGCAGCATTCGAGCTCATCAATGCCGTCTTCTCTACAACCGTTGGCCAGCCCAATGCGTCAGCGGCCTCTCGTGCGACCCGCTCCTCCATAGAGCCAAGGGATTCATCGCCAGGGCCATCCGCATCGGCAGTGCCAGCGAATATACTGAGTATGAGAATTAGCGCCGCCACAGTTGCCGCCGCTCGCCACAGCTTGGTTGTTCGCCTCATGCTGCGCCCCCTCCCTTGGCCAATCTGCGCAGTTCTCGTCCAGACCGAGTGATCATCCGCACCCACAGAATGAGGGTAGCCAATGCCGCTAACCCCACCGCCAGATAGGCCCACCAGGGTGTTGGCTTGAGGAAGGCGTTCACCGCCCAGGCCGCCACACCCCATACCAACGCCCACAGGAGCATCCGCAGTGTCACACTGACGCAGCCGGGCCGCTTGCGCGCCAGCAACACTTGCTGAGGCACGACTGGCTGCGTGGCATAGCCAGCCTGCCGGTAGTCCACACCCGCAGTCGGCATCGGCCCAGCCCAGGGACCAGCAGGCTGAGGGGAGACGCCTGGAGGGGGACCGTACTGAGGCTGCGCAGGAAAGTAGCCGGGCGTTGCGGCCGCTGGAGGGGGAGCCACAGGACCCGATGGCTGCGCGCTCACCGGGCCCACCGCAATGATGCCCGGCCGCCCAGGAGGCGCCTGGGGCACCCAGCGCGCGCCATCCCATACATGCCACTGGCCCGTCTGCTCTTGCACCATCCAGGTGCGGCCCTGTTCATCAACGACCTGCATCGCGGCCAACTGGACACGATACTCTTCGAGACTGATCTGCCCGCTCCGGCGCAGCTTCTCGAGACGGATATAGTTCTGCTCAGCAAGATCAAAGTCCATAGCGCGCCTCCCCGCAACCTCACGCAGGAATTGTGCGGGACGACCGCAGTGATGTCAAGAGTTCACTGGGGTCGAGCAGTGAGACGGGTACACAAAAGAGGGTATTTGCGCACAGTCCCAGCGCCAAGACATGAAAACTGCAATGAACTCGCCCATTGCTCATCCAAACTAGGGTCTGCAGCCAGGCTGTGCGCGCAACAGGCGGCTCTCGGGTACACCAACGGGGTTTGGCGGGGCGCCTGCGAACGCCTATCATCGCCGCAGGATCGCGCGATGAGGTGAACGAGATGGTCAATGGGTTCGACCGACAGATCGAGCGGCGAGGCACCGACAGTGTCAAATGGAACTTGTATGCCCCGGATGTGTTGCCCATGTGGGTGGCCGACATGGACTTTGCCTCGCCACCCGAGATCATCTCCGCCCTGCATGGGCGCGTGGCGCACGGTGTCTTTGGCTATCCGAGCGATCCACAAGAGCTGAAAGAGGTATTCTGTGCTCGTCTACTCGAACGCTACGGCTGGGCCGTCTCTCCCGAAGCGCTGGTGCTGCTGCCCGATGTCTCGGTGGGCTTTAACCTGGGCTGCCAGGCCGCAGGCAGGCCCGATGAGGGCATCTTGATCTTTACCCCGATCTACCCTCCGATGCTCCGCGTTCCCGGCAACGCCGGCATGGTGGGCCAGCTCGTAGCGCTCGACAGCGACACCAGCGGGTACTCCACGGTCGATTTCGACAAGATGCGCGCTGCCATCAGCCCTTGCACACGCGTGTTCCTGCTGTGCAGCCCTCACAATCCTGTGGGCCGAGTGTGGCGACGCGACGAGCTCACCCAGATGGCCAACATCTGCCTTGAACACGACCTCATCATCGTGTCTGACGAGATCCACTGCGACCTCATCTATTCCGGCGTGCAACACACGCCTATCGCCACGCTCTCGCCCGAGGTCGCCGCGCGCACCATCACCCTCATGGCACCGAGCAAGACGTTCAACATCGCCGGGCTCAAGTGCGCCCTCGCGGTCATCCCCAACCCCGAGTTGCGCAGACGTTTCGTTGGTTCCTGTCGGGGTCTCCTGCCGAGCGTCAACGTGCTCGGCCTGACAGCCGCTCTGGCTGCCTATCGCGACAGCGACGAATGGCTCAAAGCCTTGCTCGCCTATCTCGAGGGCAACCGCGACCGACTGGCGGAGTTTGTGCGAGTCGAGTTGCCAGGAGTGCGCATGGCGCTCCCCGAGGCCACCTATCTGGCCTGGCTCGATTGCCGTGCGGTAGATACCGATGGCTTGCCCCCGCACGAGTTCTTTCTCGATCGGGCACGTGTGGCTTTCAACAATGGCGCCGACTTTGGTACCAATGGCCAGGGCTTTGTGCGGCTGAACTTTGGCTGCCCCCGGACCACCCTTGACCTCGGCCTCGAGCGTCTGCGCGGCGCACTCAAGGCTGGGCGCTGAGCGGCACCCGACTAGCGTTACGCAGAGAGCGGGCCTCCTTCTCGGACAGGCCCGCTCTCTGATCCAAGCGCGATACGCGCTCAGTCTGCCTCTTGGGTAGCCATCAGTGCGCGCTTGCGCTCTTTTCCGCGGTCGTGGGTATCGAGGATCATCTTGCGAATGCGATAGCTCTGCGGCGTGACTTCGAGCAGCTCGTCGTCCGCAAGGTACTCGATGGCCTCATCGAGGCTCATCTGACGCGGCGCCTTGAGGCGCACCTCGATGTCGCGGGTCGACTCGCGCATGTTCGTCAGGTGCTTGCGCTTGGCGACGTTCACAGCGATGTCCACCGGCCGGCTGTTCTCACCGATGACCATGCCCTCATATACGGTAACCCCCGGCGTGATGAACAACGTCCCGCGCTCCTCGGCGTTCTTGAGGCCAAAACTCGTCGCCTCTCCCGGGTCCGAGGCCACGAGCGAGCCACTCTCTCGCGCGGGGATCTCGCCGGCATAGGGCAAGTACCCATAGAAGAGCGTGTTGATCACCCCGAGGCCGCGCGTGGCCGTTAGGAACTGATAGCGAAAGCCCAACAACCCCCGCGTAGGAACGAGGTATTCGAGATGGACGGAACCATCGCCCTTGTCGGCCATATTGCGCATCTGGCCTCGGCGACTGCCTAGCATCTCGACCACCACGCCTACGGCCTCGGGCGAGGTGTCGATATGGACTTCCTCAAAGGGTTCGAGCAACGTGCCCTCTTCATCGCGGTGCATGAGCACCGTCGGCCGTGACACCTGGAACTCGTATCCCTCGCGACGCATCGTCTCGATGAGGATGGCCAGGTGCAGCTCTCCTCGCCCCGAGACTTCGAACGTATCCGGACTGTCGGTCTCTACCACCCGCAACGCCATGTCGTGGCGGAGCTCGTCGAACAGGCGCTGGCGCAGCCGTCGCGAGGTGCTCCAGCGGCCCTCGAGCCCCGAAAGGGGCGAGGTGTTGACGCTAAACGTCATGCGCACAGTAGGCTCTTCCACATGGATGGTCGGCAGCGCCCGTGGGTCGGTCGGATCGGCCAATGTCTCGCCGATGGCCACGTCTTCGAGACCTGAGACCACGGCGATATCTCCTGCGTCCACCTCGGAGACGTCTACACGTTGCAGCCCTTCGTGCACTTGCAGATAGCGGGCGCGCTCGGGCTTGATGGTGCCATCGCGCATGATGCGGGCGAGCTCTTGGCCCGTACGGAGCGTGCCGCTCGACACGCGGCCGATAGCCGTCGCGCCACGATGCTCGTCATAGTCGAGCGAAGTGACCAGCATCTGCAGCGGCCCATCGGGGTCGACGCGTGGTGCGGGGACATAGCGCAGGATCGCGTTGAATAGGGGTTGCAGATTGGGCGAGAGATCCGGCGTGTCGCCCGCCTGTCCAGTCAGGGCGTTGGTGTACACCGTACGGAAGTCGGCCTGCTCGTCACTAGCGCCCAGCTCGAGAAAGAGGTCGAAGGTGCGATTGAGTGTGTCGCTCGGATTCGCACCGCGTCGGTCGACCTTGTTGATCACTACGATCACCCGATGGTCCAGCGCAAGTGCCTTTTGCAGCACAA
>JBDKSN010000172.1:0-6078 GCA_039680625.1 Anaerolineales bacterium | reverse complement strand
GGGCTTGCCGGGCTTGGTGGCCACGCGGCCAAAGTGCACGGTGCCCAGCCGTTCGAGGGCGGGCTTGAGCAAGTCGCGGGTGCCCATCGACACGCCGCCCGTGGTCAGCACCAGGTCGGCGCAGGCGACGGCCTCGCGCAGGGCGCTCTCGATGGCGTCGGCGTCGTCGAGGGCGGGTTGGCGGCGCTCGCCGAGGCAATCGACCTGGCGGATGGCCTCGGCCAGCGCATACGAATTGCTGTCGTACACCTGGCCGGGCGCCAGCGGCTGCCCGGGCGGCACCAGCTCATCTCCGGTGGCCAACACCAGCACGCGCGGCCGCGGGTGCACGGGCGCCTCGGCCAGGCCGAGGGTGGCCAGCAGCCCGATCTCGGCGGGGCCGAGCAACGTGCCCGCGGGCAAGACCGGCGCGCCGCGAGCCACGTCGCTGCCGATGGCGCGCACGTTGGTGCCCGGCGCGGGCCGCGAGCGGCTCACCATCACGCCGTCGACCTCGCTCGTCTCTTCGACGGGGATGACGGCATCGGCGCCCGGCGGCAGAGGGGCGCCTGTCATGATGCGCCGACATTCGCCCGCGAGCAGCGGCGTCGCGGCATCGGCGCCCGCCAGGCCCTCGCCCGTGACGCGCCGCACCACGAGGCCATCGCCAGCGCCCGCGTCGGCAGTGCGCACCGCATAGCCATCCATCGTGGCCGCGGCAAAGGCGGGCACATCCACCGCCGCGACGACGTCGCGGGCCAGCACCAGGTTGCCCGCCTCAGCCAGGGGCACGTCTCGCGCGGGCAATGGCGCGAGCTGTTGCGCGATGCGCTGCCAGGCCTCGGCAAAGGTAATCTGCGGATAGGGGCTGCTCGTAGCAAAGATCTGCGACATGGCTACTCCAGCAACAACACCTGCACCAGCGTGCCGGCGTCTAGATGGGTGCAGGTCTCGGGGATGACGGCGACGCCGTTCCCCGCCACCAACGAGGAGAGGATGCCCGAGCCTTGGTCGCCGGTGAGGCGCGCTACTGGCTGGCTCGCACCCTCCTCGAGGCGCACGCGCAAATAGTGGCGGCGGCCGTCTTTGCGCTCGATGGGGTCGGCCAGCACCGCCATGACGCCGGGCGGTGCCCAATCGCGCAGGCCGCGCATCTTGGCCACGGCTGGCCGCCCAAAGAGATAAAAGCTCAGCATCGCGGCCACGGGGTTGCCGGGCAGGGCCAACAGGGGCACCTCGCCCAGGCGGCCAAAGGCCAGCGGCTTGCCGGGCTTCATATTCACCCACCAAAAGTCCATCTGCCCGTGGCTGGCGAGCACGTTCTTGACCAGGTCGAAATCGCCCACCGACACGCCGCCCGAGGTGACGATCAGGTCAGCGCGCGCCTGCGCCTCGTGCAAGCGCACCGCCAGGTCGCTCTCGCGATCGCGCACGGGCGGCAACAACAGCGGTTCACCGCCGGCGCGCAACACCAGCGCGGCCACGGTGGGGCCATTGCTATCATAGATCTGCCCTGGCCCGCGCGCCTCGCCCGGCGGCACCACCTCGTCGCCCGTGCTGAGCACGGCCACCACCGGCCGACGGAACACGGGCACGACGGTCTGGCCCAGCGCGGCGAGCATGCCGATCTCTTGCGGGCGCAACACGGCGCCCTGCCGCAGCACCACCTGGCCCGCGCGCACATCCTCACCCGCCTGGCGCACGTTGGCGCCGCGCTGAGGCACGCGGTCGATGCGCACGCGCGCGTCGCGCAGCGCCTCGCCGAGGGGGGTGGTGTCTTCGAAGCGCACCACGGTGTCAGCACCGATGGGCAGGGGCGCGCCCGTCATGATGCGCAGCGCGCGGCCGGGCGGCAGGGCCTCGTTGGCCGGGTGCCCGGCGGCCACGGCGCCGACGACGGGCAGGGCCTCGCCCGCGTGCAAGTCGAGAGCGCGCACGGCATAGCCATCCATTGCGGCGTTGTCTCGCGGGGGCACGTCAAAGGGGGCCAAGACATCTTCGGCCAGCACCTGATCGAGAGCGGTGAGTAGGGGCACGCGCACCGCAGGCAGCGGCGAGACGGCCGCCAGCACGCGCGCCAGGGCCTCTTCGACCGAGAGCAGCGGATAGGCGGCCTCAGGGCGCATGGGCATCGCCCATCGCGGCGTGATCGTGGTGTTCGAGGTCGATTCCCTGGGCCATCTGCAGCGCATGGGGCAAGATCGGCAGCAGCGTGTCCATCCCCTCGGTCACCGCGCTCAAGCTCCCCGGCAGGTTGATGATCAGGCACTGTCCGCGCTGGCCCGCCACGCCCCGCGACAGCGCCGACGTGGGCGTGTGTCGCGCGCCCTCCCTACGCAATAGCTCGGGGATGCCAGGCACCAGCCGGTCGAGCACGGCGAGGGTGGCCTCGGGCGTCTGATCGCGCGGAGCCAGGCCGGTGCCGCCAGTGGTGATGACCAAGTCGACCTGATCGGCCAGGCGCACCAGGGTGGCCGAGAGCTGCGCGGGTTCGTCGGGGACGAGGGCCAGCTCGACCACCTCGGCGATGGCGCCCAACCGCTCGGCGACCAGCGGCCCGCTGGTGTCGATCCTCTCCAGACGAGACGCCTTGTCACTGACGGTGACCACTGCGGCGCGAATCTGCACGGGCGGCCTCCTTTCGCAAGCCATTGCCTTGGGCGGCAGGCGCGATCGAGCAGAGGGGTGCACTCTTTTGGTCCTGCCTATCTATTATGGTAGTATAACATGCCTATCCGGCCAAACTCTGTCGCGCCCAAGGTTTGACAGCCCTTGGGCCGATGATATAATCACGCCGAGTTCGCCGTGGGGCGCGGCAATGGCTCGCTCACACGGCGACGGCACACTAGACAACTGGATGACCTGGTACGATGCTCGCTTTCAATGTCGCGCAACTGCTCAAAGAGGGCGTAGGCGCCACTCGCCATCACCCGCTGGCGGGCGAGCTGTACGACCTGGATGAGGCCAACCCCGGCCACAGGCCGGTGGATGGCTATATCGACCTGGTGCGCACGCCCAAAGGTGTTTTGGTCCAGGGCCGCGCCAACCTGGTGGCGCAGGCCACCTGTCGGCGCTGTCTGGTGAACTATGCGCGCGCCCTGGAGCTCGAGGTCGAAGAGGAGTACGTGGCCACCATCGACGTGGTCACGGGGTACCGCATCGAGCTCGAGGACGACGATGAGCCCGAGCTGCAGATCGACGAGCACCATATCCTCGACACGCGCGAGGTGCTGCGGCAATACGCCGTGGCCGCGCTGACCGAGTGGGGGCTTTGTCGGCCAGACTGCAAGGGCCTGTGCCCGACGTGCGGGGTCGATCTGAACGTAGAGACTTGTCATTGCCATCTGGTCAAGGTCGATCCACGGCTGGCTGCCCTCGCGGGGCTGCTGGGCACGCAAGACCAAAAGTAGGCCACGGAAAGGAATCCTACCCATGACGCCACAACCGAAACGCCGACACTCGCATGGCCGCACGCATCGCCGTCGCGCTCAAGACGCCCTGGTGCGTATGAACCTGATCGAGTGCCCGAAGTGCCACAACGCCAAGCTGCCGCACCGCGTGTGCCCCACCTGTGGCACTTACAAGAACGCCCAGGTCATCGAGGTCGAAAGCTAGCGCCGACCGTGGCGCTGGCCCAAGGCCCGGCCGCATCGGCATAGCGCACGAGAGGAGGACCGCAACGTGGCAGGGAGACTCGGCTCGGTACGCATTTCGCCCGAGGTGCTGGCGACCATCGCTCGGCTCACCGCGCAGGCGGTGCCCGGTGTGGCGCGCCTGTACACCGATCTGCCCACGAACGTCGACAGCCTGTTCCGCGGGCGCGGCAGTGGTGGCGGAGTGCGCGTGCAGGTGATCGACAACGCCGTGAGCGTAGATATAAACCTGATCGCTTACTCGGATCAAAACCTCTTGGAGCTCGGCCAGGCGGTGCAGCACCAGGTGGCCCGCGCCATCCAGAATCTGGTGGGCATGCCGGTGCTGGCCGTCAATGT
Source organism: Anaerolineales bacterium (assembly GCA_039680625.1). GTDB lineage: Bacteria > Chloroflexota > Anaerolineae > UBA1429 > UBA1429 > JAAYDS01. The sequence goes on along the minus strand of JBDKSN010000172.1, from coordinate 2,107 downwards.
GCGCGTCGAAGACGTCATCTCTCCCCCTAGCGGGGCGACGGCGAGCAGCGGAGGCGCCGAGCAGGCGGACGGAGCGGACTCTTGAAACCCAGGCGGCGGGCGCGCGTCATCGCGGTGCAGGTGCTGTTCGAGGTCGATGTGGCCCGACACGACGCGCAACGCGCGCTGAACTACCGTTTTGCCGACGAAGAAGCGCCCGCGCCCGAGGTCGCGACGTTTGCGCAGACGCTGGTCTATGGCGCGCTGAGCCACCTCGAGGTGCTCGATGAGGTCATCCGCCGCATGGCGCCCGATTGGCCGCTCGATCAGATGCCCGGCGTCGACCGCAATATCCTGCGTCTGGCTGTGTATGAGATCCTCTTTCGTCAAGATACGCCGGCCAAGGTCGTCATCAACGAGGCCGTCGAGCTGGCCAAGCTCCTGGGCAGCGACAGCAGCAGCCGCTTTGTCAACGGCGTGTTGGGCACCCTCGTCGCCCATCAGAGCGACATCGTGAGCAAGCTCGGTCTCACGGTAGACTGATCCCTCGATGCGCCCGCTCTCCTCGTTCGGATCGCCCTTGGATAGGTCATTAGGAGGAGCCGCCCAACCATGTTTGGCATAGGCACGGGCGAACTGATCCTGATTCTGGTCATCGCCATGTTGGTGGTGGGGCCAGAACGGATGGTCGAATATTCCCGCCGCGGCGGGCGCTTGCTGGCCAAGATTCGCGCCCAAACCAGTGAGGTCAGCAAGGAATTCCGCGAAGCACTCGATGCCTCGCCCGATGGCGACCCCGACAACCCCTTGACCACGATCGCCCAGGTCAAGAGTGAGGCCGAGGGCGCCGTCCACGACCTGCAAGAGGCCTTCTCGATGAAAGGGCCGACCTCATCACCGGCCAAACCTGCTACGACGCCCAAACCGCCGCAGCAGGCGCCGACGCCGCCACCGGCTGAGACGGAGCCTGCTCCCGCGGCCGCCCCGAGCGAGCCCGCGGTGGCCCAGCCGAGCGAAGTCGCCGAATCCGACGCCGTGGAACTCGGCGCCGTCGAGCTGGGCAGCGTGGAGCTGGTCGCCGATGACGAGGTCACCGAGCTGGCCGGGCCGACGCTGGTCGATGAAGGCGACGCTGCGGCGGAAGGCGAGGGGCAATCATGAGCGCAGAACGGGACCGCATGGCCACCGATCGCGAGATGAGCCTCTTTGAGCACCTCAACGAGCTGCGCATTCGGCTGACCTGGGCCGCCGCCGCGCTCTTTGTGGGCACGGCCATCAGCATGATCTTTGCCAAGCAGGCGCTCCAGCTGCTCATCCTGCCGCTGGGCACCTATGTCCCCCAGACGATCTCGCCCACCGAGAACTTTGTCGTGTATTTCCGCGTCGCCCTCATCGGCGGCGTGATCATCGCCATGCCGATGATCGTCTAACAGGCGGTGCGCTTTATCTTGCCCGGCCTGATGCCCGAGGAGCGCAAGTACCTGTACTTTTTGCTGCCGGGCGCGACGGTCAGTTACGCCGCGGGCGTGGCCTTTGCCGCGCTGATCATGCTGCCCACGGCGATCAACTTTATGCAGAACTTCTTACGGGACGTGATCCAGCCCGGGTGGACGCTCGACAACTATGTGGACTTTGTCACGCGCGTGCTCTTTTGGATGGGCATCGTCTTTGAGACGCCGCTCTTGATCTTTTTCCTGGCCAAGCTGGGCGTGGTCAACTCGCGGCAGCTGGCCAAGGGCCGCAAGTGGGCCGTGCTCGGCACCGCAGTCGTGGCGGCGGTGGTCACGCCCACACCCGACCCAGTGAATATGATGATCGTGATGGTGCCGCTGTACCTGTTGTATGAGCTGAGCATCATCCTGGCGCGCTTTGCCCGAAAGCCGCCCGCACAGGAGCCGGTGACGGAGGCAGCAGCCGAGTTGGCCGAGCCTGCTGCGACGAGCGATCCCCCAGGCGAGGCCTAAGCCGGCGGCGTAGAGACGGGTGAAGCCCCTGCATCATGCAGGGGCTTTGTTTTGCGCTCGCTGGCTGGCCGCGTGGCGTAGTTAGTGCAGCGCCGCCAAGACCTCGGCGGCGTGGCCCTCGGGCTTGACCTGACGAAAGATCTTGTGCAGGCGGCCCTCTTCAT
>JBDKSN010000171.1:0-31120 GCA_039680625.1 Anaerolineales bacterium | reverse complement strand
TCGTCAAGATGGGCATCTCTCAGGTTCCCGAAGGGCGGCAGATCTTTAGTGACCTCACCGTGTTGGAGAACTTGGAGATGGGCGCCTTCACCCGCTCTGATCGCCAAGAGATCGAGCGCTCCCTGGAGAGGGTGTTCACCAGCTTTCCGCGTTTGCAGGAGCGCCTCAAACAACGAGGGGGCACGCTTTCGGGCGGCGAGCAGCAGATGCTGGCCATGGGGCGCGGGTTGATGTCGGTGCCACAGCTCTTGTTGCTCGACGAGCCTTCGATGGGCCTAGCGCCCATTCTGGTAGATGAGATCTTTGACATCATCAAGGGCATCAACGCCGAGGGCACCAGCATCTTGCTGGTCGAGCAGAATGCCGCGATGGCACTTTCGATCGCTCATCGCGCTTACGTGCTCGAGACGGGGCGGACGGTGCTCGAAGGGCCAGCCGAACAGGTGATGAACAACCCTCAGGTCAGACAGGCGTACCTGGGTGAGTAGTCGTCGGTCCATCCAGTGTCTCCGCAGCAGAGCTCGCTCGGCTCGATGGAGGGCTCTGCTGTGATGCTCATGTGGGAATACGTATCATGACATACGAGCAGTTTGAGCTTGCCAGCGCGCACTTGCCCAAGAGCATGCGTGATTGGCGGTTCCTGACCATACTCGGCGGTGTAGCACTGATCTTGGTGGGCCTGGCTCTGCCCATGTTCACGCGACATATCTCGCAGGCCACGGTGCAATTCTCTGGCGGCACCACCGTGCAGGCGGATTACGCTTCCCTGGTCTCGGGCCTCAACATGGCGATGGGCAACCACCCGACCCAAGAGACGTTTGTCTCCGTCGACGCCACCCTCGTACCCGTGACACACTGGGCCTCGGGCTATGGTTGGTTGGCTACGCTCTGCAGCCAGTCGTCTACGCTCTGGCGCTACCTCTCGCTCATCATCTGCCTGGCTATGCCGCTGGTCGTGGCCCTCTTGGGCCTGACGCTCTATCTGCGCTCACGCACTGCGCCCAACAACCTCGCGGCCAGCTGGGTGCCAGCGACAGTGAACCTAGGCTGGGCCGGCTTGCTGGCGCTTTTCTTGGCCTGGTGTCACCAGTTCGACTTTAGCTTTGTCCTTCAGCGCCAGTACGCTGCCGAGTTCGCCCCCGGAGTTGGCTTTTGGGTCGTCGCCCTGGGTGTGGCCGCTGTGTTTGTTGGCGCGTTCTCATTCCGCCAGGCGTTGCAACAGCCATTGCTCAACTGGTGGGCGCTCGTCTTTGCCGTGGCGATGGCCATCTGGCTGCTCGTGCGCTTCAAGCCATTCCCCTTTCTCGAGATCTGGCTCTTTATCCAAGATGGCATCCTCGTCACCCTGCGCATCGTCTTCACCTCGTTCGGGTTTATTCTACTCGTCAGCCTGCTCGGTGGGCTCGGGCGCATCTCGCGCTCGCCAATCATCTATGGCATCGCGTCGCTCTATGTCGAGCTCATCCGCGGTATCCCCCTGATGGTGCAGCTGCTGTTCATCTGGTTTGCCCTCCCACAGGCATTCGATGCGCTCGGCAATTTGTTGCTCTCCATGTCGCCGTCGTTTGCCCATGTCGGGCAACAACTGATCGATCTGCGTCTGAGCCCGTTCACCGCGGCGGTCTTTGGCCTCACCTTTTGCTATGGCGCCTATGGCTCAGAGATCTTTCGGGCGGGCATTTCGTCCATCCACCGTGGGCAGATGGAAGCAGCGCGCTCGCTAGGGATGAACTATTTCCAGTCGATGCGCCACGTGGTTCTGCCTCAGGCTGTGCGCGTCATCTTGCCCCCCATCGGCAACGAGTTCGTGGCTCTGCTCAAAGACTCGTCGCTGGTCTCGGTGTTGGCCGTCTCGGACCTCACCCGTCGAGGCCGCGAGTACATGGCCCGCACCTTTCTCAGCTTTGACACCTGGATCATGGTGGCCCTGTGCTACCTGGTGCTGACCCTATTCTCTTCACGCGCCGTCGAGTTCATCGAGAGCAAGACGCGCTTTGAGCGCTAGAGGCCCATCATGGAACGACACTCCAACCCAGAGATCATCCGTATCGAGAACCTGTACAAGACCTTTCACCATGGCCGAATCGTCGCGCTAGACAACGTCAGCCTCACCATCCCCGAAGGGCAGGTGACGGTGATCATCGGGCCGAGTGGCTCGGGCAAGTCGACCATGCTGCGTTGCATCAATCACCTCGAGGTGCCCGACGCAGGCCGTGTGACCGTCGATGGCATCCTTCTCGATAGCGCCGAGGATATCAACCAGGTGCGCGCCGAGGTCGGCATGGTGTTTCAGCAATTCAACCTGTTCCCTCACCTCACGGTGATAGACAATCTGCTCTTGGCGCAGCGTGTGGTGCGCAAGCGGCCCAAGACCGAGGCGTACGCCATCGCCGAGCATCTGCTCGAGAAGGTGGGTATTCCCGAAAAGGCCCAAGCCTACCCGGGGCAGCTTTCGGGAGGGCAACAGCAACGCGTGGCCATCGCGCGTGCCCTAGCCATGCAGCCCAAGATCATGCTCTTTGACGAGCCCACTTCGGCTCTCGACCCTGAGATGATCAAAGAGGTGCTCGACGTCATGCTCGAGCTGGCCCACGAGGGTATGACCATGGTTGCGGTGACTCATGAGATGGGCTTTGCGCGCAACGCAGCTGACCGTATCATCTTTATGGACCAAGCGCGCATTATCGAAGACACCACCCCTGAACAGCTCTTTGAGGCACCTAAAGAGGAACGTACGCGCCAGTTCCTGAGCAAGATCCTGCACTAGTCCAAGCCTCCATTGCAGGCTCAGGCTCAGCACCACGTGCCGATGCATTCCCGGCTCGTTCTATCCTCGCTATAATAGGCATAGACTGGAATCTGCCTTTGGAGGATCGCCATGGTGAGAGCGGCGGTGATGCCCGGCCCCGGCTTGCCGCTAGAGGTGCGCGACTTCCCCTTGCCCCATCTGGAAGACGGTGCCGTCTTGTTGCGCACCATCTATAGCGAGGTGTGCGGCACTGATGTGCATTTGCACCAAGGCCACCTGGCCGGCGTGCCCTACCCTATCATCCCCGGGCACATCAACGTGGGCGAGATCGCCGACCTGGCCGGCTCGCCTGTGGATCTCGATGGCCAACCTCTGCGTAAGGGGCAAATCGTCACCTTCCTCGATGTGCACGAGACCTGCGGCCATTGCTGGTATTGCACCGTGGCCAAGACCACCACACGCTGCCCACACCGCAAGGTGTATGGCATCACGGATTCTGCCCGCGATGGCCTCTTGGGCGGCTGGGCCGAGATGATCTACCTGAAACCCGGCGTCAAGATCCTGCCGCTGCCTGAGACGGTGCCGCCACGGCGCTTTATTGGCGCGGGGTGTGGCCTGCCCACGGCGACGCATGCTATCGAGCGCGCCGAGATCATGCTGGGCGATACGGTGGTGGTGCAGGGCAGTGGGCCAGTTGGGCTGAGCGCCGCGATCTTGGCGCAGCTCTCGGGGGCCACGCAGGTCATCGTCATCGGCGGGCCTGAGGCTCGTCTGGCAGAGGCCTTGCGCATCGGTGCCGACAATGTGATCGACATCGGCACGACCACGCCCGCCGAGCGACAAGAGCGTGTGATCGCGCTCACCCAAGGTCGGGGCGCAGACGTGACCATCGAGGCGAGCGGCAACCCGCAGGCGGTCAACGAGGGCTTTCACCTCACGCGCGATGCCGGCCGCTATGTGATCGTGGGGCAATATACGAACCAGGGCGACATCCGTATGAACCCGCACCTGGACATCAACCAAAAGCACCTCGAGGTGCGCGGCTCGTGGGGCAGCGATTTCAGCCACTTTTGGCGTGGTCTCCGCGTGCTGGCCAAGCACGGCGACCGCTTTCAATGGGAGCGGTTCATCACTCGCAGCTATTCGCTCGATCAGGCCAACGAGGCGCTCGACGACGTACGTCACTACCGCGCCGTCAAGGCCCTGATCGACCCGTATCTCTAGCAAGGAGTCTGATCGATGTCGGAGCAACTGTCGCTCTATGTGAGTGCGGCAGCCGAGATGGACGCCGAGTGTGAGTTGCTGGGGCAGCTCCTGGCGGGCCTGCCTCGCTCGGCTCGCTGGACGATCAAACGCACGCCCTCGGTCGGCGAGCCGGCCAACCCCGACCTTGCCGCGCTTTCTCGCGCCACCGCCTATGTCATCCTTCTCGGCTCTGATCTGGTGGCGCCCATGGGCGTCGAATGGGAGGCAGCCCAGGCATCCCACGTCACTAGCTTTTGCTACCGTCACAGCGGACGGATCGCCTCGCCGGCGGCTGCGGCCTTTGCGCGCGAATCTGGCGCCCACTGGCAGCCCTATGCCACGCCAGGTGAGTTCGTCGCGCAGTTCGAGCGGGCGCTCATCCGAGAACTCGTGCGCGGCACCCCTGGCTACGGCCTCGACCTCACGGCCATCGAAGAGCTGGCCTCTCGTCTCCAAGAGCTCGAGGGTGAGGCGCAGGGAGAGCGGCCAGAGAACGAATCACGCCGCGGCGCAGGTCAAGGCGGCGTGATCCTGCCAGCGAACGGGCACGGCGCTAGCGTTCGCTGAACCGCACCTCGGAGAGCGCAGCGAGTTGTTTGGCGGCGCCCTCAGCCGTCAAGTCACGCTGGGGGTTACCCAGCATCTCATAGCCCACCATGAACTTGCGCACGGTGGCCGAGCGAAGCAACGGTGGATAGTAATGCAAGTGCAGGTGCCACTCATCGTGCGCCTGGCCATCGGTTGGCCGCTGGTGCACGCCCATCGAGTAGGGGAATGAGGTCTCGAACAGGTTATCATAGCGCGTGGTCAGGCGCTTGATCACGTCGGCCAACGCTATGCGCTCAGCATCGCCCATCTCTAGCAAGCTGCTGACATGCCGTTTGGGCAACACCAAGGTCTCAAAGGGCCACACCGCCCAGAACGGCACGACGACGGCATAATGGTCGTTCTCAAAAACGAGCCGCTCACGGCGATCTAGCTCGAGTTGCAAATAGTCGCACAAGAGGCAGGAATGATGCTCTTGGCGATACTCGGCCATCGAGTCGGTCTCCGTCGCGGGGATCTGCGGCACCGTCTCGTTGGCCCAGATCTGCCCGTGCGGGTGCGGGTTGCTGGCGCCCATCATCGCCCCGTTATTCTGAAAGATCTGCACATGATGGATAAAGTCGCGGGCGCCCAGCGAGGCATACTCCTCGGCCCATACATCGACCACGGCGCGCAACGCGGGCACCGATAGGTCGGGGATGCCCAAGCTATGATCGGGCGAGAAACACACCACACGGCAGATGCCCCGCTCTGACCGTGCCTTGAGCAGCCCGCCGTCGTCGACCGCACCCGTGGGGATGTCCTGGAGCAATGCGGCAAAGTCATTGTCAAAGACATAGGTGCCGGTGTATTGGGGGTTCCTTTCGCTGCCGCTCGAGCGCGCATTGCCCGGGCAAAGATAGCACTTGGGGTCATACTGCGGGCGCTTGTCCTCGGCGAGGCGCTCGACTTGGCCCTGCCAAGGGCGCTTGGTGCGGTGGGGCGAGACCAACACCCACTCTCGCGTCAGCGGATTGTAACGACGGTGCGGCGTCTCTGCATAGTCTATGCCAGACATGGGTCTCCTTCTTGGCTACACAGGTGCGAAGCTGGGCGACAGACTAACCAGGTAAACATAGGCAGAGGCCCCGTGATGTCAAGACTGCTCCGCCAAGCTTGACGCTCTCTGCCGCGCAGCCTATGCTCCTCTTGGATGGAGCCAGCCTGTATACCCGTCAGGAGCAGATCATGTTATGTCCGCGCTGTGAGACTTCGGCGCCCGGTGGGACGATATGCCCCAATTGTGGCGAGCCCGTCCCCGAGCGCGAGACCTTTGGCGGCCAAGGCCGACACTATTTCTGGGTGCTGGCGCTACTCTCGGTGGTCCTCTTTGGCCTGGTGTGGATCATCGCCGCTTTTCGCGTAGGCCTGGCCCAGGCCTGGCACGAGTTCTGGCACCACGAGTATTCGTGGGTCTATGCTCTGCTGTGTCTGGCGCCACTGGCTACGGGCATCTACTACTGGTTTCTGTTACGCGACGAAGAGACCATCGTCACCGACGAGTACATCGAGCGACGCTCGCATTGGGGCAATCAACGACTGGAATGGAAGCAGGCGACGGGTTTTTACCAGCAGCTCTTGCCCTTCCGGCAGACCAAGCTGGGCCGCATCGCAGGCCTGAGCCACGTGTTGGTCGACAGCAAGATCATCGCCAAGCTGCCCCCGCACTCGTACGAGATCACCACCACCGGCCTCGGCGATGACAGTTCGTTCGTGATCGAACCTGGCACCGTGAGCGACCTCCCCTGGCTGCTCAAACTGATCAGCGACAAGCTCGGTCCGCCGCAGATCGTCTAGCGACGCTATTCACCACCGCCATAGCGAGGCATGCCGGCGGAATAGTATGTGCCCTTTAGCCAGTAGCCGACGTCTGCCAGCCGCCAGCCATCGCTTGGTGAATTCAATGGCGCTGTCATTCTGACAAGAGTGCTCTGCCCGGGGAAGAGCGCCGGCAAGGTCGTACTGGCGGTAAAGGTCGTCACGCCATCGGGCTGCCAACCCCAAGCTTCGATACGGTCTGGCGCAGTCACCGCGGTGCCCACATTCCGCAGCGTCGCCCTGATCACCACCTGCCCTCCGACGGCCTCCGCGTCGACTTGCTCCAAATCCAGCTGCAGGCCTTGCACCCCAAACTCAAGGTCGCTCGTCGCCAGCACAAAGCGATGCCCCTCGCGGACAAAGGCGACACGCTCTACGCGCCAGGCACCCACCTGTCGCGGAATCATCGCGCCCGTCAGCACCAAACGCCGAGATTGCCCACCCGCGAGCGTCACCGCAGCACCCAAGCTTGCCTCCCAACGGTCGCCATGGGGCTGGGAGCCTTCGACGATCACATCTTGGGCCTGCCAAGTCGATGTGCCCTGGTTCTGCAACACCACTTTTATCTGTGGCACCTCACCGACCGCATAGAGCGCGCGCCCAGGGCTGAGGGCCCGCACCTGCAGCGCAGACCCGCCCACACGGAGCTGGCCTGTCGCCGGTTGGCCCGAGACGCTCCCCGCTGAGCGCACGACGACCCGGCCGACATACCAGTCTCCCTCGGCGCCTAACAGGGCGGGTATCTCGATCGTCAGAGTGTCGCGAGCGGCCACGCGCCACGAGCCTTCGCGATCGACCACCTGAGCCAGCCCCTGCGTGGAATAGACCGAGAGCTGCACCCAGTCTAGCGGCACGTCGTTCAAGCTGTCGTTGCGCAACGCCAGTTGTAGACGTTGCGCCTGGCCGAGCGGCGCGTCGGCATCCAGAGAGACCACATCACCGGCGACCACCAACGTCGTCGCACAGGTGTCGTTCGTCAACGTGGCGCCCTCGACAAAGGCGCTGCGCGGCAGGCCAAACAAGCGCGTGAGGCGACTGAGATCGGGCGGCACCCACGCCGAGCCTGAACGAACAAGAAGCTCGAGATGGAGATGCGCGGCGGTCGCGCCGGAATCGCCCGAATGGCCGATCAAATCGCCGGCACGCACTTGGCGTTGGCCAGCCTGCACGCCGTCCAGATGCGCCAGACGGATCAGCCAGTTGCCGTCGAGGGTGACCAGGTCGACATAGTTGCCCAGGTTGGTCTCAAAGGGGCGATCATCTACAAGAAAGTGCGCCACGCCGTCGGTTGGCGCATACAGGGGTGTGCCCACCGCCATGCGCAGGTCATACGCCACGCCGCTGGCTTTGTTGGCCTCCCAGTGCCCCTGCGGGTCCCAAGTGATGACATGGCCTTCGCCGCAGGCCCAGGGGAGGGCAAACAGGCCCACGGCGGCATAGTCGGGTCCGGCCGCCCTCGAGGGCGAGACGGCCAAGCCCCACAGCAGGGCGGCCAACAGCATAAGGGCTAGGGCGCGCCGCATGGCCCTCAGCGACTGATCAGCACCGGGAAGTCGGCCTCGCGCAACACGCGATCGACCATACTGCCCAGCACGGCTTTGAGCAGGGGGGGATGGCGGTAGCTGCCCATGATGAGCAGATCCACGTTCTCTTCTTCGACCACCCGGAGGATCGTCTCGGGCACCGGACCTGTCTCGAACCGCGCGGTGACCTCCTGTCCGCAGCTGTTTTTCACAAACTCGACAGCCTCCTCGAGGGCGTCTTGCGCTACAGCCGCAGTCCCCACCGTCAACACTACCCCCGACACCCCCCATTTGGTCAGCATATGACAGAGCACATGCAACCCTTCGTGAGCCTCGGGGCTGCCATCATAGGCCAGCATCACCCGACGGAGGCAATTGCTCTTGATGCCAGGCACGGCCAATATAGGCCGTGCGGCACGAATGGCGACTGCCTGAAAGATGGTGCCCAAGGGGCGCTCGGCAACGCGGCCTTGCTCACGTCGCTGATTGATGACCACGAGGTCAGCCCACCGCGCCCGATCGATGATCTCTTCAGCCACATCGCCCACCACGAGCTTGGCGCTGCTGGGCACGTTCAGCCCCTGACAGCGAAAAGTGAACTCGTCGATGATACGCTGCCCACGCTCGCGCGCCTCGGGAGTGTCTTCGGTGATCACGTGCAGGCCACGCAACACGCTGCCCTCGAGGCGGGCGATCTCGGCGGCCTGACTCAGGGCCAGCCAGCCCGTCTCGGCGCCCGTGAGCGTCACCAGAATGTCGCGGAAGAGGACCGCGGGCGCGGTCTCCTGCAAACGCTCGGCGCGCCAGGTGCCCGCGGGCGGACCAGGCTCTAGCCTCGAAGGCACCAACAGATCGACGATACGTCGCCGCAGCCTGCGCCAAAGGCTGCCCTGCGCCCGCCCAAAGCGCCGCGCATAGTCCCGAGCCACTTCCCACGCGCTGATGGACTGCCCGGTCTCTTGGCGCATATAGTACGCGTGCTCGATGATCCAGAGATAGAGGTCCGCCTCGGTGTGCCCCGGAAAGTCGCGGAGGATATTCTCTTGGCGCAAGGCCTCGATCACGGGCATATAGACCTCATCATACCAATGAGCCACCGCTTCTTCCCAGGTGACCTCGTGGCCCAGCTCCTTCTCATAGAAATACTTGTGTGTGCGGATGTGTTCGATCAGCCGCGTATAGTCGCCCGGCATGGTCAGGCGTACGTCCTGATCCGGGCGCAGTCGGTCGAGGCCAGTCTCTTCGAGGAACTCGCGATAGGCACCTAGCAGGTCGAGATCATCGAGGGTGAGGTCGGCCGTCACCGGCACGCGGCTCTCTACTTCGATCACTTCGGCATCGATATACTTGCTGCCCTTTTGTCGGCTGACCGAGACACGATGGTGCCCGTCGACGACAAAGTAAGCGTCGCCCACCTTGTAGAGCGACACCGCTGGCAAGGGCACTCCCGACAGCATGGCCGAATCGACACTGAGCCACTTGCTGCGCGAATGCGTCTGCGTGGGCACAAAGGCGCGATCGAAATCTTGGCTGCGGCCCAGGCTACCGATGATCTTGTCTACCGGCACCGCCTGCAGCCCGCGATAGCGTTGGCTCGTAAAGCGCAGGCTACGCTTGACCTCTTCATAGGGCACAAGCCCGATGTGCTGGCCAGTCAGGTTAGCCCACAGGCGCCTGAGTCGGGCTCCGCGCTGCGCCCGGCTAAAGTCCTCGCGGGCGCGGGAAGAAGAGTCTCCAGGATGATTCCATTGTGTCATGATTGCTCAACCACCAGTCTATCCGCGTTGCGTTGGGCCGAGCTGTGCATCCTAATGGGTGGCACAGGCGATGCAGGGATCAAAAGCGCGCACAACCCGACCCACCGCACGCTCTAGCTCGAGATCGATGCCCTTGGGCGAGATGTAACGTCGTGCGGCCACCAGCAACGCTCGCTCGATGGCCAGGATGTTGTGTTGCGTGGGGATCACAAATCGAGCTTCTTGAATGAGGCCGCGCTCTACTCGATAGTGATGGATCAGCGGCCCGCGAGGCGCCTCGACCAGGCCGCAGCCGCCGCCATCCCCGGGGGTATACGCAGCCCGCAACTCGCCGGTTTCGAGGTCCTCATCCAGCAGCTCGCGCGCCCGTTCGAGCGCATACACCAGCTCGATGCCGCGCGCCAGGTCGAATAGCAGGATCGCATGAGCAGGGTAACCCCACTCGGCCCAGAAGCGGTCGGTATAGGCGAGCGCCAGTGGTGTCGATGGATGCGGGTCGAGGTTGATCCGCGCCAACGAGTTCGCGCGCAACAGTTCGCCGCGATAGAGGGTGCCATCCGAATAGCTGCCCTCGATGGGCACATCGGTCAGGTACTGGGCATAGTCACACGCGGCGAAGGGTTCGACCGCGGTGCCATCGGGCGCCATCAGCCGTAGCTGCTCACCATAGAATGCATGGCCATGCTCGATGGCCGCCATATAGTACGTCGGACTGTCATCGCCCAATGTGCCGATGCGATCTTCCAGGCCCTCAAAGAGCGCCCAATAGGCATCGAGCAGAAACTGGGCACGCGTCAGCGCTTGAGCCAGTTGAGCGCGCATCTCCTCGGCTGCCGCGTGCGTAATGCCCCCCAGAACACCGCCGATCACCGCACGCACGGGATGGATGCACTGCCCGCCAGCCAGAGTGATGAGCGCTGTACCCACGCGCCGCACGGCCAATGCTCGCGGTGCGATCTTGCTATGCACCTCGTCGAGGTGAAACAGGCTCGGCACGCCAGTCTGCCCGGGCAGATCGGGCATGGTGAACATAAAGAGCGAGGTTGCTTGGTTTTGAATCACCTGGCCGAGCATCATCAGTTCGCGGATGCGCACCGCTTTGGTCGGCACCGCCACGCCATAGATGTTCTCGATCGCCTTGGTGGCCGCCAGATGGTGCGCGGTCGAGCAGACGCCGCAGATGCGCGAGGCAATGCTAGGCACCTGTTCGGCGGGCGCCCCTTGCACGAATCGATCAAAACCGCGCAACTCTGTGGCTTGAAAATGCGCCGACACGGCTTGCCCGTTCGAGATGGCAATCACCACGCGCGCATGGCCTTCGATGCGGCTGAGAGGGATGGTTAGGGTGGCCATCAGAGCACCTTGCCTGGGTCGCGCGACATGCCCGTGTAATCCGCGAATTGAAAGACGAACAGCGACAACGCCGGCGAGCGCAGTGCTGCATCGATCTCGGGGTCGGGGATAGCGGTCATGTTCTGAAAGACCCGCTTGATCGCCGTGAACCACTCGTTGGCCGAGCGCGCGATAAAGCCATTCGATGGCCCGCGGCAGCCGACGCAGGCGTTCCCGGCGCGAGTGCAAGGCGCTCCACAGCCACCACGTGTCGACGAGCCGATGCAGAGATAACCTTGATTGATCAAACACACCTCGGGGTCGATGGCGCCTCCAGCCGTGCTCGCCAGTCGGTCGGGTCGAGTGCGCGTCTTCACACGGCCGCAATCCTGGCACACCGTCTTGGCGGGCAGGAACGACGGAGCCTGGCCAAGCAGAGCCTCAAACAACCGCGGCGTCGGTGGGCACCCAGGGAGATACAGATCCACCGGCACGATGGCGTCTACCGGCCGTAACTTGGGCAGCAAACGCGGCAGGTGGCGCCGGGCCGGATCTACGAGGAACACTTCTTGCGCGCTCTCACGTGTGCCCAAGTTGGCTACCCCACCCGAGATCGCGCAGGTGCCCACCGCCACCACACGGCAAGCGCGATGGACCGCCTGTTGCAGCCGGTCATAGTCGTCTTCACTATTGACCGCCCCACTGACCAACAACAGGTCCACCGGCGGCAGGTCTTCGATCGACAGCACCAGGGGCATATAGGCCAGAGTCTGCTCTTTCGTCCAGACGTCAGCGTTGAGGAGCGACACCTCGCACCCCGAGCAGCCCGATAGCTGGAGCACCGCATAGCTCAATGGCATCGGCCCTCCCGATGATCCTGAACGCCGCCCACTATCGCGACCCCTCGTTCAGTTGCAGCGCAGTCATCAGCGCACCCAAAGACTCACGCTCTTGCGGAAAGGTCGCTGCATAGGTCCGCGCAAACGCATATGCCGAAGGCTCCCCTTGCAGCCTGGTGACGGCCAACACGATCTTGGCCAGCGCCTCGTCTTCTGGCGCATAGTTAGCGAACCAGAGCATATAGCGCTGAGGATAGCCCCTCTCCGCCGAGACGATGAGCCGCTCAAAGAGCGTACCCACCACTCCCGGGCATAGGCTGGCCTCCGCAGGCGACAACAGGGTGTTGGCCGGCCCCTCTGAGTCAAACTGTCGCCGGTAGTCGTTCCTTGCCAACCAAGCCGCCCGCTGCACTGCGTCGCCATGCCTGGCGCTGGGCGAGGTCCATTGCACGTATTGCGCCTCCAGCGCAGCGCCCAGCCCCTGCGCCAACACGACACTCGACTCAGCAGGCCCCGCATCGCAAGGGAGCGTGGTGCACGAGAGAGCTGGGCTCTCTTGCCCGGCGAGCACCAGCAGCGCCTCACCCAGCGTGCGCGCCAATTGGGGCGCGACGCTGCCAAGCTCGGCCGGGTCGTCGACGGCTACCCCCAGCGCGAGAGGCACCCGTACCTGGCCATACAGCCCAGCAACATCGGCATCGCGCAGCACCCCTGGGCGCGTCCCCAGGGCAAGCACCACAGGATTACAGAGTGCTCTGCTCGCTCCCGAATGCAAGCCCGAGGCCAGAAAAGCCGCCGTGGTGTGCGCATACAGGTCGATCAGCCGGGTGAGGGCCGCATCGCCAGCCAAGTAGTCTTGCAGGGCCAGGTACCGTGGGTCGTCATCGGCCAACTGTACCAGGCCGTGGTCACCCTGTTCGACCAACACGACGGGCTGAGTACTATAGAGCACCGCTCCGCGACAACCGCTCAGGAGAAGACCTACCAGCAGCGCAGCTGTACACGCCAACCCCTTGAGATTGCGACGCTTCACCAGCATACTCGTGATCCATTGTAGCACAGCCCAGCCGCCGAGACTGCGCAAGGCGGCGATCGTCGACTATGGAGCGGCGTGCTACCTACACCCAAGCTTACACCCTCCATCGTCAGAAAGGGTTAATGGGTCGTTAGGTACGCGTTTCCATCTAGTCCCACAACAGGCATGACGCGCCTGCCTGCCGACAAAGGAGCGCTGGTCTGATGACCGATTCCCCGACTGGTCAGCCGAGCCATTGGTCACACTTTCGTTTCGCCCTATAATGTGCACGCAAATGCCCGTCTCGTCTATGCGGAGGTTGCCTGTATGCAAGTCCTCGTCACTGGTGGTGCAGGGTTCATCGGGTCGCACGTCGTCGATGCTTGCATCGAGGCCGGACACGATGTCTGCGTGGTGGATGACCTTTCTACCGGGAAGATGACCAATCTGAACTCCGCGGCTCGTTTCTACCAGGCCGACCTGCGCGATGCCAACAAGCTAGAGCAGGTATTTGCGCGCGAGCAGCCCGAGGCCATCTGCCATCTGGCCGCCAAGGCTAACGTGCGCGAATCGATGGAAAAGCCCGTGCTCTATGCTGAGGTGAACATCATCGGCTCGCTCAATCTGCTGCAGATGGCCCGGCGCTATGGTACGCGCAAGGTTGTCTACGCTTCGACCGGCGGCGCCTGCTATGGCGAGCCATTGTATTTGCCGGCCGACGAGCAGCACCCGATCAACCCACTCGACCCCTATGGCGCCAGCAAACACACCGTCGAGCACTATCTCTACCTCTACCGGGTGCACTATGGGCTCGATTACGTTGTGCTACGCTTCCCCAACGTGTACGGGCCACGGCAGGATCCGAACGGAGAAGCGGGCGTGGTCGCCATCTGGGTGGCCCAGATGCTCGCTGGCAAAGAGGCGGTCATCTATGGCTCCGGCGAACAAGAGCGCGACTTTGTATATGTCGGCGACATCGCCCAGGCCAATGTGCTCGCCTTGACGCAGGGTAGCGCCATCGTTGCCAACCTGGGTTCGGGCGTAGGCACTTCGATCAACACGCTGTTCGACATGCTCAAGCAGAGCACTGGTTACACCGGCGAGAAAAAGTACGCTCCAGCCAAGCTGGGCGAGGTATTCCGCATCTATATCACGAATCACGTTGCCCGCGAGGAGCTCGGCTGGCAACCCACCATCTCTCTGCAAGATGGCCTAAACCGCACTGTCGAGTACTTTCGGCAGGCCTAGACACGCAAGAAGGAGCGCTCGATGGTCAAGTATGCACTGGGGGTGGATTTCGGCACCGAGTCAGCGCGCGCCGTGCTGTTCGCTCTTGCTGACGGCGCAGAGATCGCTCAGGCAGTGAGTGAATACCCAGATGGCGTGATCGACGAGGTGCTGCCCGGCACCTCGATCCGACTAGAGCCGGATTGGGCACTGCAGAATCCAGCTGATTATGTGCAGTGCTTCCAAGAGTCTGCGCGCCAGGTCGTTGCCGAGAGCGGCGTCGATCCGCGCGACATCATCGGCATCGGCATCGATTTCACGGCCTGCACTATGCTGCCGACCAAGGCCGATGGCACGCCCCTCTGCTCCCTACCGGCCTACCACGACAGCCCGCACGCCTGGGTCAAGCTGTGGAAGCACCATGCTGCCCAGCCCGAGGCCAACCTCATCAACCAGACGGCCCGGGAACGCGGCGAACCTTGGCTGCCGCGCTATGGCGGCAAGATCTCGTCCGAGTGGTTCTTCCCGAAGAGCCTGCAGATCCTCCATGAGGCGCCCGAGATCTATGAGGCCGCCGACCGCCTGATCGAGGCTGCCGATTGGATCGTGTGGCAGCTCACGGGCGTCGAGACGCGTAACGCTTGCACTGCCGGGTACAAAGCGATCTGGAGCAAGCGAGACGGCTTCCCCAGCCCCGACTTTTTCGCGGCGCTGCATCCGCGCATGCGCAACATCGTCGCCGAAAAGATGAGCACCCACATCCTGCCCCTCGGCACCAGGGCTGGCGGTCTGACCGAGGCCATGGCCGCGGCGACCGGCCTCCTACCAGGGACCGCGGTCGCCGTGGCAAACGTAGATGCTCATGTCTCGGTGCCAGCGGCCACCGTCACTGGTCCTGGCCGCATGGTGATGATCATGGGCACCTCGACCTGCCACATGGTGGTGGATGAGGAGCCCAAGATTGTGCCGGGCATGTGCGGCGTAGTCGAGGACGGCATCTTGCCCAACCTGGCGGGCTTTGAGGCGGGCCAGTCTTGCGTGGGCGATCATTTCGCCTGGTTCGTCGAGAACTGCGTGCCCGCCGCCTATGAGCACGAGGCTGAGGCGCGGGGCATCAATCTGCACCGTCTCCTCGAAGAAAAGGCGTCGCCTTTGAAGCCCGGTCAGTCGGGCCTGCTGGCGCTGGATTGGTGGAATGGCAACCGTTCGGTGCTTGTCGACGTAGATCTGACCGGCCTGTTGTTGGGCGCCACCCTCGCCACTCGCGCCGAAGAGATCTATCGCGCCCTGATCGAGGCCACGGCCTATGGTACGCGCGTGATCATCGAGGCCTTTGAGGACAACGGTGTAGCGATCAATGACATTGTGGCCGCCGGTGGCCTGCCCGAGCGTAACCGGATGCTCATGCAGATCTATGCGGATGTCACGGGCCGCGAGTTCAAGATCGTGGGCACGGCCCAGGCGGGCGCGTTAGGCTCGGCCATGCACGGCGCGGTGGCGGCAGGTGCGGCTGCCGGTGGCTATGACCACATCGCCCAGGCGGCCGAGCACATGGCTCATCTGAAGGATGTGGTCTACCGCCCCATCCCCGAGCACCAGGCGGTATACGATCAGCTCTATGCCGAGTACGTGCGCCTGCATGATTATTTCGGGCGCGGCGAGAACGACGTCATGAAGCGGCTCAAGGCGCTCAGAGCTGCGCAGAGCGCGAGCTGAGGCTGTCTCCCCACCAAGGCCAGGCGCTTGCCTGGCCTTGGTTCATCTACAGCAGCGACACTGGGTCCACATCGATGCGCCAGCCCAAAGGCAAGCGCAGATCGCGCAGCAGTCGTAGGGGATCTAGGCCCCGCACCAAGAGCTGCCAGCGCCACCTGCCTCGCGCGCGGGCGAAATACGGGGGCGTGGGGCCGATCACGTCCACGCCATACATCCCCAGCAAGGCGATGCGTTCGTTCAACATCCGTGCCAGGCGCTCGGTCTCGCTATGCGCACGCTCGGCATCGCCGTCGGCGTATTCCAGACGCACCAGCTGCGTGTAGGGCGGGTAGCGGTGCTCACGACGAAAGGCCAACTCGGCCTGGGCAAAGCCCTCATAGTCATAGCGCGCCGCCGCCTGAACGGCGGGATGCTCGGGCTGATACGTCTGGATGATCACCTTGCCTGGCAGCACGCTGCGGCCTGCACGGCCGGCTACTTGGGTGAGCAACTGAAAGGTGCGTTCTCCACTATAGAGATCCGGCAGGTGCAGCGCCGTATCGGCCAACACCACACCCACCAGCGTCACCAACGGCAGGTCGAACCCTTTGGCCACCATCTGCGTACCTACGAGCACGTTGACCTCGCCTTGCATAAAGCGCGAGAGAAACTGCTCGTGCGACTGCGCGGTCGTGGCTGTGTCGCTATCCCAACGGAGCGTACGCGCCTCCGGATGCGTGCGCAGCACCTCGCTCTCGACGCGCTCTGTGCCTGCGCTGAGGTAGCGAATGCGCCGACTGCCGCACGCGGGGCAGATCTCTGGCACTGGCTCGCGCCACCCGCAGTGATGGCACAGCAACCGCGGCGGTCGCGCGTGATAGGCCATGGCCAGGCGGCAGCGTGGACACTGGCTGACGTACCCGCAGTCGCGGCAGACCACAGCGCTGGCCATGCCTCGCCGGTTGACAAAGAGAATGGCCTGCTCGCCAGCCGCCAACGTTTCGCCCAGCGCCTGATCGAGGGCGCGGCTGAACATCGCGCTGTTGCCCACCCGCAGCTCGGCGCGTAGGTCCACGAGCTGCACCTCGGGCAAGTCGGCATAGAGCGTCTCTGCGGCTACAGGCGTGTAGCGCGAGTGCGTGACGCCATTCTCCGCTAGCATCTGGTCGATCACACCCCGATGGCCAATGACCCGGCGCGGCAGCGCGAGATAGCACAACTCACCGCGCTGTGCTCGGTAGTACGACCCCAAATCGGGCGTAGCGCTGCCCAAGATCACCGAAGCCCCGGCCAGCCGAGCGCGCTCGATAGCCGCCTCGCGCGCGTGATAGTGCGGCGTCTGCTGATCTTGTTTGTAGGTCCACTCATGCTCTTCGTCGACAACCACCACGCCAAGATGCTGCACCGGTGCCAAGATGGCCGAGCGCGCCCCGACCACCACACGTAGCTCGCCAGAACGAATACGCCGCCACTGGTCATAGCGCTCGCCTGGCGAAAGAGCGCCGTGCATCACGGCCAATACCTCGGGGAAGCGCGCTCCAAAGCGGCGAATGATCTGTGGGGTGAGGGCGATCTCGGGCACCAGCACGATGGCGCCCCGCCCTTGAGCCAACACGCGCTCGACCGCGCGGAGATAGAGCTCGGTCTTGCCTGAACCCGTCACGCCCTGCAGCAAGAACGGGTGCCCTTGGGGCTGTTCGAGGTCTGCGGCGATAGTCTGCCACACCAGCTCTTGGTCGGGTGTGAGGGTGGGCGAGGCAATGGGCACAAAGCGCATCCCTGCCAGTGGGTCGCGCCAGACCGTCTCTTGGCGTATGGCCACCAGCCCTTTGTCGGCCAGCGCCCGCACCGTGGCTGAGGAAGCGCCCGTCTGCTGGCGGATATCGGCGACGCGAACCCAACCCGAGCCGCCTTCGAGGCAGCGTGCCAGCAGCTCGAGCACGGCCAGCTGGCGTGGCGAGCGGCCGCTCGGCCAGGTGGCCCGGTCGGTCGCTAGGAGGCGCACCAGCTCTTCTTTGTGCGGCCGGATGCGCGGTTCGGTCAGCACCGTTGTCTCACGCACATAGCCATCGGCTACCAGTGTGCGCAGATGCGGCCGCCACGTCTTGACGGGCGCCACACGCGCGAGCTCAGCGGCCGTCAGCGCTCCATGCTCGATCAGCAGGTCATACAACGCCCGTGCTGTTGGCTTGAGGGCGGCCAGGTCGCCCCCCGGTAGCGCCTCGTAGCGCATCGTGGCTCGCTGTTGCAGCGCCGGCGGTATCATCGCCAGGAGGGCTGCCGAGAGCGGGGTGAGGTAGCGCGTGCTCATCCAGTTGGCCAGGGCTAATTGTTCGGCCGAGAGGGCCGGCTCGGGATCGAGAAGGGCGAGGATGTCGCGCGTCTCGGCCACGGGGCTAGTGTCGTCTAGCGCCACCACAATGCCCTGCAGCTGCCTCGCCCCAAAAGGCACCCACACCAGCTGGCCCGGCCGGACCTGGCCGCGTAGTTCAGCGGGGATGCCATAGTGGAATGTGCGTTGCAGCCAACCCTCGTCCTCGGAATCCTCGCCGGTAGCCCCCTCGTCCGCAAAGCGAATGCCGCTGACGGTCAACGCGGTGTCGACGGCCACCTGCGCATAGGGTTGACCCAGCGCATGACCGGGGTCGGTCATCGCACAAACACGACGGCACCATAGCCCACCAGGTCACGAGGCTGCCCCAGCGGCAGCACCTCGTGGCTGGTGATATAGTCGAGCAGGACGCCGCGCGTGGCTCCGGCCTCCAGGGCGAAGGCAATGGCGGCCGACACGGCGCCGGGGCCGCAGGCATTGTGATGTGCCCTCGCCTCGCGCAAAACGCCTTCCGCGTCCAGCTGCTCGATCAAGGTCAACACGCGGCGGTCGTTCTCGTGCGTCCATTCGAGGCCCGCCTCGCCAATGCCCACCGGAGTAAAGCCATAGTTTGGGCCATAGTGCGTGAGGTCGGTGCTGCCCACCGCGACAGCGGCACGCCCCAGTTGCTGCACCGCGCGAGCGACGGCGCGGCCGATGACGGGCGCCTCAGCGATCGGCGGCATGGCAATGGGCACGATCCGCGCCGTGGGCAATAGATAGCGAATGAAGGGCAATTGCACCTCGATCGAGTGCTCTTGGGCATGCGCCGAGGGCAGGTCGCGCACGAATGGGCTTGCCGCGAGCACTGCCTGCGCGAGCTCGGTATCCACGGCGATGTCGCCCAAAGGCGTGCGCCACGAGCCCGTGCCATACACACAGGCGCCGGGCACGCCCCACATGTGCACCGTGCCGAACAGCACCACGGTCTCGGGTTCCTGCTGCGCCAGAGCGAGCAGTGTATGCGCCGCCGTCTGGCCCGAATAAGCCCAGCCCGCATGGGGCACAATACCCGCCACCGCATCGAGCGGCTCCTCAGGCAGCTCAACAGCAGCCAGATACGCCTCGATCTCGCGGGTGCATTCCCGCGCACCCGCCGGATAGAATGTTCCGGCTACCGCCGGTTCTCGAACAGCCATAGTCTCACCTCACTGAGCACCGCCACGTACCCGTAGCGCAACCATGAGCGCCAAAGCGGCCAGCACCAACGCCGTCATGACCAGCGCTCGCGTCCGCGAATAGCGATCGCGTAGCTGCGGCAGCACGCCATAGGCAGCTTCGACCGCATAACGCGGGCAGTAAGCCCAACCCAGTATCAGGCCCACGAGCAGGCCACCGATGTGCCCATGATTGTCGATGCCTGGCATCACCGAGCCCATCAGCAGGTTGTAGGCCGCCACCAGCACCAGGCTACTCAATCGCTGTCGCCCATAACTGCCGAACTCGTCACGATAGGTCAGGAAATAGACGATCATGGCGCCCAATAGCCCAAAGATCGCTCCCGACGCACCCGCAGCGACGGCCTCATTCCCCATAAAGCTCAGAACGCTGCCCCCCAGCCCGGCAAACAGGTACAACGCCAAGAAGCGCCCATGCCCATAGCGGCTCTCCATATCGGTGCCCAAGACGAGCAGCGCATAGGTGTTAAAGCCGAGGTGGATGATACCGATGTGTAAGAAGTTGGCCGTCAGCAGTCGCCAATACTGTCCAGCCATGATCAACTCATTCACCTTGGCGCCCATGGCCACGAGCACACGGGTATCTTGAGAGCCCCAGAAACCCAACCCAGCCAAGAACCCCACGACCGTGGTGGCCACCCACACCAAGACCAACACCACGGCCATCACCTGGGTGCAAATGGGCTTGTAGGTGGGCACAGGCAGCCGCACCACCGGCGGGCGTGGCGCCGGCGGAGCATCGTCGAACGGCGGTTCAGGATAAAGGCCCATGGGCTAGAACTGGATCGGCTGACGCTTGGTGCGCCGCCGCTCCGCCTCCATGATGGCCATCACCTGCCGCGCGGCCGTATCCAGGTCATCTTGATAGTTGATGACCACATAGTCGTACTCACTAGCCCGCGCCAGTTCCCGCCGCGCCGCTGCGAGGCGCGCCTTGATCTCGTCTTCGGTATCGGTCTTGCGCTGTCGCAAGCGTGCTTCGAGGATCGCGAGTGAGGGAGGCGCCACGAACACCGTAACTGCCCCGGGCACCTGGGAGCGCACGGTGTCCGCGCCGGTGAGATCTAGCCGCATCACCACGTCTTGACCGCTGAGCAAGGCTTCGCGCGCATGTTTCTTGGGCACTCCTTTGTATTGATCATAGACGCGGGCATACTCGAACAGTTCGCCTCGGTCGATCATCTCGCAGAACTCGTCCGTCGTGACAAAGTAATAGTCGCGACCATGCACCTCGTTCTCGCGCCGACAGCGATCGGTTGCCGTGACCACGAAAAAGAAACGAGCCCCCAGTTCTTCCATGCGGAGCTTGACACTATCTTTGCCCACCCCGCTTGGCCCAGTGATGATGAGCAAGACGGGCGGTGGGTTCAGATATTGCTCGATAGAAGGGATTGCCTCGACCGTTGACTCCACACTTGCCCCCTAAACGCACTCGCGCCTCTACTCACGAGGCGCAAGCGGCGTTGACTGTGGTTACACTCGCCTAGTAACGGACTAGGCGCTCGACATCGACGACGAAAATGACTGCTCCGCCTACCTGCACCTCGACAGGGTTGGGCATATAGAGCTCGCCTGGCTCCATCACCGGAGGAAGCGGGTTCATGTACTGCGTCCGCGTGTGACAGTTAGCCTTGACGATCTCGAGCACGCGAGGAACGTTCTCTTCTTCGGTGCCGATGAGTATCGTCGCATTGCCCTCACGCAAAAAGCCGCCCGTAGTGCTGATCTTGGTGGACGAAAAGCCCCCCTCGCGTAAGGCGGCGGTGAGTTGGTCCACGTCGTCATTGTGGACAATGCCCACGACAAGCTTGATGGCCATGAGTGGTGCTCCTCCTCTTAGGGCAACAGCGCCGCGATGCGGTCCATGATCTGTGCATGGATGCCCTCTATCGTACCATTTGCATCCAAAACGAGCCAATGCTCGGGCTGCTCACGGGCCATCGCCAGATAGCCCTCACGCACTGCCTGATAAAAGGCCATCGTCTGCTCATCCATGCGGTTCCACTCGCCCTGGCCGGCGCGGCGATCGGCGAGCTTACGCTCTAGACCGCGCTCGGGCGCCAGGTCGAGATAGATCGTCAGGTCGGGCACGAGTCCGCCCGTGACGAGCGCCGTGATCTGCCGCAAGACGGCCAGGTCGAGACCGTGCCCATATCCCTGATAGGCCAGCGTCGAAGCCGCAAAGCGATCCGTGATCACGACTGCCCCGCGAGCGAGCGCCGGGCGGATCACTTCGGCCACAAGCTGAGCCCTTGCCGCCGAGTATAGCAGCGCCTCTGTGATCGGCAACATGCTCCCATTGGCCAGGTCATGAAGCACAATGCGAATCTGTTCGCCGATAGACGTGCCCCCTGGTTCACGGGTCCAAACCACTTCCAGGTCTCGTTGCGCCAAGGCCTCGCGCAAGAGGCGCATCTGGGTCGATTTGCCGCTGCCATCCAGCCCTTCGAGAGCGATGAATTTGCTCATCGCGGCCTAGTGATTGGCAAAGATCGTCACATGACGCTGAGGCTCATCGCCGGCGCTGCGTGACGTCAGGTTGGCCTGGCGAGCCAGCTCGTGTTGCATCCGGCGAATCCGCGCCGACTGCGAGGGCAACTGCACCGAAGAGCGCTCGCCGGCCTGGATGCGCAGGATGGCCTCACGCGCCTGATTCAATGCTTCAGCCACCTCCTCATCTTCCATCACCTCGGTGAGGCCAAAGATCTCGGCCAGATAGCGCTCCATTTGCACTTCGGTGTTGTTCCGCAACACATAGATGGGGATGCCGCGCCGTTCGGCATCGGCGATCACCTGAGGACGCTTGCGATAGTAGGTGCGCAAAGTGAACAGCGTGTCAGCCTCGCGCAGCTGCACGACCAGCTCTACAGGCAGATTCAAGTGTCGCGCGGCGCTGCGGATGCGGTCCTGGTTCAAGCCATAGGGAAAGACATGCAGCGTCTTGAGCCTGTCTCGCGCTGGCATGCGATAGGTTGGTTCTTCGTTGCGCACCTCAGCCAAGACTGGTCTGCGCACGACCTCTTGAGCCTTGTGGATCTCACCAGACTCTTGCCGTACACGCACTTCGGCTGGCAACGTACGACCACGCAGGATCATATCGACCGCTTCGGCGACGTTGGCGCGCACCGCCACGGTGTCATAGCTCTGGATCTCGACGACCACGTCGAACGTGGGCGGTGCCTTGCGTTCGAGCACGGACTTTTGCGTGCCGCGCCGCCGAGCTTCGTCGTCGCTCAGGGTCACCGTCTGGATGCCCCCCACTAGGTCACACAGCGTGGGGTTCATCATCAGGTTGTCGAGGGTCTGCCCGTGAGCGGTACCCACCAGCTGTACGCCGCGTTCGGCAATGGTGCGCGCAGCTTCCGCTTCGAGCTCGGTACCGATCTCATCGATGATGATGACTTCGGGCATGTGGTTCTCGACTGCCTCGATCATCACCGCATGTTGGAGCGAGGGGGTGGGCACCTGCATGCGCCGCGCCCGCCCGATGGCCGGATGCGGGATGTCGCCATCGCCACCGATCTCGTTCGACGTATCGACGATCACCACGCGCTTCTTCTCGGCCAACACCCGCGCGACCTCGCGGAGCATGGTCGTTTTGCCCACTCCCGGCTTGCCGAGCAAGAGCACGCTCTGACCAGTCTCGATGATGTCGGTAATAATGTCGATGGTGCCAAACACAGCGCGCCCCACCCGACAAGTCAGCCCGATGATTCGCCCTCGCCGGTTGCGGATGGCCGAGATACGGTGCAACGTGCGCTCGATGCCGGCGCGATTATCATCGCCAAAGTCGCCAATGCGCTGCACCACATAGTCGATTTCGTCTTGGGTGACCTCGTGCTCGGTGAGGCGCACCTCGCCACTGACATAGCGCGCATCGCAAGGCCGGCCCAAGTCGAGCACCACCTCGAGCAGCTCGTCGAAGCGGTCCACCCGATAGAGCGCCTCGGCGATATGCACGGGCAGAACTTCGATCAATGCGTCGATATTATCGGTAATCTGCAAGGACATTCCTCTCCCCAACAGATGTATAGGGCCCGGAAACCGAGCGGCAATGTGTGAGAGTTACCACCGGCGCGCCGCGGTCAGCAGCATCGAGCGCCGGCACAATGGCCGGGCGGACCACTGTCTCGCGCGCGGTTGTCTGTGCCACCATGACGGCCTGGCGCGCAAAGGTCTCGCCCCCCAAAGTGCGCAACAGCCAGCCCAAGCCCACGGCATAGTCAGGCACACAGACATACAGTGGCCGCTCGGGCGAGCAGGGCTGCTGCGCCAGGATATGCCGTAGATAGGGCAATACGTCGCCGCGCCGATCGGGCCGCACAACGCTATCCATCCAGGTCCCCAGCTGTCCGCGGCTGACTGCAAAATGCGCCACCATCTC
Organism: Anaerolineales bacterium; assembly: GCA_039680625.1. Taxonomy (GTDB): domain Bacteria; phylum Chloroflexota; class Anaerolineae; order UBA1429; family UBA1429; genus JAAYDS01. The sequence goes on along the minus strand of JBDKSN010000171.1, from coordinate 7,402 downwards.
ACCGCGATCGACCCACACATAGTGATCATCGGGGGGCGAGGCCAGGGTTTGCAGGGGCGAGCGTGACTCTTGCGGGGTCAGGCCTTCGGCCTTTTGCACGAACGACGGCACCGCTTGAGCATAGAGCTTGTGTAACGACCACTGGTCACCCACATCCAAGCGGCGTAGCCCTCGCGGCGCGGGCACTGGCGAGGGCGCATGGGTGAGCACATAGGCCTCTTCGCGCGTGACCAAGCCAAAGCCATTCTGACGCAGAGTTTCTTCGATCTCTGCATCCTCGGTGCACCGCGCAAAGACGCGCAACACCCCTTTGGCGGCGGCATAGCGCAAGAGCTGGAGCAACAAGCAGCGCCAGATCTCGGCGGCATCGGGCTGCTCGTTGAGCGACGGTGCGAGGTACGAAAGATGCCAGGAGAGTGTGTCTCCCTGAGGCCAAACCTGGACGAAACCCTGCGCGCCATCGACGTCTTGGACGCACGTCACTGCTCCCAGCCGGTGGCGTGTGAGGTAGCCGATCAACGCCGAGTGCGATGGCGCCCGGGGGTGAATCACCGAATTGCGTAGATCAAACCCGACGCCACGTTGCTCGAGATGTTTGAGCATCCCCAGATCTCTGAGAGCAAACGTCCGGGCCACCCATGTACCTCATGGCAAAGGTCTCGCAGCAGTATAGCAGGCTTAGCGTTCACCTCCATAGTACACAGAGAGTCCTTTCACGACAAGTCCTCTGCCTTCTGCACTGGCGGCTCGGTGGATAACAGATGGGTCTGGCCCTCGCTCACGTCGACGGCCTGCCCTTCTACCGGCAGAGGCCACCAGGGGTCACGCATCACTTTGCCGGTTGGCGATCCGGCCAACTCATCGCGCAGCGGGGTTGGCGCTAGCGCGATGAACAGCTCGACGGCAACCAACAGCACTGCCAGATCATCCAGCTGGCCAAGGCCGAGGAAAGGGTCGGCCAAGAGATCTACTGGCCACAACAGATACAGCGCGACGAGCAAGGGCACGGCTTTGGTCCATAGCGGCATGCGCCGCTCGCGCAACAACCGCCAGGCCAGCCGCAGGTCTTGCAGAAACTCGGCCCAGAACGACAGGGAAGGCTTGTTCATTGGATGCTGCACCTCGTTCTTGCCTCTCTACGCAACAGGCATCGGCCGGTTGCAGCCGCTTGGTGAGGGGCGCGCCCGGCTCTATACTGCGCTCATGCTAGATCTCTATCGTCTGCTGGCCGAGCATCCCACCCCCATGCTGCGCGCAATCGCCGCGAGCTGGCAGGTAGCGCTCGACGAAGGCGACAACGTCTCAGCGGCGCGCCAGCTGGGCGATGCCATGTTGGCGCCGGGCGCGCTCAGTCGCCGCCTGGAGGCGCTTTCTGCCGAGGCACGCGAGACGTTGTCGTTGCTGGCAAGAGAGGGCGGGCGCGCCAGCGTCAAGAGCCTCGCTCTGCGCTCGGGCGAGCTGCGGCGGATCGGGCCGGCGGCTCTCGAGCGCGAACGCCCTTGGGAGGCGCCAACCTCGCCGCTCGAAGAGCTCTACTACAATGGTCTGGTGTTCCGCGGCTTTGGCCCTCTACCCGGCGGCCACGGCGAGGTGCTGCTCGTGCCCCGCGAGGTGCTCGAGCGGCTGCCAGCGCCTACGCCGATCGCCGCGGCCCTCGAACACGCTCTTGCTGAGCCCCCTGCGGTCGTATATGACGATGGCCTGGCGCTGAGTGAAGACATCTTGGCGGTGCTATGCCACTTACGGCGAGTACAACCCTCGGCCGAAGGCATGGGCCACTTGACGCCCCCCGCCTGGCTAGGTGGTGAGGGGCCGCTAGCCAAACGCCTGGTCGGGCCGCCTTACGAGACCCGCCTGACCCTGCTCTGGCGTCTGCTCTGGCGGCTCAAGCTCATCCATGCCGAGCAAGGCCGTCTGACGCCCGCCCTGGCGGCCAGAGACTGGCTGCGCGCGCGAGACGTGGCGCGAGCGGGCCGGCTCTTTCGCGGCTGGCGTGAAGACCCCCACTTGGTCGAACTGACCCAGGTGCCCACTCTGGTCTGTGACCCCGACGGCTGCCCACATGATCCTACCGTGCCTCGCCGGAATCTGGCCACTTTTCTGCGGGCGCTACAACCGAGCGCTTGGTACAGCATCGAGGGCCTGGTGCAGGCGCTCAAGCGCCACCAACCCACTTTTCTGCGGCCCGACGGCGACATGAACGCCTGGTTCATCCGCGATGCCACCACAGAGCAATACCTGCGTGGGCCGCAATCCTGGGAGGCCGTCGAGGGACAGTTCGCCACCTATCTATTCACGGGGCCGCTGCGCTGGCTAGGCCTGGTACGTCTGGGTGGGCCAACAGGCGGCTCGCCGACGACCTTGGCCCTGTCGACGCTGGGGGCGGCCGTCTTGGGCAAGCCGCTGGCTCCCGAGGCACCTCGCCAAAGGATGCCGGCGCAGATCAGCCCCGATGGCTTGATCACCGTGTCGCTGGTCAACACCGCCTCTGAGCGCTATCAGCTAGAGCGCATCGCCCAGTGGCAGGGGCAAGATCGGGTGGCTCGCTATGGCTTGACCGAAGACACCGTGTGGGAGGGCTACAACGCGGGCATCAGCGTGCCCCGGATGGTCGCCTTCCTCACACGCATCGGCGGCGAACTGCCGCCGTCTCTGGCACTGCGGCTCCAGGCGTGGAGTGGGCGCTTTGGTCGGGCAACCATCCGGCAGGCGACTTTATTGGTGCTCGCCGACGAGGCCACCGCACAAGACGTCTTGCACGACAGGAAGCTGTCTGCGCTCATCAGCGAGAGCCTGTCGCCCACCATGCTAGTCGTCAGGCCAGGGGCCGTGGAAGAACTCACCGCGGCGCTGAAAGCGAAAGGCATCTGGCCCCAGCGCCTTGCTCATTAGCCAAGCGCGCCCTAGCGCGTCTGTGGCCGAGTCGCCTCTTGCGGCTCGGGCACCAGCGGCTCCTCTTCCTCATCTTCGGCCAAGGCATCGACAGCATGGCCCGCTTCCGCTGGAGTGGCCTTTTCGCCCTCAGCCTGCTGGTATTGCCCGCAATACGGGCACACATCCCAGTCGGGCATGACCAGGCGGCCACAGCCTGTGCAACGCAGCTTGAGCTGTTGATGGCAATGGGGGCACACGATAAAGTCGGCCTCGATGCCGCGCTGACACTGGGGGCAGACCAACTTGGTGTCGAGCTCGTGCAACACGGCCTCTTCGGCCAACGTGCGCTCATACTCTTCAGCAAGGGTCGTCTTGGGTCGCACCAACAGATAGACGATCAAACCCGGCAGATTGAACACGGCGACGAGCAAGGCGGCCATGATGTGTGCCAGCGCATCGCGCGTGCGCGAGCGAATATCGCGAAAGGTCCAGATGATCATCCCGAGATAGAGCGCAACCACATAAGCCCCGATGACAAACAGGGCTGCAGAAACATAGGTGTTCAGATTCGCCGGCAACTTCATGCCTCAGACTCCTCAGAGCAGTGGTACGGACCGCAACACAGTCGGCGCATACGGTGGCGCATTATAGCATGAGAAAGCAGCCCTGTCAGAACGTTCCCTCAGCCCGCTGTGGGCGTTGGCTCGGGAGCAGCCGCGCCGTTTTCCACCTTTGCGCTAGGCACACCACGCGGGTTCGACGCCGGCAAGGAATCGTAGGGGCCGCTGCTCCATGGCAAGCGCAAGCCACTGTCGACGACGACCATCCAGATGCTGCCATTATCGGCGATGCTCAGTTCCTGGCCCGCCGCCGTTTGGACATACTCATAGGCCACGGTGTGGCCATCGGGGAGCCAGCAGGGCTCGACGGCGTGCTCGCCCCAGCCCAGCTCAACGAGCGGGCGTAGGTTCTGCCCATCGGCCGACACGAGCATCAAGTCGGTGCGATAGGCGCTGTCTCCCCACCAAGACCAACGACGTAGCTCAAAGGCCACCTGCGTGCCATCGGGAGACCAGACCGGGTTCGCCAGCGTCAGGATCTGATCATCCGGGTTGGGCACCTCGATGAGCTGCCCAAGTGAGGCTCCCGTAGCATCCCACAACCAGAGCCAGCCGCCGTTGGCGCCGGTCACCGCTCCCAGCAGGCGATCACCAGCCGGCGCCCAATCCAGCCCGTTCAGATCGCCTTCCTGGGCCACCTCCAGCTCCGCGGCATAGCCCGTGACCAGGCCCACGATGCGGCCCCAGAAGTGATACTCGGGCTGCCCTTCGGCATCGGGCGCCCAATGATAAAAGGTGCCCGCCAAAATGCCCCCATCCGGCGAAAGCGTCGCCTGCTTCCAGCCCTGGCCACCATCGGTTACCTGGATCTGCACAGGTGCAAACGCGCCATCGACGGCGGCCAGAGTGACATCTCCCGAGAGCGTACGCCCCTCTTGGGTGCACACCGCCCGTGCCCACGCAGCCCCAATCGGCACCCCCGTGAGGGTAAAGGCGCCGGTCGCGTCGACAGAGACCGGGCTGGTGACACCCTGAGCGCTCACCAGGCAGTCACCCACGCCGCCCAACACCCGCCCCTCGAGCGACACATAGGGCCCGGGGGCCTCTTCAGGCGGCACATATTCGCCGGTGAGCATGCGCAACCCGGTGCCATCGGTGCGCACCGCCAAGACATTGCGCTCGTTACCCCGGCTCAGGATGGCAGCGTAGGCGCTCACCAAGAGCAACTCGTCGCCACTTGCCGGCCAATCGAGGTCGGTGATCGCTTGTGGTCCGGTGAGGTGTTCGAGCGTCACCTGATCATCCGCATGCTGCCCTGCGAGTACGATGCTTGGCTCAGCGCCGTCAGGGCTGCGTACATACGCCAACAGCCCTGCTTGAGCCAGCACAGCCGGTGTGGCCGTCGGTGTCTGCGCAGAGGGCAACGGGGTGACGAGGGGCGTCTGGGCTTCCTCAGGGGCGGTGGCTGGAGCCATCGCCGTAAAGGTCGCCCGGAGCATCGCCTCGACACGCGTCTCTTGGGGGTGATAGTTTGGTGTCGGCTGGGGAACGACCGTTGCCGGCGAGCTGCAGGCCATCGCCACCAAAGCGATCACGATGGCGGCCAGTGGCCATCCCTGGACTAGTCTTTTCGTGGTGCCTGTCCTCAATTCGTCAAGAGTCACGGAAAGGGATTATGTCGTGAGGCCCAACATGTGTCAAAGCGACGGACTGCAGTGCTGATCGCGACAGACGTCCCATCGCGCACTCATAGCCAAGTCGCGCTATCGACTCTACGCAATCCGAATCAGCGCAAATGCTCCGCGCACTCTTGCCGCACACGGCTCGCCCTACGCGGCTACAGGCATGTATTGACGAGCGCTCCAGTGGGGCTATCATCAAGGCGTAGCAGAGTCCGCTGGACGGGCGCTGCTTTCGTTCCCTCAGGGCAAGGAGGACGGGGCTACCATGATCGTCGAGATGCGCACTGGAGCAACGCAAGAGCAGGTCGATGCCGTCATCGAGCGCGCCAGGCAGTTTGGGTTTGACGTACAGCTCAACATTGGCACCGACAAGTATGTCGTTGCCATCTTGGGTAGCGATACGGGGAGCGTGCCCACCGAGGCCTTTGCGGTGCTGGCCGGGGTGCAATCGGTGACGCGCATCATGCGGCCCTTCAAACTGGCCTCTCATGACTTTCGCCACGAGCGCACCATCGTGCATGTTGGCTCGGCCACCATCGGCGGCGACGACCTGGCCATCATCGCCGGCCCGTGCAGCATCGAATCGCGCGAACAGCTCTTTGAGGCGGCCCAGGCGGTCATCGCCAGTGGCGCATCTCTGTTGCGCGGCGGCGCCTTCAAGCCGCGCACCTCGCCCTTTAGTGTCCAAGGCCTGGGCGAGGTCGGCGTAGACCTGCTCAGCGAGATGCGTGAGGCCTTCCATATCCCCGTGGTCAGCGAGATCACCGATCCGCACTATATCGACCTGATGGCCGAGCACATCGATGTGCTCCAGATCGGGGCGCGCAATATGCAGAACTATGTGCTCCTTCGCGCCGCCGGCGAGACGGGCAAGCCCTGCGTCCTCAAGCGTGGACTCTCGGCCACCGTCACCGAGTGGCTCCAGGCCGCGGACTATTTGCTGGCTGCCGGTACCAATGACGTGATCCTGTGCGAGCGCGGCATTCGCACTTTCGAGACCAGCACACGCTTCACCCTCGACATCGGCGCTATCGGCGTGGTCAAGCGCGAGTCTCACTTGCCGGTGATCGTCGATCCCAGCCATGCAGCGGGGCACTATGAGTTGGTGCCCACTCTGGCCCTCGCCGCGGTGGCGGCTGGCGCCGATGGCTTGATGATCGAAGTGCACCCGCACCCCGAAGAAGCACTGTCTGACGGCTTGCAAAGCCTGACACCCAAGAGTTTCGCACGGCTGATGGACCAGATCGCGGCGGTGGCCGGGGCTGTGGGGCGTGGAGTGCAGCGGCCATCCGGCGTATGAGGCCATCCCGCCGCGAGGCAAGAGTCATTGCGCCCGCAGATGAGGCATAGACGGTTCTCGTCAGAGCAGCCTCTGAGCGAGGTGCTTCGCTCAGAGGCGCAAACTCCCAAGGCTATTTGGCGTTCTCTACAGACCAGACGGTCCACACCTTACCGACCAGAGCGGGAGACGGCTTGAGAGTGGGCTTGCCTGGCTGCCAGCCGGCGGGCATCACCTCGCCGGTAGCCCGCGCATGCTGATAGGCTTTGACCTGACGAATCAGCTCGTTCACATTCCGGCCCACGGTAGGCGTGAGCACCTCCATCGCCTGGACGACGCCATCGGGATCGATGATAAAGCGCCCGCGGATATCTACTCCGCCCTCCTCATCATAGACGCCATAGGCGCGCCCGATGGCCCCCGTAGTATCGGCGATCATGGGCCAGGGGAAGCCGCCCTCGACCATCTTGGAGAGCTCTTCCTCTTGCCACACCTTGTGCACAAACTGGCTGTTAGTGCTGATGGCCAGCATCTCGACGCCGAGCTCATCGAGTTGAGCCTTGTGCGCAGCGACCGCTGCGAGTTCGGTTGGTCAAACGAAGGTAAAGTCGCCGGGATAGAAGCAGATCACGGTCCACTTGCCGGCATAGTCAGACAGAGAGACCTTCTTGAAGCCACCGCCAACAAAGGCCATGCCGCTGAATTGAGGAGCGGGAGACCCAGCCCGTGCCACTGTCATGGTCACCTCCTGTGCAATCAATGGCTCTATCAGGTGAGTGTCGATGCAGAGAGCACCCTCTGCCTTGGCCCGCGTCTTCGCGTGCACGCTCAACATAAAGTGGGCGCGCCATTCTGTCAACAGCCTGCTCTGCCAGCTGCATGTGTCAACTCAAATGAAAATGTTACCGAAGGGCGGCTGACGTTCAAATGAAAATGTTACTGGGATAGCCTCCTCCTTTCAGCGAGACAGGGTAGGTTCCAGGGTCTCAAAGATGTCCTCAGTGTGG
>JBDKSN010000170.1:0-10449 GCA_039680625.1 Anaerolineales bacterium | reverse complement strand
TGGGTCAATAGATCTGTACCCACCTCAGGATCGCAGGCGAGGAGGAGATCGGCGCTGATGCGATCGAGCAGGATGGGTGGTAGTAGCGCGATGTGGTCGGGTCCGTCATAGCCGCTGTCGCGTAAGGCTTGCAGAGGGGTACGATCTTGCATCCCCACGCCCGAGTGCTCTCGACAGACATTGTAGAAGAAGAGCCACCGCAAGGCCATCTCGAGATAGGTTTCGGTCGAGTCGATGGCGAGCAGGCAGGGGCGGTAGAACTCCTCATCATCGGTGCGGTGGCTGCGCTCGACGCGGCCGTTGTACCCTTTGCGGCCGAGGGGGTAACGGGCGAGCTGGGCGCCCAGAGGGGCGAGGAAACGCGCCGAGAGCTGGGCGACGCGGCGGGGGTTGTCGCCGCCGAACTCCTGGCCCCAGTCGGTCTGGAAGGTGAGCGGGGTCTCGATGCCATGGGCGCGCAGCCAGAGGGTCACGAGGAGGAGGAAGGCGAGGCCGTTGGTGGAGTTGAGGTGGTGGCTGTAGGCCAGGAAGCGGAGGCGAGTGACGCCATCGCAGGCCGTCCACTGGTAGCGGGGGAGGTGTTGGCGGTCGAGATGGGCGACAAGGGCGCTGCCGAGGCTACCCTTGTCGCGCACATCTTTGGTATCGGTCTGCAGCAGGCGGAAGGGGGCCGTCTCCTCCCAGGCCCAATGGGCCGGATAGACTGCCTTGCGCTTGGGTCGGGGCTTGAAGACCCCGGCCCGGTGCAGGATATGCCGGATCGTGTCTGCGGAGAGGGCATAGCCCTCCGCACGCAAGGCCCTCGCCAGACGCTGACGCCCGTAGCCGGTCTGGCCACGCAGGGCCAACACGCGCGCTTCCAGCTCGGGCGCCGTCTGCCGAGGGCTACCCCGAGGCCGATGGGAGCGATCGGCAAAGTCGGTGTTCGGGTCTGCCTGCCAGCGACGCACCCAGCGACGCACTTCCCGCGGGCTGGTCTTCCAGGCTCGGGCGGTAGCACGGATGCTCCCCGATGCACGATAGTAGTTCACCAACTGTCGTCTCGCTTCCTGGGGAGAGATGCGATACAATTCCCGATAGGCCAGTTCGGCCATGGCCGGTGCTCCTCTCTGGATAGGATTTCCCATACCTCATCTATGGGCGGAGCACCGGCCTGTGTCAATATCCGCTTCACCCCCGGGTACACATCTCTTGGCGCACATACACGAGTTGATTGACGCGGCGAGAACATCATGCTATAGTGGTCATGCCAGTGGATGAAACTCGGCTCCATGCCGTGTGAGTATCCGTCGTCGACGGAGGCTCCTATATCGCTGGCTTTCTGTTGTCTGGCGCTGGCCCGAGCGGCCGGCGCTTGCTGTAATACTCCCCATATGGCCTGCGCCGCACGTCATCGAGATCACGAATGAGGCTACACTTGGGCCAAATGTACCGGATATAGCGATCTTCGCCTCGCTCGTAGTAACGCTGCAATGCCCAAAGCATATAATCGGTAACCTGTACTCCTGAACAGGCCGCGGGGGCCACCTCACAGATCATGAGAGCTGAGTTGGTCGATACTCCTGATTGTCTCTGGAAACGCTGGCTCGTATGCTCGAGCGCCGCTCGCAGGGCTGCTGAGCGGTCTGATTTGCCCCGCTTGGAGAAGTAGATCTCATACGTGTTGGCCTTGTGCACCTCATTCTTGAACAGCGTACGAGTCAGATACTCATAGAGCTCGTTTGGGCTATAGCGATAGGTGGAATCAGTTGCGGATCGCTTTTGAACGTACCTGAGGACCTGTCGTTTGTCTTTCACCACAGCGTGAAATGCAAACTCTTGCTGCAAAAGAAGGGCGAACACCTCGCGCCGTACTTCTGGCAGATCATCCTTAGCATGAAATGCAACTGAGGTCTTGCGCGCCTCTGGCTGAAACGATGGCACGCCCTGAAAGTAGGGGTCAGCGTTCAGACGGCTTCGCAGCTCCCGCAGCGCCGTATCCACCTCCTCAGGATGAGGAATCTCTACATAGCCCAGGATGAAATACCGTGAGCATCCAGCCTCGCCGACAAGGACCCGACCGCGCGAAGCAAACAGCGTGCTATCCCCCGCCTCGTCGACGTAATAGTGACAAACTGTTTCAAGCTGACCCACAAGCACCCCTCTCCTCTTGGGCATCGCGCCCTAGCCCCTCGTAGCCTCCCACACCCGCTGCGCCAGCGCAGCCAGCGCCGCATGATCCTCGAGATCCAAGCGATCCGCGCGCACTTCGAGCAGCGGGCACAGGGTGAAGGCGTCGGCCCAGCGGCGGTAGGCGTCGTTCAGTTGCCCCAGATAAGCGTCGGTGACGGTGGATTCCATCGCCCGCGCGCGTCGATCGAGCCGCTCGCGTAGGGTGTCCACCGGCGCCCACAGGTGCACCAACAGCGCCGGCGGCTGCAACAGCGCCACGAGCACCTCATAGAGCCGCCGATAGGTGGCATACTCGTCGGCCGACATATAGCCCAGCTCGAATTGCGCCCGGGCAAAGACCTCGGCGTCTTCATAGAGCGAGCGGTCTTGAATGACCAACGCGCTGCGCCCCTGGATGTCTCGGTGTTGCGCAGCGCGTAGGCTGAGGAAGGTGATCTGGGTATGGAACGACCAGCGAGCGTCGCGCTGGTAAAAGCTGCTCAGGAAGGGGTTCTCGGCCACCGGCTCGTACGCAGGCGTACAGGCCAGCTCCTGGCAGAGCAAGCGAGTGAGCGTAGACTTGCCCGTGGCGATGTTGCCAGCGATGGCGACGTGCATGACGGCGACCTCCTCAGCACCCGAGATCGCCTCATCATAGCACGAAACGTCGCCCTCGCCTCGCCCTCAAGCCGCTAGGCCGCCCTCTCCGCGGGCACGGCGGGCACCAAGCCGAGCTGCTGATACATGCTCAGCCAATCTTCACTGAGCCAGCCCGCCACGATCTGCCCATCGAGCAGGTGATAGCATGCCATGCCATCGACCGCCACCGTTCGGCCAGCGGGCGCTGGACCCATGGCCGTCATGCCGCCCGCAAAGGTGCCCGCCCACGAATAGCGCAGGGCCACGCGCGTCTCGGCCACCAACACTTCGTGCACGGTCACGCGTAGGTCGGGATACATGGCCAACACGCTGGCCACATAGCCCTGGTACGCCGCTACGCCAGACAGGCGGTTGCCATGCGGGCAATGCAGCACCATGTTCTGACGACACAGCTCGTGCACGGCGCCCAGCTCGCCGTGATTCCAGAAGCGGTCGATCAGGTTGCGGATCATGATCTCGGTCTCACGCGCATTCATGGGAGCCTCCTTGCCGGGCGCCGCTACGCGCACGACACCTGCGCCGTGTGGCCACTCGTCTCTCGGCACATCTCTAGTGTAAGGGATGGCCCCACAATATGTCAAGTGATTGCCTCACTCGCCTGCCCTCAGCGCTCTCGCGGTAGTTGGCCCAACAGCGCAATCAGCGGCGGGGCGATGGTCGACCAGTCATAGTGTCGCTCGACAAAGGCCCGCGCGGCCTGGCCCAGCGCCGCAGCGCGCTCACGGTCGGCCAGCAGGGCTAGCACCTCGTCGGCCAGCGCCTCGGGAGTGTCGGCTAGCAGTGCCTCGCGGCCAGGCGTGAGTGCGATGCCCTCGACACCCAAGGTGGTGCTCACCAGCGGCAGCCCGGCGGCCATCGCCTCGAGCACCTTGAGCCGTGTGCCCCCGCCGACGCGCAGCGGCACCACATACACATCGGCGCCGCCGAAATAGGGCAGTATATCCTCGACATAGCCCGTGACGCAGATGCCCGGGCGCTCGCCCAGCGCGACCACAGCGGGCGTGGGCGACTTGCCCACGATATACAGCCGCGCGTCGGGCCGCGCCGCTAGCACGCGCGGCCAGGCCTCTTGGGCGAACCAGAGCATGGCGTCGATGTTGGGGCGAAAGTCCATCTTGCCGGTAAAGACCACCGCCGGGTGTGCGAGGGGCAGTGTGTCGGGCAGGCCAGGGTGATAGCGCGCCGTGTCTACGCCGTTGGGCACGGTGAGCACCGCGACGCCAGGCGCGATGGCCTCGATGGCGCGCGCGTCCTCGGGCGACACGGCCACCACCGCATCGGCCTCGCGGCACAGTTGCGCCTCAAAGCGCCGCAGGCGGCGCGCCTGCACCAGTGAGTAAGCCGCCTTGAGCCAGCGCCTCGGCTGGCGCAGATCGGTGCGCGCGGCGCGCTCTTGCAACAGATACTCGGCATTGTGATCGTCAAAGACAATGGCCGGGCGCGGCCCATGGCGTGCGCGCAACAGCCGGGCATAGCGGCCGAGCTCGATCCCCTCGACCTCGACTACGTCGGGCTGCCACTCGGCGATGAGCGCCTCCAGCTCGCGCCAGAACGCCTCAGACCACAGCCGCCGGGCCATGTCGGGCTCGCGACTGAGCGCCAGGGTGCACAGACGGTCGGCCAGGGTGCGCGTCGGCGCGGGCACGGTGACCACGCGCTCGCACAGGGTTTGCAGTTGGGCGAGCTCGGCGGGGGTGGCGGGGCGTTGAGCAAAGGCGAGCAGAGCCACGCGGTGCTCGCGGCTGACCTGGGCGAGGAGGTTATAGTTGCGGATGGCGGTGCCCTGCTCGGGCGGGTAGGGCAACTGCGGCGTGATGAACAGCACGCGTTGCGAGACAGAGCCTTCGGCGGTCGGCATCGACCCTCCCTCAGCGGCTAGGCGAGGCGGTGATACAGCTCGAGCGTCTCTTTGGCGGCGCGATCCCACGAGAAAAAGCTGGCGCGCTTTAGCCCCTTGGCGATCAGGTTCTGGCGCAACTCGCTATCGGTCACCACGCGCCACATGGCCACGGCCAGTTCCTCGATGTCGTAGGGATCGACCAACAGGCCCGCATCGCCGACGATCTCGGGCAGCGCCGAGACGTTCGAGACCACCACGGGCGTGCCGCAGGCCATGGCCTCGAGCGGCGTCAGCCCAAAGCCCTCATAGATCGACGGCGCCACCAACACCTGCGCGGCATTGTAGAGCTGCACAAGATCGTCGGTGCTCACCCGACCGGGGATGAGGACCTGATCGGTCAGGCCCAGATCGGTGACCAGCTGTTGCACCTCATCGACCAGCCAGCCCTTGTCGCCAGCGAGCACCAGCTGCAGGTCGAGCCGATAATCCTTGAGCAGCTTGTGAAAGGCCTTGAGCAGCGTGGGCACGTTCTTGCGCGGCTCGATGGTGCTGATAAAGAGCACATAGTCGCCGCGCACGCCCAAGCGCTCACGCACGTACGTGGCGGCCTGCGCGCGATCTAGCGGTTTGAACACGCTGCTGGCCGCCTCATACACCACGGTGATACGGCTCTCGGGCACGCCCAAGAGGCGCACGATGTCGTTCTTGGTAGCCTCAGAGACGGCGATGATGGCATCGGTGCGGCGCACGGCCTCGTCGATCTGCCCATAGTAGCGCGCCGACTCTTTGGTCAAAAAGTGTGGGTAGAGTAGAAAGGCCAGGTCGTGAATGGTGATCACCGAGCGACAGTTGCGGCGGAAGGGCGGCAAAAAGTCGGGGCTGTGCAGCACATCGAGGCCGAACTTGCGGATCTCGAGGGGCAGCGTCAACTGCTCGAGGGCATGGTGCGCCGGCGTGTACAGGCTGCGCCGCTCAAAGGCCGGGTGGGTGACCAACGGCTCGGTCGCACGGAAGCTCTGCAAGAGGACGAAATGGTCGGTCGGGTCGAGCCGCGCCAGCGCCTCGACGAGTTGGATCGTGTAACGACTGATACCGGCTTGTCGATAGTGAGTCAGGCGAGCGTCTATTCCGATACGCACTGCGATCGCTCTCCGCGTAAATAAAAAGGGCCCCCGCGCCTCTGCTCTCGTGCAGATGCAACTGGGGGCACCACTGCGACCTCATTCGAGGCTATGATAACACGTTGTCGAGCAAATGCCAAAGATGAGCCTGTCCCAGCGCCCCGCTGCCATTGGCGACGCCCACATTGTACGCGACCAGGCGCGCGGGGGCCAGTAGTCAACTGGCGCCTCACCGATGTACAATGCAAGCGACATGGCTGCCTGGGGAGGCGACGATGCTTCTGGAGACGACGCGGCTCTTCATCAGGCCTTTGGCACCGCCGGAGTGGCCCCATCTTGCTCGCCTGTTGGCCATCGCCGACACTCCTGCCGGTCAATTGCACCGCGGGCGTGCGATGCAGGTGCTGCCGGAGCAGCTCGGCGATGCCGGCGCGTTCGACGTGACGCGCGATGCGCTTTGCCTGGGGCTATTCCTGCGCGAGAGTGGCGAGCTGTGCGGGGCGATGGGCGTGGGGCCGCATGATGAGCTGCACGAGACCGAGGTCTGTTACGCCCTGTTTCCGGAGTGGCGCGAGCGAGGCTATGCCACAGAGGCCTGTCAGGCGGTGACGGCCTGGACCTTTTCGACCTACCCCCTGTCGTACCTCATCGGCACGGCGCCGGTAGAGCGCATTCCTGCGCAACAGGTGTACGAGCATAGCGGCTATGTGTACCTGGGCATCCGCCCGCTGCGGATGCCCCCGACCGGCGAGAGGCGGTATTTCTGCTATTACCGCTGTTACCGGCCATAGGGCCCCTCGCCTAGACGTAGACGAGCCGCCCCTCGACCGCGGCGTTGAGCCCCTGATGAGCGCGCAAGTACTCTTCGAGCACGTCGCGCAGTGAGGTGCTGACCACTCGGTGCGGGCCGCTGGCTAGCAGCTCTTCGAGCGACACGCCCAAGAAAGCGGCGGCGCTCTTTTCATGATAGGCCGAGATGCAGAGCGAATACGTGGCCGCATCCTCCACCGCCGCACCCCGCACCCACAGCTCGCGCAAGCGGCGTTCGGCGTCGCAATACACTGCACGCACCCCACGGTTGACCTGGTAGCACTCGCCCTCACCCGTGCGGTTCTCGGGGCGCATGATGTGCCCAAAGATCCGCTTGAGCTGCGCTCCCGTCACCGTATAGCGGCTCAGCGCCTCGTCAAAGGGGAAGCAAGCCACCAGCTGGCCCAGCGTCACCAGTGGCCCAAGCTCCTTGAAGCGAATGGCGCCGCTGCCCTGCAACATCACGTCGACGCGGGTGCTCTCGGCCAGCGCATCGGCGATCAGGTTGCCCAGCGGGGTCTCGACATCGCGGCGCGGGTGGCCAAGCGCCTGGGCAAAACGCGTGATGACGGTGTTGTATTTGCGCTCCACCACCTCTTGGAACGAGTCGATGAACGCCTCGAGATCCCTGTCGGGCGTAGCGGTGTCGGTGTTGATGGGCACTAGCTGCCAGCGGTAATCGGCGATGCGGTTGGTCTCTTCATCGACGATCAGGTCAAAGCGCCCGATCTGATCGGTGCCCACGCCCGCCTGAGCGATGAGCACGCCATTGACCAGGGTGGGCTGTTCGAGGATGGTGTGCGAGTGCCCGCCGATGATCAGGTCGACACCCCACTCGGGGCGCAAGAGGCTGGCCAACTCGACATCCGACTCATAGCCGATGTGCGTCAGCAGCACAGTGAGGTCGATGTCGTCGTGCTTGTAGGCGTTGGTGATGCGCCCCACCTCAGAGGCGGCGTCTTCGAGGCTGATGAACGAGGCGATCTGGCTGTCATTGAGGCCTGCCATCACCTTCTCGGTGATGATGCCGATGAACAGGATCTCGATGCCATCTTTCTGGATGATGTGATAGGGCTGCATCAGCCGTTTGTTGTACTTTTTGATGTACAGGTTGGCGTTGACGATGGGGAAATTGGCCACGCGCTCGAGAAAGAGCATGTGCGGCAGGCCATAGTCGAACTCGTGGTTGCCCAGCGTGACCAGGTCGGGCGCGAGATAGTTCATGATCTCGATGGTCGAGGCCCCGCGATACTCGCTGTCGATGAGCGAGCCTTGCAGCATGTCTCCCGCAACGACATAGAGCACGTTCCGTTCGCTGGCGCGCACGGCGTTGATATAGCCCGAGAGGAGCGAGAGGCCGCCCACGAGGGTCGTCTGACCCGCACGCATCTCGGCGGTAAAGTCGCCATGCATATCGTTCGAGTGCAGGATCGTGAGGGGAACAGGCTTCATGGTCAGGCCTCCAGAGACAGACTCGCACCTTACGGGCTATTCTACTCGGTCTTGCCCCTCTCGCTAACCGCCAGGCGTTGGCGTGCCAAGTCCGTTGGGGTTAGGATAGGGCCGATGAAGATCCATCTGGACACCGATTTCGGCGGCGACATCGACGACCTCTGCGCCCTGGCGCTGGCCTTGCGTTGGCCGGGAGCCGAGCTGGTGGGCGTGACCACGATCCTCGAAGATGGCGGCGTGCGGGCGGGCTATGCGCGGCGCGCGTTGGCGATGGCCGGTCGGCAAGACGTGCCCGTGGCCGCCGGCGCCGACCGCGCGCTGGGTTGCTTTCGCGTGCCGGTCGAGGGGCCGCTGGTGCCCGACGAGCGCGTCTATTGGCCCGAGCCAGTGCCGCCCGCGCCTGGGCCGCTCGGCGAGGCGCTCGACCTGCTGGCACAGAGCATCGCCGCCGACGCCGTGATCGTCGCCATTGGCGGCCTCACCAACCTGGCCCTGCTCGAACGCCGCTCGCCCGGCATCCTGGCGACGGCCCAGCTGGTGGTAATGGGCGGCTACGTCTACCCGCCCCGGGCGGGCTATCCGCCGTGGGGGCCACACGACGACTGGAACCTCCAGGTGGATGCGCCGTCGGCGTGTGCGGTGCTGGCCAGCAGCGCGCCGTTGCTCGTGCCGCTGAGTGTCACCGTCGAGACGGCGCTGCGGCGCGCCTACCTGCCTGCGCTGCAACGGGGCGACGCGCTGGCCCGGCTGATCGCGCGCCAGGCCGAGGCCTTTGCGGCGGAATACGGCTATGAGGCCTCGCTGGGGCGCGTCTACCCCGGCCTGCCCGACGACCTGATCAACTTTCAGCACGATCCCCTGGCGGTGGCCGTCGCCCTCGGTTGGCGCGACGGCGTGAGCATTGCCACGTTGCCGCTGGAGAACGAGATCGTGGCTGGCTGGCTCCAACAGCGCGTGGCCGCCACTGGCCGGCCCACGCGAGTGGTCACCGCCATCGATGGCCCCCGCTTCAACGAGCGGTGGCTCGCGCTCGTGGCGGGCGGTCTACCCGCCGCGCAAGCACGCTAGACCCCTCGCTGCAAATTGGTGCTCGCGGGCGCACGCTCTATAATGTGCGCCGTTGGCGTTCGCGCCAGAAGCCACGGGGGTGCAAGAGACGTGCGCATCACCTTCTTGGGCACCGGCACTTCGCACGGCGTGCCCATGCTCGATTGTCTGCTCAACAACTATGTCCGCTGCGAGCACCGGCTCTGCGAAAAGGCGCTCACCGACGCGCGCTACCGTCGCACTCGGGCGTCGATCCTCGTCGAGCAAGATGGCTTTCACCTGCTGATCGACACCTCGCAGGACTTTCGCCAGCAGATGCTGGCCAACCGCGTCAAGCGCATCGACGCGGTGCTCTTTACCCATACGCATGCCGACCACATCTATGGACTGCCCGACATCCGCTCATACAGCGACCAGCAGCACCAAGCGATCGACATCTACGGCTCGCCAGAGACGCTCGAGTCTCTGGCTGAGTCGTTCCGCTACATCTTTGCGCCCACGGGCTTTGTGGGCGGTGGCGTGCCCATGCTCCAGCCGCATGAATTGACGGCGCCCCGCATGGTGGGGCCGTTCGCCGTGGAGCCGATCCACGTCGAGCACGGGCCGCTCAACGGCTGTCAGGGTTACCGGCTGGGCGGGCGCGAGGGCGGCGTGGCCTACATCCCCGACGCCAAGACGATCCCCGCCGAGTCACTGGCCGCACTGGGCGGGCTCGATCTGCTGATCCTCAACTGCCTGCGGCCGCGGCCGCACCCCACGCACCTGTCTCTGGCCGAGTCGCTCGCCTATGCCAGCGCGCTCGCGCCGCGACGCTGCCTCTTTACGCACATGACCCACGATATCGACCCGGACGTGCACAGCGCGCAGCTCCCGCCCTGGGCCGCGTTTGCGTACGACGGGCAGACTGTCGAGGTGTAACCATGCCTAGGGCACGGCTGGCCCATCCCAACCCGCCCCAGACCGTCGATCCGCGTGCAATGATCGCTCGCATCAAGTGGCTCTATCTCCTCACCTATATGGGCTATGGTTGCACGTCGATCTATCGCAACCTCTATTTCCGCCGCGTCGGCCTCGACAACAGCCAGGTAGGCCTGTTGATCGCCGTGCAGCCGCTGGTGATGCTCATCGCCGGGCCGCTGTGGAGCCTGCTCGCCGATCGGCTGCACCTGCGCTCGCGGCTGTTGAGCCTGGTGTTGGCCCTGAGCATCGTCCCTGCGCTGGCCACACCGCTCTGCACCCAGTTCTGGCCGCTCATGGCCTGGAACCTGCTCTATGCCGTGATGCAGGCCCCCATCCAGCCATTGATGGATAGCAGCGCCGTACTAGCGCTGGGCGACAACCGACATCAATACAGCGCCGTGCGCGCCT
>JBDKSN010000169.1:0-19703 GCA_039680625.1 Anaerolineales bacterium | reverse complement strand
CCGACCCCAGAAGCAGGCGTTGATGCCGATGTGCATGATGGGCACAGTGTCGCACGGATTTGGCTGGCGTCAAACGAGCGCTTGACGCGCGCGAGGGGGGTGGGTATGCTAGAAGGCGAACGTGGGGGTGGCTGAGTCCCGGTGGGCTCCGCGGTCTTCAAAACCGTTGAGGGGTGCTGCGCAAGTAGCCCTGGTGGGTTCGACTCCCATCCGCTCCCGTGAAGAGGAAAGAACCCCGTAGTGCGGTGTTTGGCACCGGCTACGGGGTTTTGGGTGAGAGAGGACACGTGCAGTCCATGAGTGTAGCGACCAGAGGAAACCGCACCACACACACAAGTGATGTGAGTGCGACGAGGAGCCTGGGGCACCCCTATCATCTCCCCTCAACTATCACTGATTCCTCAAATGAGGCCAACGCTTTGCATCGGCACACCCAAGAGGCTCATGCCTATCGAGGCGATACCTTTCCCTCGTATAGCCTCCGCCAATCCTCATAGTACTCGTTCGTCCACTCCTTGCCGTCGAATGTTGTGTATGAGACGGCTATGGCCACGAACGTATCAATGTTGAGACCACTATCCAACGCAAATCCACTATGCTGTCCCCATGTGGCCCCGGGGATGAGGTTGACGCCCTCGGCCTTAGCCTTCTTGACATACGAACCACCAGAGAAATCTAGGCTTCCTCGCAGTAGCACCGGCAGCCCATTGCTGTCCCAGGCGGCGAACGCCACTACCAGATCACGTATATTGTCATCGCTGTTGTTCTGCACAGTGGCAGAGAGCATGTCTGGGTATAGGGACTTGTATTCGCTATCTTGCACAATGTACTTTGTGCTCACGACGACCAATGGTTGCGCAGCGAGTTTCTCATCCAGCTGCTCTGGCGTCAGAGTAGGCGTTAGGGGCCAAGCCGTGGTCGGCGTCGTGGTGACCTCAGGCGCTTTCGATGCTATGGCGATTGAGACTTGAGGTGTGAACGTTGGGTAGGGCGTATAGGTCGGATAGGCGGTATACGTAGGGAGAGGAACTACGGCCGCTCCTTGAGCCTGAGTGGAAGACTCGTTCGGTGTAGGTGAGCAGCCAGCCAACAGGATGCTCAGGAGGCTCACCAACAGGCCTATGTGTGTCCACAAAGTGGTTCGATAGGTGTTGATGATGGTCACAGCATCCCTCCTTCTCAGACTAGGCTAATTCAGTCTGTTCGCAGCAAGGTGCCCAAAACGCCGTTTCATTTATTCCCCTGTTAGGCTACTACCATAGAAGGTATCGTTGGTATAAGCCTCACCGAGTCGACTGTATCTCTTGGCAAACTCGACTGTGCCGCTCCAGTGTCTCTTTGGCCGAACAATGGAACAAGCACGGCGAGAAGCATCCAACGCATGGGCGAACCGTGCGTAATAGTCAAGATGCCGATCAGGATTAATGGGTTCGACCGATCATTCTGTTAGGCGGCCAAGACGAACGGACGTCTACCTGTCCGAGCGGCTGCGCGTAGTCAGCAGAACGCTCGGGACTCTCCCTTGGTGTTGTGGTCGCAAGGCACCAGTTTGTTCTTACTACCATGTGATGTCGAGATCGTATTGTTCATCAGTCAAGCTGTCATAGTCTTCACTCCTGGCCGCATCCAAGACATAGCGAATCTTGGTAATCTGGTCAGTCCTAGATTCCCTCAGACCGAAAAGGACATCACCCGATTTACTCGCTCCAGGATACACCGTTCCCCCTAGAGAGGCGTTGCTCCATAGTTCGGTGTCTACCTGTTCGTGCCCAACGATGGCAGTGCCTGTGCTCGTGAAAATGACGATGGGCTCTGGAGTGTTGTTCTCTATGGTCAGATAGAGATGGCCAAGGGTGATGAACTTATCGTCTACCAGATCATCATAGAGAATCAGGAAACGACGATCGTGCTCTACTACGGAGACAGGAATGAGTTCCACGCCGGTAACGCATAGGGTCACTCCAGCTATGTCCTGTTTGACAGCAAGCCCATCATGAACAATGGTCGGAGGGAACGTGGGTGTTGGGGAAGCAAACGGCGTATAGGTCGGATAGGGTGTGTACGTTGGATAGAGCGTATAGGTTGGTTGCTCGCCCCTTGCCACTGGCGCGGTAGGCGCCTGAGAACACGCCACCAGCAGGACGGCAAGAACGAGTATGACGAAAGGCTCCTTTC
Organism: Anaerolineales bacterium; assembly: GCA_039680625.1. Lineage (GTDB taxonomy): Bacteria > Chloroflexota > Anaerolineae > UBA1429 > UBA1429 > JAAYDS01. Next base: position 17,528 of record JBDKSN010000169.1, on the reverse strand, counting down.
GTTGCATCTTCACGGAAATGTCTTACTCCTTCACTGATGCTAGAGACCCGACCAGAGGGAGCGTTCGCAGGGCCGGATATGCATGCACAAGTAACATGAACCTACAAAATCGCCACAAACAGTGAACCTGCTGCAACGAGTCGCTGCTCCCCGCAACAGCGACTCGAGTTCCTCTACGCATCGTAAACGAAGCTAGCTATAACATAAGCATACACGGCAGGAATGTCAAGGCTCTCACCTCACGCGGGATAGCCCAGGCCGTCGAGGATGGCGTGGTAGCCTGCGCGATACACCGCCTCGCTCTCGTCGTCGACCATGCCCACCAGCCCCTGCTCGGTGGTGCCGACGATGAGCTTGTTCTTGGGCTCGCCGGTCATAGCGAGCACCGTCACCTGATGCTGCACATAGGTGCTGCCCAGCCAGAAGAGCGCCTCGGGCACGTTCACCCAGAGGATGATCTCTTCGGCCCAGTGGCGGCGCGCCTGGCCCACGGCCATGACGCCCAGGGGCGGCGAGGCCAGCCCCTCGACCATCTGCACGCCCGAGGCGCCGATGGCGTCGGCATACGCCTCGAGGTTGGGCGCATGGGCGTGGAGCGAGCAGACCTTGCCCGCCGCGCGCAGTGACGCGGTGACTCGCTGGTAGAAGGGCAGCGCGCGCTCGCGCCAACGCGCGGGGCTGATCTCGCCGTCGATGCGGCCCAGGCGCACCAGGGTCACCGGCGAGGCGATGACGGCCTCCATACGGCGCAGCTCTTGGGCCTCGAGCGCCTCGAGCAGCGCGCCAAAGCGAGTCGGCTCGGTCTGTTGCAGGTGGTGCCAGTAGGTGAGCACCTGGTGGGCGTTGACCATCCCCGGCCGGTAGCCGACCAACTCGGCGCTCAGCTCATCGGGCGAGCGCGGGCCGTCGCAGCGCACGATGCCATCGGCGCCGATCTCAAAGGCCGTGTCGCTATAGGCGCTGGCGTCGACGTGAAAGACGGCGTCCTCAGCCATGGCGATGGCCGCGTCAAGGTCGGCCGGCGTCTTGACCAGGCCGTCCAGGTCGCAGCTGGCGTCGTCGGCCAGGCGCCCGAGGTGTTGTCGCTGGCGCAGAGACAGGTCGCCGCGCGGCGTGTGATAGGTGAGCGTGGCGATGTCGCCCACTGTCTGCACGTCGAGGTTGACGTGCGGATACTCGCACCAGACCACGGGGCGCGAGAGGCACAGACCCAGGCCCCGCCGTCGCAGGCCGAGCTCTAGCTCGCCACGCGGCAGGATGCTCTCGAGACTCATGAAGGGGACGCGATCGACCTCGCCACCGGTCAAGACCGCCTGCATACGTTCGGCGAAATTCATCTCCTCTCGACCTCCCCTCTATGCCCGCACCGGGTACACGCCGCAGGCTTCGATGGCCTCGGCGACCGCGCGAAAGCCCGTTTTGAAGATGCGCTCGCTCTCGGCATCGGTGATGCCATAGGTGCCCATCTCGGTAAAGCCGATGACCAGCCGGTTGCCCGGCGGGTCGCTCTGGATCAGCTCCATGGTATAACGCTTGGTCTCTTCGTACCCGAAGTAAAAGATCGTCTCGGGAAAGTTGACCCAGATGACGACGTCAGGCCCCCAGCGACGGCGCGCCTCGGCGATCGAGAGGTCGCCCACAGGCGGCGGCGTAAAGGCCTCGACGACGTTGACGCCGGTCTCGCGCAGCAGGTCGGCATAGGCCAGGTTATTCGAGGCATGGGCGTGGATCGAGACGATCTTGCCCACGGCCTGGAACTGGGGCACGAACTCTTGATAGTAGGGCAGGTCGTACTTGTGCCAGCGCGCCGGCCCATAGTTGCCATCGACGCTGCCGCAGGAGACGAGGTCGCCGGGCAGTTGCAAGAGCAGCGGCAGGCGCCGCCGTTCGCGCCGGTCGAGCGCCTCGAGCAGCTTGCGGAAGGCATCGGGATAGTCGTTTTGCGCATAGATCCACGCCGGAATGCCCGCATAGCCGCCAAAGAAGCCCAACGTCTCTTCATAGGGCACGGCAAAACCGGGCTGGCTGAGATAGCCGTGCCCGCCCCAGGCGCGCACGGCCTCGAGATAGGGCCGCGGGTCGAGGTGATAGACGGTGTCTTCGACCATAAAGATCACTGGATCGACGTCATGGATGTCTTTGATCAAGCCCTCGACCTGCACGGTGGCGCCATCGGCGATGCGCCCCAGGTGCGTCTTGTTGCGGGTGTAGACATCGCCCACGGGCGTGTGGTAGGTGGTGGTGACGACGTTGCCCTCGCTGTGCGTGGCGATCTCGACGTTGGGCATCTCTGACCAGATGCCCCCTGCGTGGCGGTCGAGCAGGCCCATGCCGCGGTCGGCCAGTTCGCGCTCGAACTCGCCACGCGGCACCAGGTTGTCATAGGGCGCAAAGGGCACCACGTCTGGCTCGCCGCCGTGCAACACGGCGCTGAGACGCTCGCAAAAGTTCATCTTGCCTCCTGAATCCAGGCCTCCCGAGGGCTAGCGCCCTCGGGAGGCAGCTATGCTTGACTAGGGAGCGGGGGCCTCGGTCAGCGCTGGCCCCACTTGTCCTTCCAACCGGACTCTTCCCATTCCTGCTCGACGGCCTGCTGCATGGCATCGGCCGCTTCTTGGGCGGTCATCTCGTCGCGATAGACGCGCTCGCGGTAGGCATAGAACTGGGTTTCGACAAAGCTGCTGATGGGCATGCGCGGGTCGGTGTAACGGTGCGTGGCTGCGTTGGCCGACATGAGGTAGAAATCTAGCCCCGGGAAGATCGGCTCTACCTGCGCGATATAGTCCTTGACCGCGGGCAGCCAACCGATCTCCTTGAACAAGATGTCGCAGTGCGCCTTGCTCTGCTGGAACTCCATGACGGGGAAGGCGTCTTTGGCATGTGGGCCATCGCGATAGAGCGAGGTGGCGTGGGCGGTGTAGCACTGCACCTTGTCTCCGGCTCGCCAGCCCGGCACGGGCACCCACGAGGCGCGGTTGACGGCCGAGACCTCGGGTTTTTCCTTGGCGGTCTCGCCCGGGTGCCAGTAGCCCTCGATGATCATGGCCTGCACCTCGGCGTTGTACGAGCCGCCCCATTGGCCCTGCCCCTCGACTGAGCGCACTCCGGCCAGGTTGTCTACGCCCATCAGCCGGATGAACTCGGCGCAGGTCTCTAGGGATTCGACAAAGCGCTCGTTGTTGATGTTGATGGTGCCGTCTTCCGGCTTCCACCAATCGTTGAAATCCCACAGCATCGAGACCGTCCACGCTGACGCATAGTGCGGGCCTGGGCCGCCCATCGCATCATAGGGATCGATGCCAAACTGAATGAGGTTGCCGGCGGCATCGAACTTGGTCAGCGTCTTGTGCCAGTCGAACAACTCTTCCCATGTCTCGGGGGGAGCATCGGGGTCGAGCCCAGCCTCACCGACCATGCGCTCGTTATAGTCCAGGCCGAGGCGCACATAGCACTCCATGGCCGGAACGCCGAACTGCATGTCTTGCCAAGAGGCGTTGTCATAGCTCTCCGTAAAGAACATGTCGCGGCTGATCTTGTCGCTGGCGTCCACAAAGGGGTTCAGGTCGAGCAGCACGCCGCCGAGGGCAAAGTCGAGCTGGGGGCCGAGGCAGCCCACATCGGGAGGGGTGCCCGCAGCCACTGCCGTCTTGCCCGCATCGCCGCCGGCGCCGGTTCTGAACTCGATATCCAGGCCATCGGCCTCCATCTGCTTCCACTCATCGGTGGCGCGCCAGGCCTCTTCACAGACCGAGGGCTGGTTCCAAAAGAGCCAATACTGGATGGGGATCCGCTCCTCTGCCGCTGGCGCGGCCGCAGCCGGTTGCTCGGCCTCGGGGGCGGCCTTGGTCGGCTCTGCGGCGGGCGCAGGCGTCGCCTTAGGCGCGCACGCTGCGAGCGCCGTCGCCGCCGTCATGATGGCGGCGCTGCGCAGAAATCCGCGACGCGAGATCAAAGACCCGTCAGACATGATCATCTACTCCTCGTGTGCGTGCCAGGTGAACCTAGTGATTCCCGCTTGAGGCCTCCGCGTGCTTCACCCCTTTCCGAGCCAAACAAGCACACCGAGTGTGTGCTCGAAAGCACTCCACTGGCATTATGAAGGGGCGTGGGGCGCGTGTCAATGCGCCGCGCTAGCGCGGTTGGCGGCTGTGGAGCGGGGCAGGGCGCGCCGCTAGGCCTGGCTGGCGGTTCGGGTGCGGCGGCGCGTGCCCCACGAGGGGCGGAGTAGGCTGAGCAGGTAGCCCACCCCCGCGACGAGGATGATGCTCGCGCCCGAGGTGAGGTTCCACGCATACGAGAGCCACAGCCCGATCGTCGTAAAGAGCACGCCCAGCAGGGCCGAGAGGGCCATCATGGGCACGATGCGCCGCACGAATCGGCCGCTGATGGCCGGGGGGATGGTGAGCATGGCGATGACGAGGATGAGGCCTACGACGCGCATGAGCATCACGACGGTGAGCGCGATGAGGCCCAGGAGCAACGCATAGATGGCGCCCACCGGCACGTTCTGCACGGTGGCAAAGGTCTCGTCGAACGAGACGGCGAGCAGCTCTTTGTAAAAGAGAGTCACTAGCACAAGCACCAGCGCGTCGAGGCCAGCGATGATGATTAGCTCGAGCTGCTCGACGGCCAGGATGCTGCCAAAGAGGTAACTCATCAGGTCGGCTTTGTAGCCACGAGTGAGGTCGACCAGGATGATGCCGATGGCCATGCCGATGGCCCAGAGCACGCCGATGATGGTGTCGGCGCGCTGGCGCGTGCGTCGCTCGATATAGCCCCTCAGCAGGGCGGACACCAAGCTAAAGACCACGGCGCCCAGCAGGGGCCAATAGCCAGGGCGCGGGTCAGCAGCGACGGCGCTGCCCGCGAACAGGGTGGGCACCACCATGAACTTGACATAGTAGCCCAGGCCGATGCCGCCATAGGCGGCGTGGGCGATGCCGCCGCTGATGAACACGATGCGTTTGACCACCACAAAGGTGCCGATGATGCCGCACGCCAGGCTGACCAGCAGCCCGGCGAGCAGGGCGTTGCGCATAAAGCCGAATTGCAGGGCCTCGAGTAGGCTGGCGATCATCGCGGCGGGTGCTCCTCGTGTGGGGAATGCTCCAGAGTAGCGATGGTGTGTTCGGCAAAGACGCGGTGGGGCACGCCGTGGGCCACCAGGTCGACCGGGCACTGGTAGGCTAGCTCGACCATCTCGGGCGTGAGCTCGCCCCCGCCGTGGTAAAAGAGATGCCGGTTGAGGCAGCCAACAGTCTTGACATAAGACGAGACGGCGCTCATGTCGTGCGAGACGAGGAGGATGGTGACGTGCTCGTTCAACTCGCGCAGCAGCTCATAGATGCTGGTCGAGACGCGCGGGTCGACGCTCGAGGTCGGCTCGTCGAGCAGCAAGATCTCGGGGCGCGCGGCGAGTGCGCGGGCGATATAGACGCGCTGACGTTGCCCGCCCGAGAGCTCGCCGATGGGCCGGCGACGCAGATCGAGCAGGTCGACGCGGCGCAGGGCATCGGCGACGATCTCGTCGTCTTCAGCGGTAAAGCGGTGCAACGGCGGCCGTTTGCCTAGGCGGCCCATGCGGGCCACCTCCCACACGCTGATGGGAAAGTCGCGGTCGAACTCGACGAGCTGGGGTACATAGCCCAGGTGACGGCGACCAGTGGCCACCGGCTCGCCCATGATGGTCACTCGACCGCGCGAGGGGGGCAGTAGGCCGAGCAACACCTTGATCAGGGTCGTCTTGCCACCGCCGTTGGGGCCGATGATGCCGATAAAGTCGTGCGCATAGACGTGCAGGGTCACGTCTTCGAGCACGTTCTCGTTGTCATAGCCGGCCCACAGATGCTCGACGCAGATCACCTCGTCGCGCTCGGGGGTGATGGCCACAGGTTGGGCAGTGAGGGTCATGTGAGCTACTCCTCAGCCACAAGGGCGGTGTGAAAAGCCTCGGCCACGCGGCGCATGTTGGTGAGCCAATCCTCTTCGAGGGGGCTGATGAGCAACACCTGGCCGCCGATCTCGCGGGCGATGGTCTCGGCGTCGGCGGTGCTCATCTCTGGCTGGGCAAAGATGACCTTGACGCCGCGCTGGCGAGCAGTCTCGATGAGGGCGGCGAGCTCTTGGGCGCTGGGCTCTTGGCCCCCGACCTCGACGGCGAGCTGCTCGAGCCCATAGTCGCGGGCGAAATAGCCCCACGCCGGATGAAATACCATAAAGGCGCCCCCCTGGACATCGGCCAGCGTCGCCCGGAGGTCGGCGTCGAGCGCAGCGATGTCGGCCTCGAAAGCGGCCAGGTTGGCGGCATAGTCGGCAGCGTGGTCGGGATCCAGCGCGGTGAGGGTCTCGGCGATGAGGCGCGCCTGCTGGGCGACGATGCGTGGCGACGTCCACACATGGGGATCCATCTCCGCGTGATCCTCAAGCTCGCCCTCGGCGGTCAGGTGCTCGGGTTCGGTCGAGGGCAGCAGGGCCACGCCTGCGGTGGTGTCGACGATCTGCATGTGCGGGTTGGCGGCGGCGATGCGCTCCATCCAGACCTGCTCGAACTCGACGCCGGTGGTAAAGTAGACGGCCGCGTTGCTCAGCGCCCGCAGCTGCTCGGGCTTGGGCTCATAGGTGTGCGGGTTGTCTCCCGGGCCAACCATGGGGGTGACGGCGACATGCTCGCCGCCCACGCGCTCGACGATGTATTTCTGCGGCAAGACGCTGACCACGACGCCCAAGCGACCTTGGGTAGCGGCGGTAGTGGGTGTGATGGTTGCCGAGCCGCACCCGGCCAAGGCGAGGGCGGCCGCGAGCAGCAGCAAGGGCAGGGCGAGGTCGACACGGCGAGTGAGGCGAGGGCGCATGACGAACTCCTATTCCATCGGGGCTGGCTCGGCCGCTGCACGCGCTCTTTGGCAGGCGGGGCAGAGGCCGGTGAGCTCGAGCAGATGCGCGGTGATGACAAAGCCGGTGCGCTCCTCAACGCTGGCCACGAGGGCGTCGAGCCCCTGGCAGGGGAACTCGACGAGGCGGTGACAGCCGCTGCACAGCAGATGGTGGCGGTCGCCGGCCGTTGGCGCATAGGCGTGGCAGTCTTGCTCGCTGTGCACGCGGCGCACCAAGCCCAGCTCGTCGAGCAGAGAGAGCGTGCGATAGACGGTGACCAGGCCGAGGGGGGCATAGATGGCCCGGGCGCGCGCGCAAAGCTCTTGCGGGCTGAGGCCCGCGTCTTGCTCGTCGAGCACTTGGATCACGGCCAGGCGCGCCCGCGTGAGGCGATGGCCAGCGGCTCGCAGGGCCAGGGCAGTGGGCGAAGGATCGGCAGACATGGGGGCTGCTCCGCAGATAAGGGATGACCAACTCAGCCCAGCGATTATCCCCCAATTGAAAATCTGTGTCAACTAGCGGCCAAAGCCAAGCCGCGCCGGTTGGGGGCGCGGCTTAATGACGCGAGGCAGTGCCTCTACGGCTGCCAATCGCTAGAGTCAGCCTCGGCGTTCAACAGGGGGCAGTGGTTGACCAACGCGGAAACATCCGGCTCGGGATGGCGCACGCAACGACGCTCGGCCACCTCGGCCACGCGACGCACGAGCAGCACCGAGAGCATGCAGGCCGTCTGTTCGAGCTGCCGGCGCGGGGAGAGCTGGTCGGCGTCGGGCAGCAGTCGGTGCAAGAGGCGCAGGCGGGCAAGCTCGCGTTTGACCTCGTCGGCCTCAAAGGTCACATGCAGGTTGTGCGCGAAATAGTTGCGCACGGCCTGGACGACGCGCAAATCGTTCGACTCGTCCTCGCTCACCAGACCCAGCGCATACGAAATGCGAATGCGCGAGCCATAGGACTGGATGCCTGTGCCCAGCAGATACTCGACCTCCGCGGGATCGTCGATGAGGTAGGCGCGCAACAGGTCTTCGAGGTTGAGGTCGAGCATCGCGGCGGCGACCAGGGCCGCGCCGCGTGCGCTCTCATCGGCGAACTCGCGCACCATACGGCGCCAATTGCGCCGCGCCTGAGTGAGGGCGGGCGTCTCAGCGGGGGCTAGGCCCATTGTGCTCCTTTCTGGGGCCGCTACTGTGCGGCGCGGTCAGGCCTGGGCCAGATGCCGTTTGATGGCGGCGATGGCCTCGCGCTCATAGCAGCCGGCCTCGCGGACCTGCTCGGCGAGCAGGGCGCGCTCGCTCTGCCCGGCGTGTTGCAGCGACACCGTCTGGCGCCACACGGCGAGCAGGCCGTTGGCCACCTTGGCATAGGCGTCAGCCGCGGGTTGCAGCGTGGGGCAGCCCGCGCATTGCCCCCGTAAAAAGTCACGGGCATAGCAGCGCGCGCCAGCCCAATGGGCGGCGTGATAGATCGCCTGCTCGTGCGTGGGGCCGATGGGGCTGGTCAAGGCGCGCGCCCACTGCTCAAAAGCGGCCAGGCCATCTTGATACTCGGGGCGGTCGCCCCATTCGCCGCCCTCGGCGTGGCGCACAGCCGTCTCGAGCGCACGCCGCACGGCCTCAGCCCGAGGCCGGCCATTCGGGGCGCCGGGCACGACTACGGAGAGGATCTTGACCTCGCGCTCGCCCAACTCGGCATAGGGCATGGTGGCCGGTTGGCCGTCGCCCGCCAGCCCATAGAAAACCTGCGCCTCATCGTCATAGCCGGTGATCACGCCCCACTCGGGGAGCTTGAGGTCCCATACGATGGCAGGCGTGCCCGCGTCGATGCCCGCGACGATGGCGGCGCGAGCCTCGGCCTGGCGTTCGGCACGCACGGCCTCTTCGTCCCACAGGCGGGTTACGGCAATGCACTCCCAGCCCGCGTTACGCACCGACTCGGGCAGGATGCTGCGCCAGTCGAACACGCTCGTGCTGCTGGGGCAGAGTCCTTTCTCGACGATGATGCGAAAGGCCCAGCCACTGGCGCCCATGAGCCAGACGGGTTCTACGGGATCGCCGCGCGCCTGGAGCGCCGTCGCCAGGGCGGCGATGAACGAGAAGACGATGCCCGGCTCGCCGCGAGCCAGGGCTTGCTGATCGGTGTACCAGGTAACAGCAGGGATCGATTTGGCTGCCATAGCATCCCTCCTTGCGCAGCGTTGCGCCGTACTCTATCGTGATTATGGCATAAAGCAGTGCCGATGGCAATGGCTTGCGCAGGGGGAACGGCTACGGTACGATATACCACGCGATCCACAGCGAGGGCCAGAGCGGTGAAACTGTGGGACTGGAGGCATCGATGGAACGCATCTATAGCGCAGCGGTCGTGGGCGCGGGCACGGGCGGCGGGCTCAGCATGGCCGCGCTCACTGCCTCACCGCGCTATACGCTGGTGGCCGTGGCCGACATGCGCCCCGAGGCGCTCAGGGCCGCGCGCGAGCGCTATCCCGGCATTGCCACCTACGGCTCGTACGCCGAGCTGTTTGCCACACAGCCCACCGACGTGGTGTGCGTGTCGACCTGGCCGCCATCGCACCTCGAGGTCACCCGGGCGGCGTGTCGGCTGCCCCTGCGCGGCATTCTGGTCGAAAAACCGTTGAGCGACAATGCGCGCGATGGCCGCGCCGTACTCGAGACGGTGCGGGCGGCCGGCTTGCCCATGGCCACGCCCCACAACCTGGCGGTGTTGCCCTATGCGCTCGAGATCCTCGACCGCGTGGCCGCCGGCGAGATCGGTACGCTGCAGCTGATCGAGATCGAGTGCCAGGGGTGGGACATCATCAACGCGGGCATCCACTGGCTCCATTATGCAGTGATGCTATCCCCTGCCGACCGGCCGCTGTGGGTGCTGGCCGCCGCCGACAAGAGCACGCGCACCTATCGCGACGGGATGCAGGTCGAGACGATGGCCGTGACCTATGTGCAGTTTGCCTCGGGCTTGCGCGTGGTCATGCAGACGGGCGACGATGTGGCGGCCCAAGAGGGCACGCTGTTCCGCCTGATCGGCTCGGAGGGGAGCATCACCTTCCAGGCCTGGGTGCCGACCTATCGCCTGCAGAACGCGGCGCATCCCCGCGGCGAAGAGTTCACCGTACCCACGGGGCCACGCAGTGGGCACCAGCGCCACCTCGAGAACCTGGCGACGCAGATGGATCGAGGCGAGCCCGACTATACTATTCCTACGGCCTCGCTCACGGCGCTCGAACTCTGCGAGGGTGCCTATCTCTCGGCGCGGTATGGCTGCCGGGTGCCGCTGCCCCTGACCGACTGGGCGCCGCCGCCGCCCAACGATTGGTTGCCAGGGCAGCCGTATCGAGGCGAGGGCGGGGGCCGCGACGGCCGCAAGCTCTAGGGGGTGCGTACTCGCTGAGGGCCCACCGGCGCCGTGGATGTTTTCCGGACACTAGGAATGTGAAATCGCGACGAAACGGCGGAAATCGACTAGAATACATACAGTTTGTGATGGGCTGGGCAAGGAGGGAACGATGAAACTGTGGGGTTCGGTGCGTTCTGGGGCGGCTAAGGTGGCCTTCGAGGCCGACAAGATGGTGCGTGTGCGCAAGCAAGAGCAGGCCATCGCCGACGTGCAAAAGCAGATCCAAGATGCCCATGAGGCGCTGGGCCAGACGGTGCTGGCGCTGTTCCATGCCGGCGAGCTGCAGCATCCGCAGGTGGCCAGTGTCGACCAGCAAGTGGCCGCGCTGATGTTGCAGGTCAAGCAGCTCCAAGAGGAGCTGGAGCGGATCAAGGCGGAAGAGTATGTGCCCGAGACGCCTGTGCCGGAGGCGGGGGCAGCGGGGCCTTCTGTGGCCCAGCCTTACGAGCCGCCAACTCAGCCGATCGCGCCCGTGCAGCCGGTTACACCGGTGCAGCCCATTGCGCCGATCGAGCCGATGGCGCCCGTGCAGCCTATCACGCCCATCGAGCCGATGGCGCCCGTGCAGCCCGTGGGCGAGGGGCGCGTCTGCCCGAACTGTGGCACGTCGGTGGGGCCTACGGTGGCATTTTGCCCCGAGTGTGGCACGTCGCTCAAACCGGCGCAGTAGACGGGCCTGTGGAGACGAGGGCGGCCTCTCGAGGAGGTCGCCCTCGTTGTCTTCTAGCGTGAGACAAGGGGCGGCGGCGAGGCGCGACTTGCTGGGAGCGTTGCCCCAGCTAGAGCGCGCTGCTTCCTTGCTTTGGGGTGACAGGGCAGGCTATTGTGATAGAATATCTCCGCTGAATGGTGAGGAAGGAGAAGTGGCATGGACGTCTTTCGTTCGCCCGCACCGCTGGAATGGCGCTTTCCGGTCGATCAAGTGCACGACGGCCTGCCACTGGGCAATGGCTTGTTCGGCGCGCTGCTCTGGGGCCGCGGCAACACGCTGCGGCTGACGATCAACCGCGCCGACTATTGGCACCATGACGTGGGCCTGGAGCCGAGCGATGAGGCCACGTATGCCAACCTCAAGGCCTGGCTCGAGGCGGGCGATGAGGCGAACGTGCGGCGGGTCTTTGAGGGGCGCGATGCCGAGGGCAAGGCGCCTCCGCGACCCACGCGGTTACCCCTGGGCCGCATCGAGCTGGCGTTCTCTGAGCGGCTGCGCCTGGAGAAAGGCAGCCTCGACATCGCCTCGGGCAGCGCGGGCATCGAGGTCGATGGGCCCTCGCGGGTGAACGTCGAGGCCGTGATCCCCCGCCAGGGGGCACTGTTGGCCCTGCGCCTACACGGCTGCTGTTTTCGCCAGGTGCGGCCGAGGTTGATGCCATCGGGGGCGACGCCGGGGCCGGTGCAGCGCTATTTCGAGGAGCATGGCTTTCCTGCGCCCGACGAGCGGGTGGGCACCGTGCTCACGGGCTGGACGCAGCGGCGACCCAATGACCCAGCCGTGGCCGTGGCCTGCCTGTGGGCCGACGATGCCCTGGGCTTTGTGACGCTGTATGTGGCCGTCGAGTATGGGCAGTCTTCCAACGACGCCTGGCGGCAGGCGATGGCGGCCGTCGAGGCGGCGCAAGCCAGGGGCTTTGACGTGCTGGCCGACGAAGAGGCCGCGTGGTGGCGCTCCTTTTGGGCGCATTGTGCTCGCGTGCAGCTGGATGCGCCCCACTATCAGGCGCTCTACAACCTGGGGATGTATCGCCTGGCGTGCGCGTCGCTGCCCGGCGGCCCGGCGATGGGCCTACAGGGGCCGTGGATCGAAGACGATCGGATGCCGCCCTGGGAGGGCGACTATCATTTCAACATCAATGTGCAGATGTGCCATTGGCCGGCGCTGATGGGCAACTGGCCGGCGGCGTTGGTGCCGCTCTGTACCATGGTGCACGATTGGCTGCCCCGCCTGCAGGCCAACGCTCGGCAGTATGTCGGCATCGAAGATGGTTGCCTGTTGCCCCACGCGGTGGATGACCGCGGCGTGGCCATGGGCGGCTTTTGGACGGGCCAGGTCGACCACGCCTGCACGGCGTGGCTGGGGCATTTGCTGTGGCGCTACTATCGCTTTACGCTCGACACCGACGCCCTGCGCGAGACGGTGTATCCGCTGCTGCGCGGCGCCTTTCGCGTGTATGAAGAGATGCTCGCCGAGGATGCCGCGGGGCACCTATCCCTGCCCGTAGGCGTGTCGGCCGAGTGGGGGGCAAACAGCATCGATGCCTGGGGCCGCAACGCGAGCTATCAGCTGGCGATGATTCACATGTTGGCGAGGGTGATCCCTCAGGCAGCGGAGGTCTTGGAGATCGACGACCCGATCGTAGAGCGCTGCCGGACGATCGACGAGCGGCTGCCGCTGTTTGCGCTGCAGGATGACGATGCCGCCTATTGGGCGGCCGATCGCGAGAAGGATGACGATGGTCTCGAGATCGCCATCTGGCAGGGGCTATTGCCCACGGTGTCGCACCGGCACTTTTCTCACCTGGTCGGCCTCTATCCACTCGACGTGTTCGACCTACGGCGCAACCGGCGCATTCGTGGGATCGTGTTGCGCTCGCTCGACCGGCAGACGCGCGTAGGCAAGGGCGAGTGGTGCGGCTGGTCGTTCCCCTGGGCGGCGCTGCTGATGGCGCGGCTGGGCATGGGCAACGGCGCAATGTTGAACCTCGAGGCCTTTCGCCGCGCATTCATGACGCCCAATGGCGGCCCGCTCATCTTTCCGCGGTTGGAGGGGCTCACCAGGATGGGCCCCGATGCCATCACGATGCAGCTCGATGGCGGCATGGGCCTGGTGGCCGCCATGCAAGAGATGATGCTGCACACCAATGGCGGGGTGTTGCAGGTGTTCCCTGCCATCCCCGACGAGTGGCGGCTGGTGCGCCTGCTGCGCGGCAGGGCCGAGGGCGGACTGATCGTCTCGGCGGAGCGGGTCGACGGGCAAACGCGCTGGGTGCGCGTGTTGGCCACCGCCGAAACCGAGCTGCGCCTGGCGTTGCCCTTTCGCGACAGCGCCGTGGCCATGATCAGCAGCCGTGAAGAGCAACCGTCGACCTGGATCGGCGCGGGCATCATCCGCCGGCACATGCAAGCCGGCGAGGAGATCACGCTGACGCCCGCCGCACGCCTGGAGCAACACTAGAGAGGAGTGGTCATGACGAGCCTGTTTCACCAATTGCGCGCCGCCAACCCGTCGCTGAATCTGCTGCCTGTGGGCGATCCGGCCTTCAAGCGGTATGGGCGCCTGCTCACCGCGTATGACCCGACCGAGATGATGGCGCGCGCGAGCCTGATCTTGCCGCGCGCAGAAGGCGTGGCCTATGAGCCATCGGTCAGGGCGCTGGAGGCGCCGAGCCTGTTCAACGAGGCGATGCAGTGCGAGGTTTTTGGAGGGATGCCCATCCAGGTGGGATGGTGCTATGGCCACAACGTCTCGCTGGACGCGCTCGAATACCACCGTGGCAGCGAGGTGGATCTCTGCCTCACCGATGTAGTGCTACTCGTGGGCCATGTGCAAGACATCTGCTGGGGCGAGGACGAGCAGATGGGTCCGGTGAGCTATGACACGGCCAAGGTGGCGGCGTTCTTTGCCCCCGCGGGGGCGGTGGTCGAGCTTTCGCCGTGGAACCTGCACTATGCCCCCATCCAGTGCCGCGCCGACCAGAGCTTTGCGACGCTGGTCTATCTGCCCAAGGGCACCAATGAGCCGTTGTCGTTCCAGGTGCCGCCGTGGGGAGAGAACCGGCTGCTGTTCGCGGTCAACAAGTGGCTGTTGGCGCACCCCAGCGTGGGCTCGCTGCAAGAGGCCGGCGCGTACCCGGGCCTTGCGGGAGAGAACATCACGGTGACGCCAGTGGCGGCGGCCATGCCCTGACCTCGCGGGAGGTGGGGCGGGCGTGCAGTAATATCCGAATAGTCACTGTATGCAGGGATAAACTGTGCCTGACAATGATGGTTCGCGGTCGGCTGGTTGGCAATAGCAGTCAAGGTCAATGAGCTGACCCTGGCTGCAGCGGTTACGCCAAGGCTACAGGCATTCGCCCACCTAACCGCGTCGATCACACTTCGAGAGTTGTGACAAGTGGCCGTCACTGCTATAGCCTTGGTGTCTCGCCTGGCTTCTTCAAGGCAGCAGAATAAGGGAAGAGTGCACAGGCAACACTCGCTGCAGGACAGAACGGGGTCTTGACACCGCATGAGCGTGTTCTACACTAGTCGATAGTATAGAATCTACGTAAAGAATCAGACAAGCTATGCGTTTGCCATCCCGGCCTCGAGTTTTGGTACTCTGGAGCGCACTGTGCGTAGCACTCGTTCGGAAGTGACTTTCCATGCCACCTGAGAGTGAAGGCCGGATATCTATGGAAAGCCCCATAGGTGTGCTTGGGCTAAGCAGTCGGGCTGCAAATGCCCTGTATCGTGCACACTTGACCTCACTAGGCGAGCTGTGTCAAGCCAAGGCATCTGGCACTTTGCCACGTGTACGAGGGATTGGTGCAGCCTGTATGCAGGAGATATTGACCAGACTGGAACAGCTTGACGTTGGATCAGGGTCTGGGGCGCACAGAGATCCCTCGTTGGACTATGCCCTGCTTGCTGCACAAGCAAAGCTGCGCATTGTTGACGAGGTCAACCACAGATGCCTTCATGAGAAGGTGCAAGTCGCCCAACACTCGGTGCGGGAACTCCTCGATCTGCCGGATGATCGATACACCGAAGTTGAACTGCAACTGCTCAACTCAATTCTGTCAGGTGCTAGGTCGTGTTCCCAGGAAATCGAGGAGCTACTAGGCCTGCCAGCTAGGACGTCACAAGCCCGGGTCTTTGTGCAGCGCTATGGGCCCACTAAGAGGACGTTGCAGAGCATCGGCGACGAGTTGGGTGTTACACGCGAGCGTGTACGCCAGATTGCCAGCCGCGAAGCTAGGATCGTGAGGTCAGCCGTACTACCCCGGGTTACGGTGGTGCCCTCACTTGGGCTTCTCCCGATCCGGATCCAAACCGCACTGCTGATTGCGTTCGACCGAGGAATGCAACTGAGTCTCAGGGCCTGGGAATCCGAGATTCGGGACAGTGGGCTCCTGGGTGCGTGGACAACGATAGGAGCTGAGGACATTGACCTGTTTGACGCACTGGTGGCAATTGTCTGGTACCTGTCAAGTGGTGACAATCCGATGATTGTACTGTCTGAGCCTTTGATCCTGGCGCTCAACGCGGCGAGAGGCGGCTCGCGCGACGTACCCGTTGAAACAATGCTGGCTGGTACAGCGATTTCGCGCAAGACGCGAGCGGCTATACGAAGGCACAACGCGTTCAGCGGGGCAGTGAACGTTAGGTGGCTCAGCACCGAACTGAATGTAGATACAGTCTCGCTCTGCCGTGACGTGATGGCACTTGGGTTCATAGTGCTGTCGTCGGACTGGTACTGGAGGGAGGATCCTGTAGGCTCAATCACCAGGAAAAACGTGTTCCATCGTGCAGTGTGCAAGATGTTGCAGTTCTGTGGCCCCCTAACTGTCGAGGAGATATGTGGTGGGTTGAGGTGTGCGGTAAGAAGGCAGCGTTATCCTGTTGCCCCTCCGTCTCTCATGGAACGGCTGCTTGTGGCAAACGGATATCGGCTTGAAGATGGCCTAGTGTCCTATGAGGGTGAGCTAGCCATGCTTCTCAGCAAAGGTGAGAGGGCGATACTCGACTGTATCCAAGGTCGTGGAAGAGTGGTGAATCACAATGAGCTTTGTCGAGCTTTCCTGGACGCCGGGCTCTCGCTGCCCTTGCTGTATTCGACACTTCGCTGCTCACCGCTTTTTGAAAGAGTTGGCCATGGCTGTGTCAAGTTGAGGGGCATGCCAGTCCACCAGCATGATCTTGACCGAGCTCGTAGGACCTTGGCTCGGCAGACAAGCCGGGCAGATGTCAGTTATGATCGATCCGGCCGTATCTCTATCACAGTAGTGGTTTCGGACCTTTGCCTAGCGGCAGGCACAATGACCGCCAGCGGGCTACCGTCATTTGCGGCCGCGGGAGACTGGCCCTGCATTGTCAAGGGCTCGTATTGTGGTTCTCTGCGCGTCTCGCGTTCGAGCTTTCGGCATCTATCGCAGGCGTATGCTCAATTGGAGGTGCATCCAGGCGACAAGGTGACATTCCATTTTGATGTGCCTCAACACATGGTGACGTTGGAGACGAGCAATGATCGATGAAGACGCCAGACTGACAAATCCTCAATTGGTCACCGTTGCCGTTGCGAACCTTGGAGGAGAAACTGAAACCGTTGACGTAGAGGATATCGCCCTTGAAGCGTCTAGGCTGGCTCCTGAGCGATTCTGTTGGCGCAAGTACCGCGATCGGGTGGACCTGGAAGCTGTCAGGGTCGCACTTCGAGATGCCAAGAAAGAGTGCCATGGTGCAATGCTCATCGGCAACAGCCACGTCGGCTGGATGCTGAGCCCGCAGGGCATCCGCTGGATAGCTTCAGGTGCAGGAGTTGAGCCTGATGGGGGCACCATAGCGCGTTTTCGCAGAGGCTCGATCGACGCGAGTCTCAGCGCTGAGGCCTCTCGCATTCGCCGGACGAGGGCATACGTCCTGCATCAGGCGGGGCGCGACGGTGAGATCTCGCTGGATGATGTGTACGAACTGGCGAGGCTCAACGAGTATTTTCCGCCTCTAGCCAGAAAACGGCGGCTAGCCATTCTGGACAACGTAGCTGCTGAAGATGAAGGCATCGCCGAGCTTTGGATCCTGCTTCAATCGATATTCAGGCGGGAGCTTGCACGATGAACGATGATCGGCAAATACGGGTGGAGACACATGTCGCTCGGGATTTCCTGCAAAACGCTGCGTATTTCAACACGATTCCAAAGATCGTATGGGAGTATGTATCCAATTCCCTGGATGCTGCTCGTGATGACAGGCCGGTGACAGTTCATGTTGATATCTCGTCGAATCGTATCTGTATAGCAGATAATGGCAGGGGGATGTCCCGGGAAGAGTTGGTACACTTTTTCCAGATGCACGGGGAGACCACAGCGCGTCAGCAAGGCCGCTACGTGCGCGGCCGTTTTGGCACTGGCAAGTGCGCCGCGTTTGGATTGGCAAGTTGTCTCCGAATTGACACCGTGCAGGGAGAGCGTCGAAACACCGTCACGTTATCCCGGGCTGACATAGAGTCTGCCAGATCAGGGTCACCGTTTCCGGTGACGGTTCTCGAAGAT
>JBDKSN010000168.1:0-26669 GCA_039680625.1 Anaerolineales bacterium | reverse complement strand
GATAGCGTTTGTCGCCATCCATGAGATAGTCCGCAAGGCGCGTGGCCGCGCCGACGCACACGACCAAGACACCGGTGGCCAGCGGGTCGAGCGTGCCCGCATGGCCAATGCGGCGCACGCCGGTGATGCGGCGCAGGCGCGCGACTACATCGTGCGACGTCCACCCGCTCGGCTTGTCGACGTTGAGCAGGCCGATGAGGCGCGGTTCGTCAGCCATCGCCTGGCTCAGCGCCGCGCATCCGCGAGGGCGCGGCGCAAGACAGCCAGCACGCGCGGCGTCTCTTCTTCCAGCGTGCCTGGAAGCTGGCAGCCCGCGGCCTGTGGGTGACCGCCACCCCCCAGGCTATAGGCCACCGCACCGACATCGATGCCCGGGCGCGAGCGCAGGCTGACGTCGATGCCGCCCTCGGGCAAGGCGCGAAACAGCGCCGCCACCTGCGCCTCATCAAAGCTGATCAGCAGGCCGATGAGGCCGCGCGTGTCTGGCTCGCCCTCGCCGAGCGAGTCGAGCAGAGCACGGTCGAGCGCCACCCAGAGGATGCCGTCATCGAGCTGCTGTCGGGTCAGCGCGGCCGTCCACAGGCGGCGCGAGGCAGCCGAGACGTGATTGAACAGGGCATCAGTGATCCAGCCGAGGTCCGCGCCGGCAGCCACCAAGTCGCGGGCAATACCCAGGCTTTCGGCCGTGGTGCTGCTCGTGCGAAAGCCCCGGGTGTCGCTGACCAGGCCGGTGAGCAGGCAGCTGGCGATGCGCGCGTCGAGCGGAGCGCCCAGGGCGCGCACCAGCTCCAGCGCCAGCTCGGCGGTGGCCGCGGTGTGGCGCACATAGTTCAGTGCTGCAAAGCCCTGATTCGTGCTGTGATGGTCGATCTGCGCCAGAGTCACGCGCTCGAAATCGACGTCGGCCACGATCGCGCCCAGCCGCCGCAGGTCAGAGGCGTCGACGCCAAGGATCACGTCCTCACCGGCATGGGGCGCGGTGGTGTATTCCTCGGCACCCGGCAAGAAGCCCGCCTCTTGGATCGCATCCTCGCAAGCGACGCGCGCGGGCACGCCTACGGCGCGCAGGGCCCAAAGGATGGCCAGCGTCGAGCCGACCGTGTCGCCATCGGGCGAGACGTGCGAGACCAGCAGCACCCGTTCGGCGCCCAACAGCACATCCGCGATCCGCTGCAGATCATTCATCGTCGGCGTCATCGTCCGCGGCGTCATCGTCGGCGGCCTCGCTGTCAGCGTCTCCGCTGTCTAGATCGGCGACCGCGTCAGCCTCGCCGAGTGGGCGAGCCTCTTCGCGTTCGAGCCGAGCCAAGATCTCGTCCATCTTGGCGCCATACTGCCAGGCACGATCGGGATAAAAGCCCAGCTCGGGCGTAAAGCGCCAGGTGAGCACCTGGCTCAGATGGCGCCGCAGCACGCCCTTGGCGTTCTCCAGCCCGGCCAGCGCAGCTTGCAGCGCCTCGTCGCCGTCATAGTGCGACACGTACACCCGCGCAAAGCGCCGGTCTCGCGTCAAGAGCACCTCCGTGATGACCGCCCCTTCTAGACGTGGGTCGGCCAGCTCATTGCGGATCGTGAGCGTCAGCTCTTCACGGATAAAGCTGTCGCCTCTTTCTCGGCGAAAGGCCATCGCGCGCTCTCCTACTTGGGTTCCACCGTATAGAACTCGATGATGTCACCCTCTTGCAGGTCCTTGGCGTCGGCGACGCCGATACCGCACTCAAAGCCGGTGGCCACCTCGCGCACATCCTCCGTAAAGCGCTTGAGCGAGGAGACCGAGCCCTCGTGGATGACCTTGCCATCGCGATAGACGCGCGCCTTGGCGTTGCGCAGGGCCTTGCCCTCGGTCACCTGAGCGCCAGCGATCGTGCCAACGCGCGAGATGTTGAACACCTGGCGCACGATGGCGCGGCCTTGCACCTTTTCGACATACTCGGGTTTGAGCATGCCTTCGAGGGCGAGTTGCATATCTTCGATGAGCCGATAGATGATGTTGTAGGTGCGGATCTGCACGCCGTTGGCCTCAGCCACTCGCTCGGCCGCGCCCTCGACGGTGACGTTGAAGCCCACCACGATGGCCTGCGAGGCTACGGCGAGCATCACGTCTGACTCGGTGATCGTCCCCACACCCGTATGGATAAAGTCGATCTTGAGGTCGCCCACCTTGAGCTGCTCGAGTGAAGAGCGGATCGGCTCGATGCTGCCCTGCACATCGGCCTTGAGCACCAGGTTGAGCGATTGGACAGCACCCTCTTGGGCGCGCGCATAGACCTCTTCGAGCGACATGGCCATCGGCCGGGCGGTCTGCTCCTTGGCCTCAAGCTGACGCTGGGTGACGATCTCACGTGCCTTGCGCTCGCTCTCGACCACCACGAAGGGGTCGCCGGCGGTCGGCACTTCGTTCAGACCGGTGACCACCACGGGCGTCGACGGCGTGGCCTTTTCGATTGGCTTGCCCTGATAGTCGAACATGGCGCGGATGCGGCCATAGCTGTTGCCCGCCAGCACCGTGTCTCCTACCGACAGAGTACCCTCGCGGACCAACAGGGTGGCCGTGGCACCCTGACCGCGGTCGAGGCGCGACTCGAGCACGTGGCCCGAGGGCGTGCGCTGGGGGTTGGCGCGCAGGTTCGAGAGATCGGCGACCACAAGGATGCTGTCGAGCAGCGTATCGATATTGTACTTGGTGCGCGCCGAGACAGGCACGCAGATGGTCTCACCGCCCCAGTCCTCCGGCACCAGGCCCAGCTCGGCGAGCTGGTTCATCACGTTGTCGGGGTTGGCTGTGGGCAAGTCGACCTTGTTGATCGCTACGATGATGGGCACATGCGCCGCGCGCGCGTGGTTGATGGCCTCGCGCGTCTGCGGTTGCACGCCGTCATCGGCGGCCACCACCAGCACGGCGATGTCGGTGACGTTAGCGCCACGGGCGCGCATCGCGGTAAAGGCCTCGTGGCCGGGCGTGTCGAGGAAAGTGATGCGCCGTCCGCCGATGTCGACCTGATAGGCGCCGATGTGCTGGGTGATGCCCCCAGCCTCGCCGGCCTGCACATTGGTAGCGCGGATCACGTCGAGCAGCGACGTCTTGCCGTGGTCCACATGGCCAAGGATGGTCACCACGGGCGGGCGAGGCGCGAGCTGGTCGAGCTCGTCGGCCGAGTACTCGCGCTGCTGCACCACGGTGACCACGGTAGGCTCTTCGACAGCCGCCTCTTCGACCACAGGCGCCTCGGGTTCGGCGACGGTAAAGCCCATGTCCTCGGCCACGATGGTGGCCGTGTCGCGATCGATCACCTGGTTGATGTTGGCCATGATGCCGGCGTTCATCAGCTCTTTGATCAAGTCGATGGGGCTGCGCTTCATCAAGCTGGCCAGGTCGTGCACCGAGATCGTGTCGGGGAGCACGATCGTACTGACCTGAGGCTCTGGTTCAGCGGCCGGGCGGCGCGAGGGCTGAGCGGGGCGTGCGGGAGGTCGCCCCGCACGGCCGGCATCAGAGTGCTGGCTGCCGTGGCTAGGGCGATTACCCGCCCCACCGCGACGGCTCTTGCTTTGCATCCCCTGCGCCGTGGCCGCCCGAGAGGGCGCGATGAGGTTCTTGATGCCCTTGGCTGATCTTGCGTCCATATGACCTCTCCTTCTGAGCTCATCGGCTCGTTCCCGCCTGCCGGGCATCGACCGATGCCTTGCGGCGCGGGGCTATAAACCCCGCTAGAGAGAAGCCTGTGGGCGCTGCAGGCGGCTATCCGCCGAGCGTCAGCGTCGGGCCATAGGCTCACTCTCCAGGTACAGACAAACCGAGTGTCGGCTACTCATCCTGATTCGTTATGTCGACCATGCCGGCGCCGGAATCGACGCCACCCTCGGCGAGCGCGCCGTCATCCGCGGGCAGCTCACGGGCAAAGGTCGCCAGGCGCTCATTGGCGGCTTCATCCAGCGTCATCTTGAGCGCCCGATCGAGCGCCTTGCGCTTGAGCGCCAGCTCCCAGCAAGCACGCTGGCGGCAGAGATAGGCCCCTCGCCCGGCCAGTTTGCCGGTGGCATCGATGGCCACCTCGCCGGTTGGCGTGCGCACGATGCGCACCAAGCCACGCTTGTTGCCCGTCTGTCGACAGGCCACACAGGTGCGCTGCGGTTGGTGTCTCGGTCTCGGCGGCATGGTGATCCTACCGTCCTACTACTCGTCCCATTCCGAAGTCCAGTCGCGTCGGCCGCGCTGCTTGTGTTGCTTGCGCGCCACCACACGACCGAGCTTTTCATCATATTCCAGGCGACGGCCCTTCTTGCGACCACGCTCGCGCTCGGCCTCGGTGCCTTCCTCGACCTCGTCGCGATCCTCAGCTGCCGCTCGCCGCAGCCATTCCTGCTCGTCGCTTTCGCCCTCGGCCACAGGCTCACCCTCGGCTTCAGCCTCTACCTCTGCCTCTGCCGCATATTCTGCGGCCTGTTCGGGCTGCGCCGACTCGCCCAGCGCCGCCTCGGCCTCGGGCGCGAGGGACTCTTCCACCTCGGACAGCTCAGGGGCGGCGACCTCGGCCTCTGCCTCCGTCGAGACGGGGGCCAGCTCGCCTTCCGCCTCTTCTTCCAGCGCTGCCTCAGCCTCGGCCAAAAGGGCTGCCGCCGCGCGACGCTGCTCTTCGAGCTGTTGCGCACGCGCCTCGGCCTCGGCCATCTGCTGCTGCAAGACCTCGGCCTCCGCGGCCGCCTCAGACTCGCTCTTGATATCGATGCGCCAGCCCGTCAGCTTGGCCGCCAGGCGGGCGTTCTGCCCTTCCTTGCCGATGGCCAGCGACAGCGCGCGGTCAGGCACGATGACGATCGCCGAGCGCTCGATGGGATCGAGCAGCACCTGCACGGCCTTGGCCGGGCTCAGGGCATTGGCGATGAACTCGCGTTCGTCAGACGACCACTCGACGACATCGATCTTTTCGCCGCCGAGCTCGTTGACGATATTCTGAATGCGCAGCCCGCGCATACCCACGCACGAGCCTACCGGGTCGACCCCCGGCTGCAACGCCGCCACCGCCACCTTGGAGCGATAGCCGGGCTCGCGCGCAATGCGCTTGACCTCGACCACGCCATTGGCGATCTCGGGCACTTCGAGCTCGAGCAGGCGCTTGAGCAGGTCGGGGTGCGTCCGTGAGACGGTGATCTGCGGGCCACGCGCATCGCGCGCGACGTCTTCGATGTAGGCGCGCACGCGCTGCCCGAAGCGATAGTGCTCGCCGGGGAGCTGTTCGCTGTGCGGTAAGATGGCCTCGGCCTTGCCCAGGCTGATGGTCACGTTGCCAGTGCGCGCATCGACGTTGTGCACCACGCCATTGATGATCTCGCCGGCGCGCCCTTCGTACTCGGCATAGACCGTGTCGCGCTCGGCCTCGCGGATGCGTTGGGTGATCACCTGTTTGGCCGTCTGCGCGGCGATACGCCCAAAGTTCTCGGGATGCTCTTCGACCTCGACGAACTCGCCCAGCTTGATGCCAGGCCGTAGCGCCTGCGCCGAGGGCAGATCGATCTCGATCATCGGATCCTGCACTTGGTCGACAACCTGCTTGGCTACAAACACTTGAGCCTGCCCGGTGTGAGGGTCGAGCTTGACCACGACACTCTGCGTGGCGCCAAAGTGCTTTTTGTAGGCCAGCACCAGCGCCTGCTCGATGGCCTCGATGATGACCTCGGGCGCTAGGTTGCGGTCTGCGCTGAGCTGCGTAATCGCGCGCTCAAACTCACTTTTCATGCTCTCCCCTTACCTCCAGGCTATACCGCTAACAGAAAAAAAGTGGGATGACCACACCCACTTTCCCTGGAAAGCCTTTGTCTGTAGTATACCATCCTGATGCCAGGACTGCAACTTGCGGGTTGCCGAGGGCGTGCGGACGCCGCGTGAGCCTCCCCCTCATGGAGAGGGTTGGCAACTTGGCCGTGAGGCCCACCGCTGCCCGAGCTGGCTCTGGCTCCATGAGCCAACCGTCACGAGCCCGCACCTGGTGCGCAGCTCGTGACGTCGGTTACTTCGAGGGTCTGACTATAGGCTGGAGAGCAAGCTCGCGTTGCGCCGCCGAATCTCAGCGGCGCGGCGCAGAGTTCGCGGGATCGTAGCGAGGAGCCCCTCCGCGCAGTCAGCCGCCTGCTCATAGCAGCGCGCAGCGCGTTCCTCGAGGGCTATGGCTAGCCGCACGGCCTCGGCGAGGTCCGCCGGAGCATCCGCAGTGGGCACCGGAGCGGCATCGAGGCTGAGCCCGGCGAAGGTGTAGCCCACCTCGAGGGCGTCGCTGATGGTCTCCTGGTAACTACGCGCCACCTGCACCTGGTTCTTGGCGCAAGCGGTGGCACAACGGCTCCACACCGCCTGTTGCGCCTCAAAACGCGCGGCCAGGCCGCGGTACAGGCGCTCGGCCAATTGCTCTTGCTCCACCAGATAGCTGATCACCGCGCTGGCGGTCAACGGTGCGTCGGTCACGCTAGAACCACCTTTCGACCACGACTTTGCTCTCGGTGAAGAAGCGAATGGCATCCTCGCCCTGGCCGTGCAGCACGCCAAAGAACGAGTCTTTCATGCCGCTGAACGGGAAGAAAGCCATAGGCGCGGCGATGCCGATATTGATACCGATGTTGCCACACTCGACGTCATAACGAAACTTGCGCGCCCAGGCGCCGCTCGAGGTAAAGATCGAGGCCGAATTGCCAAAGGGATTCGCATGGATCATGGCGATGGCCTCATCGAGGCTGGAGGCAGTCATCAGCGCCGCCACCGGCCCAAAGATCTCTTCCCGCGCCACGGCCATGTCGGGCGTCACGCGGCCGAGCACCGTCGGCCCGAGAAAGGCGTCGGGCACGCACCCGGCCGGCGTAGCAAACACGCGGCCGTCGAGCAGCAGCTCGGCACCCTCCTCCACCGCGGTGGCGATCCATCGCGCCACGTTCGCCTTCTTGCCAGCATCGCGCAGCGGGCCCATCTGCACCGACTCGTCGAGGCCGTTGCCGATGGTGATCTTGCGCGCCGCCTGGACGAACAGAGAGGCGATCTCGTCATAGAAGGCGGCGTGCTCTGCGGGCGTGAGGCCCTCGCCCACCACCACCAGATTGGCGTTGGCCAGGCAGCGCTGGCCCGCATTGCCAAAGAACGAGTTCATGCACGCAGCCACGGTGCGCGGCAGGTCGGCATCGGGCATCACCAGGGCAAAGTTCTTGGCGCCGCCCTGGGCGATGACGCGCTTGCCCGTGGCGCCACATCGCGGATAGATGACGTCTTTGGCCACGGGCGTCGAGCCGACAAAGCAGACGCCCTGGATGTCGGGATGGTCGAGCATGGCGCTCACCACCTCGCGGCCACCGTGGACGACGTTCCACACGCCATCGGGGATGCCCGCCTGCTCGGCCAGTTCGGCGATCTTGACCTGGCTGATCGGGTCCTCGCTCGATGGCTTGATGACGATAGTGTTGCCCGTGGCCACGGCAAAGGGCGCAAACCACAGGGGCACCATGAAGGGAAAGTTGTAGGGGCCAATGATGCCAAAGACGCCCAGCGGTTGACGGAAGAGAAACTCATCGATGCCCGAGGCCACATCCTCCAGGTTGCAGCCCATCATCAGCGAGGGGATGCCGGCAGCTACCTCGACCATCTCGATGCCGCGACGCGTCTCTCCCCGAGACTCGTCGATGGTCTTGCCATGCTCGACGGTCTGGATGCGGCTCAGCTCCTCAAAGTGCTGTTCCATCAGGTCGCGCAGGCGCATGAGGCACCGGGCGCGAGTCAGGGGAGGCGTCCGGCGCCACTCGTAGAAGGCGTCTTTGGCGGCCTGGACGGCTTGATCGAACTCTTCGGGCGTCGAAAGGGGCACGTGGCCGATGGTCTGCATCGTCGCGGGATTGACCACGTCGCGCCTCTCGCCCGCCGAAGGCTCCCAGAAGCCACCGATATAGTTCTGGAGTTCGAGCGGTTGAGAGATGGGATTCTGCAATAGGGCCATGGTGCTGTCTGCTCCTGCATGTTAGGTTAGCGGTCGGTGGTCGCCAAGCCAAAGCTGCCGTCAGCGGGAGCCTCGCCCCCGCCACCGGCAGGCAAACTAGCTTCACACGACGACCACGGCTTCGAGGCCGGCGCGCACCGCGAGGTCACGCAGCTCATCGAGACAGGCGGTCGGCTGCGGCTCGCCTGCGATGTCGTACGGGCGATCGAGCCACTCGTACTTGGCACCTGCCGAGGCATTGTAGGGCAAGAGGGCGATCCGCCCAAGGCCCACGCTGGTCATGAACTGGCAGATGCCACGGATGTTCTCCACTGTGTCGGTGATGCCCGGGATGAGCGGCACGCGCACTTGCACGTTGCGCTCGGCCAGGCGAGCGGCATTCTGCAGAATCTGCTGGTTCGATACACCCGTCCAGCGTCGGTGAGCAGCCTCGTCGATCAGCTTGATGTCCATCAATACCAGGTCGGCCTCGCTCACCACGGCTTGCAACGCGGGCCACGGGCAGTACGCGGCCGTCTCGACGGCGGTGTGGATGCCCTGCCGACGACAGCCAGCCAGAACCGCCGCGGTGAACGCATGCTGGAGGGTTGGCTCGCCGCCCGTCACGGTGATGCCCCCGTGGGCATTGACCAGGAACGGCTTCAAGCGGACGGCCTCTTGGACGATGGACGAGGCCGTCGCCCAGTAGCCCTTGATGGTCAAGGCACCCTGGGGGCAGTGTTCAACACAGGATCCGCACACAACGCAGCGGTCACGATCGAGAGTGTGCTCCGTAGCGGTGACGGTGTGGACGTCTTGGGGACACACCGCCGCGCAGGCGCCGCAGAGCACACAACGATCGCGAAACAGGGCCAGCTCGCGGGCATGCCGCTGAGACTCGGGACTATGGCACCACGCACACGAGAGCGGGCACCCCTTGAGATAGACCGCCATACGCGTGCCCGGGCCGTCATGGATCGCAAAGGTATCGATGTCATAGACGAGACCGCACGGATCGGCGGTATGGTCCGTGTCCGTCATCTGCCGTTCTCCTGACGGCGGATGTGATGATCCTGCTGCTCGCGGCTGAGCGTGGTAAAGTAGGCACACCACCCGCCCATCCGCACCCGCAGCGACTTGAACTTGTCTGGCTCGCGTTGCGCGGCGCGCAGCTCCTCGGTATCGACGACCGTGAGGGTCAGCATATTGCCCCCCGTCTCCACAAAGGTGCGCACCAAGCCCACCATGCGCTCGAGGCCTTCTTCACCGCGCACGAGGCTGCGGTTGACGCGCAGGTCGAGCGGGCCGCCCGCCGGCAGATCATATTCATGCATGGCACCATACGAGAGGATGGCAGCCGGCAGCCCCTTGGTGTCGCGACCCAAGGCGGGTGAGAAATTGGGCGACACCGAATCGCCGGCCAGGCGGCCATCGGGAGAAGCACCCAGCCCCTCACCGATGCCGATGTACCAGCTGAACGTGCCCACGCCAGCGGGGAACAGGATCTGGTCGCGATACTGTTCGGCGTGGCGGTTGATCGTATCCGTGAACAACTCGATCATCCGCCGACCGATCTGGTCAGCATAAGGATCATTACAGCCATACTTGGGCGCAGCGGCCAACTTGGAGCGCAGCGGCGCATAGCCCTCAAAGTTGGCGTCCAGCGCGGCCAGCAGCTCGTCCATAGTGGCGGCGCGATCGTCATAGATGACCTTCTTGATCGCCGCCAGCGAGTCTATGGCATAGGCAACGCTCTCAGCCAGCAAGGCGTAGGTGCGGAACTTGGCACCACCCGCCGTCATATCGCGGCGGTTCTCGATGGCCCCATCGATCATGGCGCTCAAGAGAGGAACCGGCGCGATCATCGCACGGTCGTTGATCGCTGCGACAATCTCTTGCATCAGCTCGCTGGCCATCACGTCCAGCTGTGCGGCAAAGGCGTTCCACACGTCTTCAAAGGTGGCAAAGCTGCGCGGATCGCCCGTGTCGATGCCCTGCTCCGAGCCATCGACCCGCGACACACCGCGATTGAGCGCCCATTCCAGGCACAGCATCATGCTCAGGCGCGTAAAGCGAAAGTCTGTGCGGCCCGGCACGATCACTTCCCAACAGCCGTCGTTGGTATAGTCACGCGCGTCTGGCGTGGGGATGCCCGCACGCTCGAGCGCGGGCACCAGTTGCTCGTCGTTGAAGATGGCCGGCATGCCGCCACCCTCTCTGAGCACCTCGCAGACATAGTAGAGGAGGCCTTCAGGCGAGTTGCGATGCAGGCGCACGGCCAGCAGTGGATTGGTCATCTGGTTGCGGCGATAGCTCTCGAGGAGCAGAAAGGTGACCGGGTTTGTGCCGTCCTCGCCCTCGGGGGTGAGGCCGCTGATGACAATGTTCTGCAGCCAGTGGTTGGTGGCGTCGATCTGGTCGCGTTGTGAGCCAGCCTGCGATGACGTGTTGCGGGCGCGCCGGCCGCGAGAGCCATGGCGTCGCGGTTCTTCCGGCTTGCGGGCCACCGGCAGTTGGTCTTCCGTGGTCTTGGCCCGCTCATTGAACTTGAGCGTAAAGCAATCGACCAGCTCGGCGGCCTGTTCGAGGGTCAATCGGCCAGCCTCGAGATCGCTCTTGAGGAAGGGCCACACGTATTGATCGAGGCGGCCCAGCGCCAGCCAGTCGAACGTAGCATGGAAACACATGTGCAACAGCCAAACCGATTGCAGCGCCTCCCAGAACGTGCTGGGCGGGTTGGCCGGCGAGTGCCGCAGGTTAGCGGCCATCTGCGCCAGCTCGACAGCGCGCGTCTCGTCGGCACAGGTACGAGCCTGCGCCTCGCAGGCGTCTGCCAGCCGCGCAGCAAAGTCGATGACTGCCTGGACAGCGATTTCGACCGAATCGAGAAAGGCCAGCTCCTCATCGTTCTGCGCGTTGGCACGCTGCGCCCGCGCGTCGGCCATGATGCCGAGCAGGCCCTTTTTCATCAAGCGAGGATAGTCGGGCACAATATGGCCCATCACCGAGAACACGCTGAGGCCGTGTTCTGCGGCGCGGGCTGCCTCTTCGGGCGTGGCATAGTCCGGAAAGCCTGCAAAAGCGCCGCGATAGGCCTTGCCCGGCTCATAGTGCACGCGCGGATTCTCGAGAGTCAGTGAGCCGGCAAACAGCTGGCCATCCCACAGATCGGTAGGCATCGACGCCAGCTTGAGCGCCACGGCGCGCGCCTTGCGGACGGCCAGCGGCTCGGACATGTACTCGTCGGCGATGCGCACGGGGCAGTCGCCCGCCTGCACGGGCAGCTCCATCGAGGCTCTCACGCGCTTGCGTAGGCTCATGACGCGAGGGGTGTCGGCTCGATCGACGAGCCAATCGATCTCGCAGTTGTCAGCGATCTTGAACTCCATCCTGCCCTCCTGTGCCAGCTTGTGTGCGCATGACAGGCCCAAGAACTGCCTCTGTTGCGAGGCTAGATCGTCGAACCGATGCACACGACACTTGACACCTTTATTGTGCCACACATCCCGCCACTTGCCGAACCAGATTCGACTTACTGCGGCGGCCCCTGCACCCGAGCTGCCCCCGATTGGGGGCAGCTCGGACTATCGATCGACTAGCGTAAACGCTAGAGTTTCGGGGGGCGCTCCATGTCCAGAATCTGCTGTACGTTCTTTTGCACGACGGGGGCCTGCTCTTCCCACGTCTTTTCAAGGCTCCAGATAGGCGCAGCCTCGTTGTTGAATACGTCGTTCGCCTCGACAAAGCGCAGGTTCCACGGCATGGGGAACGGCTCGAGGCCCTGGTCGATGACTTCGGCGCCATCCTTATAGACCGGGAACTTTTCGAGGACGGCAGGGTCGAGCCACGCCGAGCGGCGCGCTGGCTGTAAGCCGCCCTCGAGGATGCCAAAGATCACCACCTCTTTGCCGGTGACCGCCTTCAAAAAGTCCCAGGCGACATCCGGGTTCTTCGATTGGCTGTTGATCATCCACTGGTTGCCCTCGTTGCAGGTGCTCGCCCTGCCCTTGGGGCCTAGAGGACGCAGCTGGTAGCCGATCTCGAACGCATCGCCGACCGTGTTCTTGGCGGTCACTGCGTTCTGGATCTGCCCACCGAGGAACACCTGACGGCCGGCGCCAAAGAGACCCATGGTGCCTTCAACTTGGTCAGCGGGACCCGGGGCAGCACCTGCCTTGCGCAGGTCGATATAGAGCTTGGCCGCCTCTTCGTTTTCAAGAAAGCGAAACGTCTTGCCGTCTTCAGACAACAGCCATCCGCTCTTGTCATCGAAAGTAGGCTCGCCCCAGGAGCGAGTATACTGACCATACTTGTGAAAGTCAGTCACCACCCACGAGACCCCAAAGATGCCCCTCTCTTTGTCGGTGCACTTGAGGGCCATATCGGCCAGATCATCATAGGTCCAGTCGCGTGGAGGATCTTGCAGGCCAAACTCTTGCAACAGGGTCTTGTTGTAGACCATCAAAATGTTGCTGCCGGGATGCACAAAGTGCGGCAAACTGTACTGTTTGCCCTCGAACTTGTTGGCCTCCATCGGCGCGGGGAAAAAGTCCTCGAAATCGTCTGGGGGCGACGACTGAAGATAGTCATCGATAGGCCTGTAGATGCCCATGTAGCAGCCATAGGCATACCAGCGATGGTGCCCATAGACGACATCCTGCAGCGTGCCCGAGACAAATCCAGTCTGGGTCTTGGTCGCAATCTCATCATAGATCGTCTCTTCCGAGATGACCTCGACCTCTGGATTCGTCTCCTTGTATCGTTCGATCGTCAGATTCATCATCGGGATGGTGTTGGGCCGTGCCGGCGTTTGCACGCGAATGGTCACCTTGGGCTTTTCGGCCGGCACGGCAGCGGTCGGCGCTTGCATGGTCGGTGCTTCGGCGGCCTCACCGCCCGGTGCCTCACCGCCCGGAGCCTCACCGCCCGGTGCCTCACCGGCAGGCGCCTCCGCAGGGGTCGCGGCCTTGGGCGCGCAAGCGGCCAACAAGACGCCACCACCGGCGATCATGGCGTTGCGCAAAAATGCACGTCTGCTCAACAGCAAATTATCCAGCTTCATCGTTCTCTCCTCATGAAATTCCCGAGCCAACTACAGACAGCGAGATCGTTTCTATGCCACCTCCCATGGCGAACAGCAGAGTCCAGAGCTACGCCTTACCCCTTGAGACCGGTCATCGCGATGCCGCGAACGAAATAGCGTTGCGCCGAGAAGAACATGATCAGACAGGGCGCCAAACTGATGACACACGCGGCCATCAGATAGTGATAGAACTGTTCTTCTGTGCTGGCGGGCACAGCCTTGAAATAGTTCAGGCCGACGGCCACCGTGAACTTGTCTTGCGAGTTGAGATAGATCAGCGGGCTCATGAAATCCGACCAGTTGCCCATGAACGAGATCACTGCCATGGTGGCAATAGCCGGCTTGCACAGCGGCACCAGGATGGTCAACAGGGTGCGCAGTCGGCTGGCACCGTCGATGGCCGCAGCCTCGTCTAGCTCCATGGGCAGCGTCATCATGAACTGCCGCATCAAAAAGATGTTGAACGCGCCCCCGCCAAACCACGAAGGGATCCATAGCGGGCGGATCGTGTTGATCCAGCCGAGCTTGTTGAATAGCAGAAACTGCGGGATCAGCGTCACCTGGCCGGGGAGCATCATGGTGGCCAGTGCGACCATCAGAAGCAGATCACGCCCACGGTACTTGAAGCGCGCCAACGAGTAGCCCACCAGGGTGGAACTGATCACCGCGCCACTGGTCGACAACACCACCACGTTGATGGTATTGAGTAACCAGGTGCCAAAGGGGGTCACTTGAAAGACGCGCACATAGTTCTGCCATTGAGGCACTTCAGGGAGCATCGTGGGCGGAAAGAGCAGTACCTCCCACTGCCCTTTGAGCGAGCTAGAGATCGTATAGAAGAACGGGAAGGCAAAGATGATGGCCAAGATGCACACCAAGACGTAGAGGAGCGTGCGCGTCAGCCGTTGTGAGGCCCGATAGGAATGCGCTTTGTCGGCGGGTACTACCGAGTGCACCGATTGGATCGCAGCCATGTCAGTTTGCCCCCGCGTAAAAGACCCAGCGATCGGACAGCTTGAGCTGGATGAGGGTGAACACGATCAGGATGACGGCAAAGAACCATGCCAGAGCCGACCCATAGCCCAGGCGGAAGTAGGCAAACGCCTGGTTGTAGATGTGCAGCGCAAAGAACCAGCTACCATAGTTGGGACCACCGTTGGTAGCCACATAGGCCAGACCAAACACCTTCAAGGCATTGATGACGCCCATCACCAGGTTGAACAAGATGGAAGGCGAGATCATCGGCAGGGTGATGCTAAAGAACTTGCGCACCGATGACGCGCCGTCCATATCGGCGGCTTCGTATAGCTCGGTCGGCACGCCCTGCAAGCCCGCTAGAAAGATCAGCATGTTGTTGCCGCCGACGCTCGACCAGGTCGAGATCATGATCATCGACGGGATCACGGTGCTACGTGAGGTGAGAAAGGGATATGGCTCCATCCCTAGCGTCTGGATGACCATGTTGACCGGCCCCAAGTGCGGGTGCAGCAGCCACGACCACAACACCGCCAAGGCCACGGTGGGCGTCAGGTGAGGCAGGAAGAACAGCGAGCGAAAGATGTTGGTGCCCCGCAGCTGTTGGTTGAGCAGGCTGGCCAGCAGGAGCGAGCCAACAAGAGAGATGGGCACCACTGCACCGGCATAGTAGAAGGTGCGACCCAATGAGGGCCAGAAGAGCGGGTCCTCGAAAAAAGCCCGTTGGTAGTTCTTGAGGCCGACCCAGGTGGCCCCGCTGAGCACGCTATAGTCGTTCAGACTGAGATAGATCGAGGCGATGATCGGCCCGGCGACAAACACGATGAGACCGATGATCCACGGCAGAGCAAAGAGATAGCCCTCCAGCGCATCCTTCTTCTTTAGCTCCGACTCGGCGCCGACGATCCTGGCCAGCAGACTCAAGGGCTTGCGTGCAGGTGATGTCTTTTCGATCGCTAGATCCATCCCGAGGCTCCCTTCGGCGAATTTGGTCACTGGCCCTCTGGCCCACTCGGGGCTTTGTCCCATGAGCGTGCCAGGCACCCTCACGCTCGCGCTCGGGCGTGTGGGCCAGCCAGCCGCCACGCACGACGGGTCAGAAACGGAGCGTCATCGGATGCTGGATGATTGACAACCTTCAGAGACCAGCCTATCCTTCATCGGCAGGGTGAACAGGCCTTTGGTCATCTCTATCCCATACTCTATACTAGCGTAAAGCCGCGCCTCAGCATTCCCACACTTTTCTCTTCTTTTTGCACTCCTGCGGAAAAGGCGACGCGATAGGCATGCAGCCCGACAGCCAAGCATTTGCCAAGGCAACGCGAGACGCTCTGGCGATGATGCACGACTCTGCACACCTGCAGACCAACCCACTCATGGGCTGGCTGGGGCTGAAGACGGCTGCGGATCTGCGCAAGGCCCTGCAAACGGCCATCGAAGAGCTGCGGCCCGAGCTGGACCTGCCAGACGAGTCGCCGGCCTGGCTGACCTACCAGATTCTCTGTTGCCGCTATCTGCAGAACAAGAGCCGGTTCCTGATCTGCGACGACCTGGCGTTGGCGCAGGCCACCTACTACCGGTATCACCGGCAAGGCGTCGAAGCCGTCAACGACATCCTCTGGCGGCGCTATCAACAACAGTCGCATGGGGGCGTTGACGAGGCTGCGGCAGATGCGGGTGCAACGCTAGAGGATACGCGCTCGCGAGCCTTTGAACTGGCCATGATGCGCGCGCATCCTGAGCCTGTACCGTTGGCGGCGTTGCTGAGGAGCGCGGTGGAATTGCTGGTGCCGCTGCTGGCGCAACGCCACGTGCGGGTGGCCGTGGATATCGGCCCCAACCTCCCTGCCGTGTATGGCGACCCAGCCATCATCCGGCAGATATTCGTGAACACGCTGGCCGCCGCCGTCGAGCACGCTGGCCCGGGAGGCCTCAAAGCCTCTTTGCAGGCCGATGCCGAGAACATCACCTTGCAGATCACCGGCTTGCTTCCCAGTAGAGAGGCCCCCCTGGATGTGGCCAATGGCCTGCGCGACAGCGGCAGGCTGCTCGAGGCGTATGGCGGGACCATCGCCTTGCTCGATACGGCGACCAGCTCCCCAAGAGTAGAGATCACCCTGCCCAGTAGCCAGCCAGCGACGATCCTGATCGTCGACGACGACGCCGATACCATCCAGCTCTACAGCCGCTATCTGCAGGGCCACCGCTACGCCATCCGAGTGGCCCAAAGCGCCCAAGAGGCGAAACGCCTCTTGGAAGAGCGCCCCGACGTGGTGCTTCTCGACATCCTCATGGCCAGAGAGGATGGTTGGGACGTGTTGCGCCACGCTCAGTCTTCACCGACCACCGCAAACACCCCGATTATCATCTGCTCGGTGCTCAGCCAGCCCAACTTGGCTCTGGCGTTGGGGGCTTTTGCCGTGCTGAAAAAGCCAATCAGCGAACAGGAACTGCTGGCGGCGATTGAGCGGGCGATACGGCGGGAAGGTAGCGCGGGCTGACACAGCCGAGCAGCGCCTGAAAGACGGCGTTGGCCTGCGCATAGCGCAACGGCTCGCTGAGGTCGAGCTGTATCGGTGTCTCGACCAGCACCTCGCTCTCGGAGGCATCTTGCGCGGAGACGATCACCACGGGCACGTCGCGCAGCCGCTCATCCCCGCGCATGTGGTCGATAGTCTCTTCGCCCGTCATCCCGGGCATGATCAAGTCCATAAAGACGATGTCGGGCGTCATATCCACCATCCGCTGGAGGGCCTCGGAACCGCTGTTGGCGATGTGGATACGATAGGGGTGGGGCAGCACCGTGAGCATGTCATGCATCAGGCGCACGGCGTCGGGGTCGTCATCCACCACCAGCACATCGGTGACGTCATCGACGGCATACTGCTTCATGACAGCCCAGAGCATCTCAGGGCTGATGGGCTTGACCAGATAGCCCACGATGCCCTTGAGATAATGGCGTTCAGCAGAACGCGGTAACACGGCGCTGATGATGGGCACATCATAGCCGGTCAGGGCCAAGTCGGCCCGCACCTGCTCGCGCCACGCGGTCGCGGTAATGATGGCATGAGGATGGGTATCGCGCACCAGAGCGGCCAGGTCGTGCGGGGCGGGCACGCCGATGATGTGATAGTCGCCCAGGTAGCGCGCCAACAGGCGGATGAGACCGGGGTCGTCATGCACGACGAGGCAGATGTTCTGCGCCAGCGCCTGGCGCTGAGGGCCGGTAGAGATCTCTTGAGCGCCCTCCTGAACAACACGGGGCAGCGGCAGCGCAAAGTAGAACGTTGTGCCGCTGCCCAGCTGACTCTCGACCCACATGCTCCCGCCGTGCAGCTCGACGAGTTGCTTGCTGATGGCCAGGCCCAGGCCCGAGCCGCTGGCCTCGCGCGTCTCGGCGTTGAGCACCTGGCTGAACTCTCTGAACAGGCGCGGCAGATCCTCTGCCGCGATGCCCGGGCCTGTATCGCGCACGCTGGTGATCACTGACGGCCCTTCGAGCCAGGCGCGCACGGTGATACCCCCTCGCTGGGTAAAGCGAATGGCGTTGGTGAGCACATTGAGCAGCACCTGGCGCAGGCGCACCACATCGGCCAATAGCGGGGGCAATCCCTCTTGAACGTCGATATTCAGGTAGAGGCCCTTGCGCTCGATCAGCGGCATGGCTGAGGACACGACCTGATCGATGACATCGGTGCGCAGATCGACGCGGCTTTTGACCAGGGGCAAGCTCTCGGCCTCGATTTGCGAGAGATCGAGCACATCATCGACCAGGGCCACCAGGTGTTCGCAGTTGCGATGGATGGCGTCGACATCGGCGAGGTAGGCATCGGGCAGGGGCTCGCCGTACTTTTCAGGATAGAGAGCCATCATGCGGCTAAAGCCGAGCAGCAGGTTGAGCGGGCCGCGCATCTCGTGGCTGACGGTGGCGGCGAAGCGCGCCTTGAACGCTCGCGCGCTCTCGGCTTGAGCGCGTGAGATGAGCAGCTCGTTATTAGTGCGCTCGATGCGGTAAGTCGCCTCTTCGAGAGCGCGTACCACGCGATACAGTTCACCGCGGCGCTCTTGCACCTCGCGCAAGGCGAGGCGCGCCTGTGCCCATCCATTGAGCGCAGACTCGACCGAACGCCTCAGGGGCAGGCCAGACACATAGCAGGCACACCAGGCGAGGGCATGAAGGGCCACGTTGCCACTCCCCACCGGGCCCCAGAACGGCTCACCAGTGATCTGGTGCCAGGCGAGCGAGGTCAATAGCCAGGACAGGGCGCTGGCCACCAACGACGCCAGTGGCGTGAGCAGGGCGTTGGCGACCACCACTACCAGCACCGCAGACAGAGCTACTGCCGGAAACGGATAGGATAATGCTGCCGCACTCACCCCCAGCACATAGCTGCTCAGCAACACGGCGCAGCCGAGGTGATAGCGCCGGTCCACATCCGCGAGCCGTTCGCTCCTCGAGCGCCGCCCGGCAAGCCGATAGGCGACCAGCGAGCCGACCCAGAGGATATAGCTGGGTATCGTGGGGATGCCAACCTGCTCGTGCCACGACACATAGACCAGCCACAAGAGCCCAATGATGGCCTGTAGCAAGCTGAAATCCCGGAGGGTGTCATGTCGTTGCTCCCTGATCTCGACGGCCACGTCGAAGTCTACGTCGGGGAGCGATGGTGTCGTATCCATAGGTTCTCCCAAGGCAACTGATTTGAGCGCGTGCGATAGTGAGGAGATGTGGCCTGCGAACAGCAGACAGGCCCACAACCAAGAGGCATTCTATGGCGGGCGAGCCGCCAGGCCATCATCAAGCCCATTATAGCCCCATGTCCGATAGCGGTGAGTTCACACACACCAAGCTATCCGCCAGGGGGATGCGGCACCATCCGTGATGCGGCACGCCCCCGCCCGATCCACCGCGCTTGACCACCCCCTGGCGCGCACCTATCATCCTTGCGTAGCCTTTTGCTGAGGGAAGCCATGACCAAGATCACCATCATCGGTGCGGGGAGCGTCGTGTTCACCCGCAATCTCACCAGCGACATCCTCCTGGCGCCGGCCCTGCGGGATTGCACCATCGCCCTCATGGACATCGACCCCGAGCGCCTGGAGATCTCGCGCGCCCTGGTGCAAAAGATGGTCGACGCCCGCGGGCTGCCCGCCAGGATCGAGGCCACGCTCGACCGCCGCGAGGCGCTCGCCGACGCCGACTTTGTCATCACCACCATCCAGGTGGGCGGCTTGGAGGCCTATCAATACGATATCGATATCCCCCTGCGCTATGGCGTGGGCCAGTGCGTGGGCGATACGCTCGGCCCAGGCGGCGTGTTCCGCGGACTGCGCACCATCCCGGTGCTACTCGACATCTGCCAAGACATGAACGAGCTCTGCGCGCCCAGTGCGTTGCTCATCAACTATAGCAACCCGATGGCCATCAACAGCTGGGGCGTGGCGGCGGGCGCCGGTCGGCCCTATGTGGGCCTGTGTCACAGTGTGCAGGGCACAGCGGCCCTGCTCGCCGAGTTCATCGGCGCGCCGCTGGACGAGGTGCGCTACCGCGTGGCGGGCATCAATCACATGGCCTGGTTCCTCGAGTTCCGCTGGCAGGGAGAAGATGCCTATCCGCTGTTGCGACAGGCCGTGCAAGACCCCGTTCGACGCGGCCAAGAGCCTGTGCGCATCGAAGAGTTCGAGCAGTTCGGTTACTTTGTCACCGAGTCGAGCGGCCACGCTTCGGAATACGTGCCCTACTTTCGCAAGTCGGCGGCGATGATCGAGCGTGAACTGGTGCCGCGCTTTCAGGATCCGCGCGACCACTGGATCGCCTTTGGCGGCAACGCCGGCTACCTCAATCACTGCAAGGCGCGTCTGGGAGACTATCTCGATGAGGTGCGGGCGCAGATCGCGGGTACCCAACCGTTGCCCACGCAACGTTCGAGTGAGTATGGCTCGTTCATCATCGAGGCCGCCGTGACCAACACGCCGACGATCATCTATGGCAACGTGCCGAATACGGGGTTGATCACCAACCTCCCCACGGGCTGCTGCGTCGAGGTGCCCTGTGTGGTCGATGGCAACGGCATCCAGCCCTGCTACGTGGGCGACCTGCCGCCGGTGCTGGCGGCGCTTAATCGCAGCAACATCGCCGTGCAAGAGCTGGCCGTGTCTGGCTCGCTGGCTGGCGACCGCGAGATGATCGTTCACGCGCTGATGATGGACCCGCTCACCGCTGCGGTGTGCACGCTACCACAGATCCGCGCCATGACCGACGAGCTATTCGCCGCCGAGGCGCAGTGGCTGCCCCAGTTCTGCTAAGCGCGCATAGGTCGAGGGCCGCCCGTGGGGGTGGCCCTCGGAGGACAGCCTCAGGCGAGCGCCTCGAGGAGCTGTTGGGCGAGTTTTTTCGCAGGCATGGCCCCGGTCAGGCGCTTGCGCTCTTGGCCATCCCGAAAGAGGATCATCGTGGGCAGGTTCAACACGCCCAGCTGGGTGGGCGTCTGGGGGTTGGCTTGCACATCGAGCGTGACGATCTGGAGCTGCCCTTGCAGCTCGACCGCCAGCCGGTCGAGGATCGGCGCGAGCATCCGGCAGGGGGCACACCAGTCAGCCCAAAAGTCCACCAACACGGCGCCCGGCGCCTGCACGACCTCGGCGAACGTGGCATCGGTGATGCTGACCAGCGACCCCATCAGACCTCCTCGACAGCGACATCGGACGTAGGACTCTCGGCAAAGCGCACAAAGAACGACACCACCCGCTTGAGCTGCTCTGGATCGGCGTGCCCGGCGCTATCCAGCAGGCACTGTTCGATGTGGTGGCTCATGATGAACACACTAGCCTTGTCTAGCGCGGCGCGCGCCGCGAGCAACTGCGTGGCCACAGCCTCACAGTCGCGATCCTCTTGGATCATCCGCTGGATGCCACGGATCTGCCCCTCGACGCGACGCAACCGCGCGAGGATATCTTCACGGACCGCTACTTCTTCACTCTCGATCATGCCGCCTCACTTGCAATAACTCATACCCAGTATAGGTGTGCTGCCCGCGGCGTCAAACGGCCAAGCCAGCGCCCCGAACGCCGGTGAAGAGCGAGCCTTGCAGCGGGAACCCGCCCACCGAGCGGGCCGTCTTACATCGTAAGCTTTGCCCCAGCTGGGGGCTTGTGGTACACT
The DNA here is from genome assembly GCA_039680625.1 of Anaerolineales bacterium. Taxonomy (GTDB): domain Bacteria; phylum Chloroflexota; class Anaerolineae; order UBA1429; family UBA1429; genus JAAYDS01. Next base: position 5,503 of record JBDKSN010000168.1, on the reverse strand, counting down.
CGCAACAGCATCTGCTCAGTCGAGGGAACTTATGCTCAAACGAGCATCTTTGGTGATCGCTATTCTCGTCATCGGCCTGGTCACGGCCACGCCGCTCCTGGCTCAGGAGCTCGTCGTGCAAATCACCTCGCCCGTGATGGGCGAAGAGGTGCGCGGCCAGGTGCCGATCATCGGCTCGGCCTCCGTGCCCGACTTTCAGTTCTACAAGGTCGAGTTCGGCATCGGCGCCAACCCAACAGACTGGTCGGTGATTGGCTCGCTGCACGAGCAGCCCGTGATCAATGGCCAGCTCGAGGTGTGGAACACGGCGGCTTTGCCCGATGGCGTCTATACCTTGCGCGTGCAGGGCGTCAAACAGGATGGCAACTGGGAAGAGTTCTATGTGCGCAACGTGGTGATCGCCAACACGCGGCCGACCTCTACACCCCCGCCCACTGAAACGCCCACGCCCTCGGAAGAGCAGACGCCGACACCCGTCATCGAGGCGGGGCAAGAGCTGGCCACGCCCACCGCTATGGCCTCGCCGACGCCGATCGTGATCGCGCCGACCAAGGCGCCCAGCGGCACTGCGCCCACGCCCACGCTGACGGCGCCCGAGACGGCTGAAGAGTCGCCGTTCGACTGGCAGGCGTGGAAGCAATCGGCGATATACGGTGGCGTGGCCATGGCCGCGGTCTTCGCCGTAGTGGGCGTCGTGTTCGGGATCCGACGGCTGCTCTAGCGGGCCGTTGACGATAGGACCATCGTTGAGGGCTGGCCACCCCCGTAGGCGGGCACAGCCCTCTCTTGGCTTGCCCGCCACCTGCGGGCAGACAGGTGCTCGGTGCTCAACTCTGAGGAACTCGTGGAACGCTATCTGATCGTCGGCCTGGGCAATCCTGGCCGGCAATACGCTGGCAATCGGCACAACGTGGGCTTTCATTGCCTCGAGTATGTGGCGCGGCTGTACGAGATCCCCCTGACCAAGCACCGCTTCAAGGCGGTGTATGGCGAGGGCGCGATCATCGGCAAGCGCGTGGTGCTCGCCGAGCCACAGACGTTCATGAACGCGAGCGGTGAGGCCGTCGGCCCGCTAGTGCACTGGTTCAAGGTGCCGCTCGACCATCTGCTCGTCATCTACGATGATCTCGACCTAGAGATCGGCCAGGTGCGCGTACGCCCAAACGGAGGCAGTGGCGGCCATAACGGCCTGCGCAGCATCATCGCCCAGCTCAAATCGCAAGAGTTCCCCCGCGTGCGCGTCGGCATCGGCCGGCCCAGCGCCGGTGACCCGGCGGACTATGTCCTCAACGATTTCAGCCGAGACCAGGCGCCGGTCATCGCCGCAGCCTACCAGCGCGTCGACGAAGTCATCCGCATCTATCTCGAGAAGGGCATCCAGGAGGCGATGAACCTCTATAACGGCCAGCCCCTCTATCCCCGTTGAGCGGCTACCGATGAAGCTGAACCTGTTGGCCGCTCTGCGCGAGCACCCCACCTATCGCCAACTGCTGACGCAGCTGGCCTCTGGCCGCGACACGGCGCACTTGCCCGCGATGTCGCTCGATGTGCTCGAGGCGGCACGCCCCTACCTGCTGGCTGCCCTGCAGGCCGACTGGCCCGGGCCTGTGCTCTATGTGGGCAGCTCGCCCAGCAGCGCCCGACAGCTCGCCGAGCAAGTGCAGGTCTATGCGCTCGACTCGGCCCAAGTGCGCTATTTCGAGGCGCCCGACACGATCTTTTACGATCGGACGCCTTGGGATCGCGAGACCATCCAGGCGCGCGTGTCGTTGCTCGTCGAGCTGGCCGCGTTGCGCCAGGCGCAAGAGCCGACGCAGGGTCTACTCGTGGTAGCCTCGGTGTGGTCGCTGTTGGCCAAGACGGTCGGCCCACGAGCGCTGTTGCGCGCCCAGCAACACTTGCAGCGCGGCCAGGCGATAGCCATGTCTCAGGTCACCGAGCGGCTGGTACGCGCCGGATATGATCCGGTAGCGGTAGTGGAAGAGCCGGGCACCTTTGGGCACCGCGGCAGCCTGATCGACGTCTACCCGCCCGGGTTAGCCCATCCTGTGCGCATCGACTTTTTCGGCGACGAGATCGACTCGATCCGCACCTTTGACGCGAGCACCCAGCGCACACTCGAGACGCTCGATGAGGTCTCGCTGCCGCCAGCCAGTGAGGCCCTCCCTGAATGGGGCGCGGCGGCGCGCGCAGCGCTCGAGGCGTGGGACCTCTCGTCGTGCAACGGCGTCGCTCGTGCGCGTTATGAGCAAGATCGCGAGCAGCTGCTCGCGCGCGCCTACTTTCGCGGCATCGAGTACTATACGCCGTACCTGTACCCCAACCCGAGCACCTTGCTCGACTATATGCCCGACAACACGCTGGTGCTCACCGACGACTTGCTCGGCCTCGAGACGGCCGCCCTGGGGCTGGAGAATCAGGCGACGAGCCTGCGCGCCGACATGATCCGCGATGGCGACCTGCCCGCCAATTTCAGCGTTGTGCACTGGACGTGGGCCGAGCTCAAGGCGCGGTTGGGCGGCGCGGTGAGCCTGGGCTTTGGGCAACAGGCGCAAGGCGCGCCCACGGGCCAGCTCTTTGTGGCCGCGCCGCGCTTTGGCGGCCAGGTCGAAGACGGCCTGGGCGAGGCCGTGTCGTTGCGTGGGCAGGGCCAGCGCGTAGTGCTGGTGTCGCGGCAGGCCGAGCGGCTGGCCGCGCTCTTGCAGCAACAGCATCTGCGCGTGAAACCCACCGCCGACCTGACCACGCTGCCGCCGACGGGCACACTCAGCCTGGTCGACGGCGTCCTCGGCGAGGGCTGGGCCATGCCCGCCGCGCACCTGCTGCTGCTCACCGACGCCGAGCTGTTCGGTTGGGTGCGCAAACAGCGGCGCCGCGAGGTGTCCCCGCGGCAAGCGCCGCCAGAGGCGATCTTTGCCGACCTGCAAGAGGGCGACTATGTCGTGCACCTGGAATATGGCATCGGCATCTACCACGGCCTGGTGCGTAAGAGCATTGGCGGGATCGAGCGCGAGTATCTCGAGATCGAATACGACCAGGGCGACCGGCTCTTCGTGCCCATCCATCAGGCCGACCGCGTCAGCCGCTACATGGGCGCCGACGAGCACGTGCCGCGGGTGCACCGGCTGGGCGGCACCGAGTGGACCGCCGTCCGTGAGAAGGCAGAGAAGGCGGTCCGCGACATCGCGCGCGACCTGCTCGAGCTCTATGCGGCGCGCGAGGTGACGCCGGGCATGGCCTTTTCTCCCGACACCGAGTGGCAGCACGAACTGGAGGCCTCTTTCCCCTACGAAGAGACCGACGACCAGCTCCGCGCCCTGGCCGAGATCAAGGCCGATATGGAGCGCCCCAAGCCGATGGACCGCCTCATCTGCGGCGATGTGGGCTATGGCAAGACCGAGGTGGCCCTGCGCGCCGCGTTCAAGGCAGTGATGGATGGCAAACAGGTGGCCGTGCTGGTGCCCACCACCGTCTTGGCGCAACAGCATTTCTACACCTTTCGCCGTCGTCTGCGCGCCTTTCCCGTGAAAGTAGAGATGCTCTCGCGCTTTCGCAGCCCCGAAGAACAAGATGAGGTCATTCGCGGGCTGAGAGAGGGCAGCGTCGACGTAGTCATCGGCACGCACCGGCTGCTCTCACAAGACGTGGCCTTCAAAGACCTGGGGCTGGTGATCATCGATGAAGAACAACGCTTTGGCGTGACGCACAAGGAGCGGCTCAAGCGCCTGCGCCGCGAGGTCGACGTGCTCACCATGACCGCCACGCCCATCCCGCGCACACTCTATATGTCGATGAGCGGCATCCGCGATATGAGCATCATCGACACGGCGCCCGAGAACCGGCTCGCCGTACGCACCGTGGTGACCGCGTATGATGAGAACGTCATCCGCACGGCCATCCTGCGCGAGATGGACCGCAATGGGCAAGTCTACTTTGTGCATAACCGTGTCCAAGACATCGACGCGGTGGCCGAGATGCTGCACCGCGTCGTGCCCGAGGCCAGTGTCGTCATCGGCCATGGCCAGATGGATGAACAAGAGCTTGCCCAGGTGATGATCGATTTCGCCGAGGGGCGTTACCACGTGCTCTTGTGCACCACCATCATCGAGAACGGGCTAGACATCCCCAACGTCAATACCATTCTGATCGACGATGCCGACCACTTTGGCCTATCGCAGCTCTACCAACTGCGTGGGCGCGTGGGCCGCGGCACCAACCGCGGCTATGCGTATCTCCTCTATCGGCCGCCGCTGACCGAGATCGCCACCAAGCGCCTGCAGACCATTCAAGAGGCCAGCGAGTTAGGAGCCGGGCTGCGCGTGGCTATGCGCGACATGGAGATCCGCGGCGCGGGCGAGATCCTCGGCGCCGAGCAGCATGGGCACATCAACGCCATCGGCTTTGACCTGTACAGCCGCCTGCTGCGCCGCGCTGTGCAAGAGATTCGCGACGCCTCGGGCGAGTCGCTCGAGGCGGTCATCCGGGCGCAACATCGCGCTGCCACCGAGGCCTTTGCCCTCGACCTGGGGCCGAGCATCGACCTGCCCCTGTCGGCACACCTGCCCGACGACTTTGTGCCCGATACGTCGCTGCGCCTGCGGCTCTACCGCCGCCTAGCGCGCTGCAAGACGACGGCCGACGTCGCCCAAATCCGCGATGAGCTGCGCGACCGCTTTGGCGCCCTGCCCACTCCGGTGGAAGACCTCTTCTATCTGCTCGGTGTCAAGGCTCAGGCTGAGCAGGCGGGCGTCATCCAGATCAAGGGCAGCGACACCGAGATCACGCTCGTGTTGCCCGTGCTCTTGACGCCCGCGGCGACGCAGCGCCTCAACCGGCAGCCCGGCGTGCGTGCGCGCGGCTCGCGCGTGTGGCTCGACATGGGTCCCGATTGGCGCGAGCGCCTGACGGCGACCCTGGATCTGATGGACAAGCTCGAGTTGTATCCCGCGTCACGCGAAAGGAGCGAGGCATGAAGACCAGCAGCTATGACAGTGTGTCGGCCCAGCCGGCCCATGCGGGCACCATCTTGGCGATGCCCGTGCTGCCCGAGGGCGTTCAGGCGCCCTTCGGCCACGCCTGGGGGCATCTAGACCCGGGCGGCGAGATGGAGCCGCACGCGCACCCCACCCAAGAGGTCTACTTTTTCCACGCAGGCCATGGCCAGGTGGTGGTGGGCGATGAGGTCGCCGATGCCTTCCCCGGCATGGTCGTCGACATTCCGCCCAATGTGACGCATACCGTGCGCAACAACTCGGATGGCGAGCTGCTCTGGTTCGCACTCTGGTGGCCGGTAGCCGACTAGCGGCCAAGGGCGCGGCTCACTGACAGAGGTAGCGATGTCCACAGCGCAAGCTCCCCTCGCCCCAGACGACACGTCGCGCCGCCAGCGGCTGGCGCAAGTGCTACGGCTCTTTGTCAAGCTGGGTGTTACGGGATTTGGCGGGCCAGCGGCCACCGTGGCCATGATGGAAGACGAGGTCGTCAACCGCCGCCGGTGGCTGAC
>JBDKSN010000167.1:0-18668 GCA_039680625.1 Anaerolineales bacterium | reverse complement strand
CACGCTGGCCTGGCCACCCAGCCGGCCGGTGAGGTCATAGAGACGCTCGGCGCCCAAGGCCTCACGCACCCGTTCGAGGTAGCCAGCGCCGCGCACATCGGCGCCGAGGATGCACGGCGCCAACGGCTGCCCTTCGAGCGAGAGCGGCAGCACCGCCTCGCCCGAAGCCGAGATCGCCAGGGCCGAGATGGGGTCGGAGCGGGTGAGGTCAGCGGCTTGAGCGATGACGCGGCGAGCCGTGTCCCACACCGCGCGGGCGTCGAGCTGGCAGCCTCCCGAGGCGTCGCGCGAGGCATAGCGCCGCTGTATCCGCGCCAGGGCCACGCCCGTCTCGCTCACGGCCAGCCCACGGCAGAGCGTCGTGCCGACATCCAGTCCCAGGTAGCTCATCGGGCACCCCGCTGTCGCTCCACTACTTGATGTTAGAGGGCGAGTCGCAGCCCGTCAAGGCGTGGGTTATCCACCCGTGTAAATGTCGTGGGGGGCATCGCCATACCTGACGCGCAGTTTGGGGTGCGACGGGCTATAATCTCGCCTGGAGGGGCCGTGGCGTTCACCTTGTTTCTCTGGTGGGGGCTGTTGTCGGCGCTAGGCGCAGCTGGTTGGCTGTTGCTCTCGGCGCTCGGCTGGCGCGAGTCGCCCTCATCAGCGGCCTGGGCGCGCCCTCTGGCGCTGTTGGGCTTGGGTGGGGGTGTCTGGCTGTTGGGCCAGCGGATCGCTGTGCCAGTCGCGTTGGCGTTGGTAGCCGGTGCCCTCTTTCTAGCTGGAGTCTATACTGGCTGGCGTCGCTGGGCCTACGTCCGTGCTGCTCTGGCCGAGCATTGGCGTGCGCTGCTGTGGGGCGAGGTACTGTTCACCCTCGCGGCGGCGTGGACGGTGTGGGTGCGCGGGCGCGCGCCGGGCATTGCCCATACCGAGCAGCCGATGGATATGGCCTTCTTGGCGAGCTGTGCGCGCGCGGCGCAGCTGCCACCGGCCGATCCCTGGCTCGCCGGCGAGCCAGTCAGCTACTACTACTTGGGCTATCTCCTCTGGGGGCTGGTGGCGCGGCTCACGAGTACGGCGCCGACGGCCGCCTATAACCTGGCGCTCGCGGCTACCGCCGGCCTGGCCACCCAAGCGCTCTATGGGCTGTTGTGGTGGCTGCTGGCCAGCGAGGCGCGCTTGCAAGGCGCGGCACGTTGTCGCTGGGCGGCTCTGGGCGCGCTGGCGATCATGGCCACGGGCAACCTGGTCTTGTTGGCCGAGAGTCTGCACGCCGTCGGCGTATTGTCGGGCGACGTAGCTCGTTGGTTGGGCGTGCCCGGCCTGGCCGAGGCGCCTGTCACTGGCCGGCTGATCCCCGAGGGCAATGCCTGGTGGCGCGCCTCACGTCCGTGGCTCGACACGGCGCTGCCCGGCCATAGCGGCACGATCATCGCCGAGTTCCCCGCGTTCAGCCAGGCCCTGGGCGACCTGCACCCGCACTGGATGGCTCTGCCGTTTGCCGTGTCGGTGGCGGGCTTGGCGCTCTCGGCCGGTGTCGAGCGTGGACGTTGGCTTCGGGTGGCGGTCGCCGGCTGGGCCTGTGGCGCGGTCGCCTTGGTCAATGGCTGGGAGCTGCCCACACTGCTCGGCCTGTTGGTCTTGGGGCAGCTCCGGTCGGCGCGCGCTGGCCGGTCGAGCTGGCGCAGCGCCCTGGGCTTGAGCGGCTTGGGGGTCGTTGCCGCACTGGTGCCTTACCTGCCCTTCTGGCTCGCGCTCGACTCACAGGTGAGCGGCCTGCGCGTGGCCTGGTTCGCCAAGACGCCGTTGCGTAGCTATCTATTAGTGTTCGGCGCCTGGTGGCTGCCTCTCAGCGCCTGGCTGTGGCGTGAGCGGCGCGCGACCCAGCGAGTGGGCCGTTGGTGGCTAGTCTGGTTGTTGTTGCCCATCCTCGCCGTGCTGGTGGTGGGCGGCGTGGGGCGGCTGGTGCTCTCAGCGGTCAGCCTGCCCCGTGGGGCGGCGCTCGGTTTGCTGCTCTCGCTGGGGCTGGCCGTCGTGACAGCGCGCCTGTGGGCCCGCCCAGCCGATGATCAAGCGGAGACGCTGCAGCTGGTGTTTGTCGGACTGGGGCTTTGCTTGGCGGTGGAAGTCTTCTTCTTGGGCGATCTCTTTGGCTCGCGAATGAACACGGTGTTCAAGTTCTACGCCCAAGCCTGGTGGCTTCTGGGAGCGAGTGCGGTGGTGGCGGTTGCGTCTCTGTGGCGCGGTGCCTCTGGAGCAGAGGGCGGCGCCGGCGGGCAGCGCGTGGTGGCCATGGCGACGTTGGCGCTGTGGGCCTGTCTGGCGAGCTATCCCCTACTGACTGTCCCGCAGAAAGGCGCCACTTGGTCGCTCGATGCGCTCGCGGCAGAGTCTCCTGCCACCGTCGAGGCCGTGGCCTGGCTGCGTGAGCACGCGCAGGCCCAAGATGTGTTGTTGACCGCGCCAGGGGTGGACTATGATCCCGCCGGCAGCCGCCTGGCCACGTTGAGCGGCGTGTCCACGGTGCTGGGCTGGCCACAACACGAGCGCCAGTGGGGGCGCGACGCGGCCCTGCTCGCCGAACGCGAGCGAGACATCGCCACGGCCTATCAATCAGCTGACGAGCGAGAGAGAGGCGCCATCTTGCGGCGCTATGGGGTGACGTGGGTGTGGCTTGGCCCGGCCGAGCAGGCGCAGTATGGCAAGGAGGCCCTGGCGTCCGAGCGTTGGGCGCCCTGGTGTGCGCTCGCCTGGGCCAAGGATGGGCAGCAGCTCTGGCACTGCCGCCCATAAAGGCAAAGAGACACTCCCCGCAAGGGCAGTGTCTCTAGGAAACCGAGATGCGGTGGCCTATCGACGTCGCCGTCGAGCCACGAGGTCGATCACTTGGCGTTGAGGCGCTTCATCAAGCGCGACTTGCGCCGAGCGGCGTTGTTCGGATGGATCACGCCTTTGGCCGCAGCGCGGTCGATCTGTGAGATCGCCGCAACGACGGCGGCCTGGGCCGCGCCCTCATCCTCAGCCGTAATCGCACTCTGGGCGCGCTTGACAGAAGTACGCATCCTAGACTTGACAACACGGTTGCGCATACGGCGCTTGGGTTCTTGACGCGTCCGCTTGATCGCCGACTTTAGGTTGGCCAACTCTCATCCCTCCGACATTGCACAAAAAGGTTAAGGCGACGATCGGATTCGAACCGATGGTGAAGGTTTTGCAGACCTCTGCCTTGCCACTTGGCTACGTCGCCGCAAAACATCACGGTTCCGCGCCAAGAGCGAGGGAACCGCGATCGCTTGAGCGGAAGACGAGATTCGAACTCGCGACCCTCTCCTTGGCAAGGAGATGCTCTACCACTGAGCCACTTCCGCTGAAACCAGCGGCAACGCCGCCAGTGCCGAAGCCCAGACTTGAACTGGGGACACCTTGATTTTCAGTCAAGTGCTCTACCGACTGAGCTACCTCGGCCCGCCCTCTCAGGCAGGCCGAAGTCTACATCAAACGCCGTGGCTTGTCAAGCTTTCGGAACTGGCGGTTGTGCAACCGACGCGCCGGTGCTATAATGGCGGCCACCTAGCCTGGCTCGACACCCGCCATGTGCTACAGACCAGTGAGGAGGCTCCGGCCTTGTTGCAGACCATTCTGAATGTCGTACAGATCATCCTCTCGGCGGCGCTCATCACCCTGACCGTCATCCAGGGGCGGGGCAGCGGCCTGGGCAACATGTTTGGCGGCGGCGGGTCGGTTCAGCAGACGCGGCGCGGTGTCGAAAAGACGATGCATGACCTCACCGTGGTCATTGCGGTGGTCTTTTTCGTCGTGTCTCTGGTGAGCGTGCTCGTCTAGCAGAGCCATGGGGCGGATTCGCTTTCAGGTCGTCATTGCGCTCGTTGCTATCCTTGGGCTCGCCCTTGTCTTGGGCTATGTCGCCTTTCGCATGAATCGCGTCACTGTGCCCGAGCCCGGCGGCGTGTATGTCGAGGGTCTCGCGGGCACGCCCCAGACCATCAACCCCCTGCTTGCGCAGGCCAACCCCGTCGACCAAGACCTGGCCGCGCTCATCTATAGTGGCCTGACCAAGGTCGATGAACAGGGGCGCGTCCAGCCGGACCTGGCCACCCGCTGGGACATCTCCGCGGGGGGCACGATCTATACCTTCTATCTGCGTGAAGACGTCACCTGGCACGATGGGGCGCCGTTCACAGCTGACGATGTGGTCTTTACCATCGGGCTGATGCAGAACCAGGGCTTTCAAGGGGCAGCCGATCTGGCCGATCTGTGGCGCACTGTGGCGGTCGAGGCGCTCGACGACTATATGGTGCGTTTCACCTTGCGTGAGCCGTATGCGCCCTTCCTTGAATACACCACCATAGGCCTGCTCCCCGCGCACGTCCTGCGCGCGGTCGACCCAGCGCTCTTGGCCGAGAGCGATTTCAACGGTTCGCCCATCGGCACCGGCCCGTTCTGTGTGCAAGACATCAACGTCCAAAGAGTCACCCTGGTGCCCTATGCGGCCTACTATGGGCCTGTGCCCTATCTGCAACAGCTCGAGTTCCGGTTCTACCCCGATACGCCCTCGGTGTTCGAGGCGCGGAAGCGCGGCGAGATCCAGGGCATCTCGCGCGTGTTGCCCGAGTATCTCGATGAGGTGCGCCAAGATTCAGACCTCACGCTGTACAACGGCCCGCTGGCCGGATACAACCTGGTAATCCTCAACCTGGATCGCCCGATGTTCCAGGGCGCTGAGGTGCGCCGCGCCATGATGTATGCGCTCGATCGCCAGGCGCTGATCGATTCCGCGCTCGATGGCCAGGGCAGGATCATCCACAGCCCCATCCTGCCGAACTCGTGGGCCTATGACCCCAATGTGTTCAAGTACACGTACGATCCGGCCAAGGCACGGTCGATCTTGGATGAGGCCGGCTGGTACGATCAGAATGGTGATGGCATCCGCGAGCAGGGGAGCTATCGGCTAGAGTTCGCGTTGGTCACCAACGACGATGATCCAGTGCGCAAGGCCTTGGTCGAGGGCATCTGCACCCAACTGCGTCAGGTGGGCATCCAGGCTAACCCGACGTTCGTCTCGTGGGATGTCTTGGTGAGCGAACAGCTCCGCCTTCGCCGCTTTGACGCCGTGCTCATCGGCTGGCAGAACCTCGCCGCCGATCCAGATCCCTATCCCTATTGGCATTCGAGCCAGGCTACAGAAGAGGGCTTTAACTTTGCCGGTTATATCAGTGAAGATAGCGACCGCGTGCTCGAGGCTGCGCGCCTGACCACCGACGAAGCCGAGCGAGCGGCGCTCTATGCCGAGTTCCAGGCCTATTTCGCCGAAGATGTGCCCTCGCTGTTGCTGTATCAGCCGATCTATTCGTACGCCGTGGATTCCAACATCCAAGGCGTCCAGATCGGCGTCATCGGCGAGGCGGCGGACCGTTTTCGCAACATTGCCGATTGGTATACGTCGACACAACGGATGCTCTACACCGAGGCTCGGGAGAAGGGACTCATCGACGGGCGCTGACGGAGCACCCGTGGACCTTTTGACAGCCTGGCAGACTCGGTGTATCATCTGCGCCGTTGAGCCGAGATGGCGGAACGGCAGACGCGCTGCGTTCAGGGCGCAGTGGGTAATAGACCCGTGAGGGTTCAAATCCCTCTCTCGGCACCAGGTGAGACCCCAACGCAAGCACGTTGGGGTCTTTGCTTTGAGGAGATTGCTCATGCCCTCAGTGACGCGTTACTGGCCAGCCGACGAGGTACTCTCGCTTGACCAGCCCGATGGAGCGCGGGTGCAGGTGCGGGTATTGCGCAGCGCACGCCGCACCAAGAGCCTGGCAGTTGGCTGGGTTGGCCCGGCCACGTTGGAGGTGCGGGCGCCGCTGACCACGAGCGTCCACGATATCGAGCAGGCGTTGGCCAGCCTGTGGCCCCGCCTGCAGCGCAGCCAGCCTGGCCGCGAGGCGCCTGACCCAGACACCGAGCTCGAACAGCGCGCCCAACAGCTCAACGCCAGCTACTTTCGGGGAAAGCTCTCGTGGCGCAGCATCCGCTATGTGCGCAACCAGCATCATCGCTATGGCAGTTGCACGCCCAATGAGGGCACCATCCGCATCTCGGAGCGTGTGCAGAACATGCCCTCTTGGGTGCGCGACTATGTGCTGATCCACGAGCTGGCCCATCTGCAAGAGCCCAACCATTCGCCGGCCTTCTGGGCGCTGGTCAAGCGGTACCGCCTGACGGAGCGAGCCAGGGGCTTTTTGCAGGGCGTGGCCTATGCCACGCACCAACCTCAAGAGGATGGCGATGACGATGCGGACGGAGCGTGATTCTCTTGGCCCGGTGTTTGTGCCCGACGAGGCACTGTGGGGCGCACAGACGCAACGCGCCGTGGAGAACTTTTGCATCAGCGGCCTCAAACAGTCGCCGGTGTACATCGCGGCAACGGCGCTGGTCAAGCTCGCGGCCGCGCAGGTGAACATGGCTCTAGGCCAGCTAGATGCTCGCCGGGGCGAGGCCATCGTGGCCGCTGCGCAGCGCATCGTCTCCGGAGAGCTGCACGACCAGTTCGTGGTCGACCCATTCCAAGCGGGCGCCGGCACCTCGCACAACATGAACGCCAACGAAGTGATCGCCAACGTGGCCAACGAGACACTGGGCGGGCGCCGTGGGGTGTATGACCCCATCCATCCCAACGACCACGTCAACATGGCCCAGTCGACCAACGATGTGATCCCCACGGTAACGCGCGTGGCCGCCGCGCAACTGGTCGGCCCGCTGCTCACGCAGGTGAATGCTCTTGCTGACACGCTACAGGCCAAGGCTGTCGCGTTCGACGCGATCTTGAAATCGGGGCGGACCCACCTGCAAGACGCGGTGCCCGTGCGTCTGGGCCAAGAGTTTGGCGGCTATGCCCAGGCGGTGCGCCTGGATGGAGAGCGGATTGCCACCGCCGCCGACCGCGCGCGTCGCTTGGGTATCGGCGGCACAGCCGTGGGCACGGGCACCAACGCGCACCCCGACTATCACCTGGCGATGGTGCAACGATTGAGCGAACTGACGGGCATCCCCTTCCGCAGCTCGGGCAACCTGTTCGAGTCGATGCAGAGCGCCGCGGATCTGACGGACCTCTCGGCGGCGTTGCGCACTCTAGCCGTCACGCTGACGCGCATCGCCAACGACCTGCGGCTACTCAGCTCGGGGCCGACCACTGGCCTGGCCGAGATCACTCTGCCCGCTGTGCAGCCCGGCTCGTCGATCATGCCGGGCAAGGTCAATCCGGTGATGGCGGAGATGCTGAACATGGTCTGCTATCACGTTATGGGCAACGACCTGACGATCCTGGGCTGCGCGCAGGCCGGCCAGCTCGAGCTGAACGTCATGGTGCCCATCCTGGCCTACAATCTCCTCCAATCGCTCGAGGTGCTCACCAACGGCATTGCGGCCTTTACCACGCGCTGTGTGCAGGGCATCGAGGCGAACGAGGCGCGGTGTGCCGAGTTGGCACAAAAGAGCATCGGCCTGGCCACGGCGCTCAACGCCTACATCGGCTATGCTGCCGCAGCCAAGGTGGCCCAAGAGGCGCTGCGCCGGGGTGTGTCGCTGCGGCAGGTGGTCGAAGAACAGGGGCTGCTCACGGCCGAGCAGCTCGACCGCGTGCTCGATCCCTACGCCATGACCGAGCCGGGCATCCCCGGCAGCAAGGCATAGCGGCGCTCGATAGCCTAGGAGCCGTGGCCGAGCGCTTTGACCGTCGCGCCTGTGAGGCCATAGTGCCCCAGCTCTTCGCGGGCCAGCCAAGAGGCAGTGTCCCACATGGGTGCGGGGTCAAAGGCGCCGCTGTCGCCGGGGAGCTCTGTGCGCAACACATGCATGCGCACCGAGAAGTGGGTGTAGCCATGGCGCACAAGCGCTAGCTCTCCTCCCACCTGGGCACCGGGGGCCTGGATCGCTAGGGCACTCTCGAGAGCCCCGGCTGGCGCCTCGCCTGGGGGCACGGGCCAGTTGGGCAGCTCCCATAGGCCGCCTAACAGGCCGGTAGGCGGCCGCCGCACCAGGAGCAACCGGCCATCCTGTTCGCTATAGGCGGCCACGAACACATGGACGGCCACCGGCTGACGAGGCTGTCGCACGGGCCGCTCGGCGATAGTGCCGCGCGCTAGCGCCAGACACTGGGCATCGAGCGGGCAGGCGGCACATGCGGGGTGGCGCGGTGTGCACACCATTGCACCCAGATCCATCATCGTCTGGTTATAGTCGCCGGCGGCGTCGGGCGGCAGCAGCGCGTGGGCGGTCTCGGCAAACCAGCGCCCCGCTTCGGGAGAGCGCGTGTCGAGTGGCAGGTCGAACAGTCGCGCCAGCACGCGGCGGACATTGCCGTCGATGGCGGCCACGGGCTGGCCGTAGGCGATACTCAGGATGGCGTCCGCCGTGTACTCGCCGATGCCCGGCAGAGAGAGCAGCGCCTCGCGCTCGGCCGGCAGTTGGCCGCTATACTTCAGACAGACGACCTGCGCGGCACGGAGCAGGTTACGTGCCCGCGCGTAATAGCCCAGCCCCTGCCATAGCGCCAACAGCTCGTCGAGCTCGGCCGTTGCCAGCGCTTCGATGGTGGGGTAGCGCTCGGTCAGCCGTCGATAGTAGGGGATGACGCTAGCCACGCGCGTCTGCTGGAGTAGGATCTCTGACAGCCAGATGCGGTAGGGGTCTGTGGTCTGCCGCCAGGGTAGGTCGCGGCGCTCGGCGCGATACCACGCCAATAACGCCGCGGTGATGGCTGCTCGGTCAGGCGCGTCGGCCATGGCTTGGGGCAAGGTTGGCGCGAGCCGAGCGCGTGGCTATACTGGCGGTAGCGTGTTGGGGAGGGGTCGATGTACGTCTCACTATTGCGCCTGTATGTCGAGATCGCCGACCAGAGCCCCTTACTCTATCTGGGCCTGGTCGTATTGCTGATGGCCTCTTGGGGGCTGATCGTCGTTGCCATCGGGGACCTGGCCGTGCGCTTGTTCGACCGCCCTCAACGGTAGAGCGTGAGCATGTCTCGCAGCAGCGCCGCCGAGGTAGGCACAGGCCCCTTTTCCTCGATGACGGCGCTGATCACACCCATATAGTCGGTGTAATAGACCACGGCCATATCCCACATGCCGGTGCGCGCCAGGGGGTGGCTCAGGGGCAGCCAGGTCGGCTCGACGCGCAAGGCATAGTCATCTCCCGTCTTCTCGGCGATGGCCAGGGGCTTGATCGTCTGGCCTCGGGCGGCGGCCGCCTCCAAGTCGGCGAGAGTGAGGTCACGAATGCCGACGATCGCCACGTCCTGGAGACGCGTCGGCCGGCGCAACACGCTATTGGCAAGGATCACCAGCTTGTTGGCTGCATCCCAGCCATCGACATCGAGGGTGGGGTCAGCCTCGGCGATGCCCGCGGCCTGTGCACCGCGAACTGCCTCGGGATAGCTCAGATGCTCGTTGGCCATGCGCGTGAGGATATAGTTCGTGGTGCCGTTGAAAATGCCCTCGACGCGGAGCACCTCGCTGCCGACGAGGTCGCGCATACCGATATTGACTGTGGGCAACCCCCCCGCCACCGTGCCGCTGAACAGCACGCGGCTGCCGTGGGCGGCGGCCAGGGACATCAGCTCGTCATAGGCGAGCACCAGTGGCCCCTTGCTGGCCGAGACGAGGTGCATACCGCGGCCCAGGGCAGCCTTGACGCAACTCATGCCCGGCTCGCCGTCGGTCACGTTCGTGGGCGAGGCATCGACGAATATCTCCGCCTCTACCTGAGCGAGCATCTCGAGGCCGCTGAGGCTAGGCCGGCCGTACACAGGCAGGTCGGCGGCGCTGCGCTGGGCCAGCTTGAGGTCGCGCAGGGCGGCCATATCCAGGCCAGTGGGGCATAGGGCGGCACCATGCGAATCGGCAACGCCCACCAGGCTGAACTGCAAGCCATAGGTCGCGGCGATAGCGTCGCGGCGATGCACGAGGATATCGAGCAAGTTGCGGCCGATGTTGCCCAGGCCGATCATGGCAAAGCGGATGGTCTTCATTAGGCGCTCTCTCCGACAGGGCAGCGTTTCGCCCAGTCTAGCATGGAATGCCTGTAGGACCAATCTGTAGAGGAGAGCAGGCTGCCCCGCGCTCATGCCTCTAGCGCAGGCGTGGGCTAAGAGAGGGCCGCCAGCAAGAGCGGCCCTCAGGGCCCTCAGAGCTTGGCAGCGATATCGCTGATGACCGCGCTCTCGCTGGGGAAGCGGCCGGTCTGCAGCTTGGAATAGATCTGTTCGCCGTCGACACTGACCTCAAAGGCCCCGCCACTGGAGGGAACCAGGGCCAGCTCGCCGACCGCGTTCTTGAATTGACCGAGCACTTTGTCCGCCAAACTGACGGCACGCGGGAGGAAGCCTCAAGAGGTGCAATAGCGGATCTCGATGCGCTTGCCCATCATTTGCTCCTTTGCTCAGATCGGATATCGTACCTACATTATAGTCGAGATTGCCCTCCCCGTGTAGCTCGATCCTCTAAGCGTTTTTGCCTAGGTTGGTGCACCCCGTCAATGATGGTATACTCGCGCCTAGGCTCGGCGTCAGATCAGTTCAAGGAGGCAACAACGAGGTCGCTCTATGCCCAAACCTGACCTGCTTCTTGGGGAAGAATGTCGAGTCAGCATGCTGCGTGGCTTTGACTCTCTGGGTCGGCTGCTATCGCTGACTCTGGGGCCGATTGGCGGGCACATCGCGAACCAGCGCGAAGGCACGAACGAGACCGAGCTCTTGAACGATGCCGCAACGATTGCTCGGCGCGTGCTCCAGCTGCCTGACCGCAGTGAGAATGTGGGCGCGATGATGATGCGCCACATCGTCTGGCACATGCGTCAAGCGGTTGGAGACGGCAGCGCCACCACCGCCGTCATCGCCCAAGCCACCGCTCGTGAGATGCAAAAACTCATCGCTGCCGGCGCCAACGCCATGATACTGCGTCGGGGCATCGAAAAGGGCCTGGCTGTGGCCCTGGCCGAGCTAGAGCGCCTTGCCATGCCGCTTCAAGGCGAAGAGCGCATCGCAGCCGTGGCCACTGCCGCCATCGGCGACGCCGAGATCGGCAAACTCTTGGGCGAGCTGTACGATGTGTTGGGTGAAGATGCCGCCATCGTCATCGAGCCTTACATCGCTACCTACCACGACCGCGTCTATCGCGATGGCGCGCGGTTTCGTGGGGGCTATCTCTCGCCCTACCTCATCACCGACCAGGATCGACACGTGGCCGTGCTGGACGACCCCTACATCGTGGTCGGTGAGATCCGCTTCGAAAGCACCGAGGCCATCCAGCAGATCCTCGAACAGGTGATCAAGGCGGGCGGCAAGTCGGTGTTCTTTGCCGTACGTGGCATGAGCGATAAGGCGCTCAGCATGTTGGTGGCCAACAACGAGCAGGGCATTATCACCTCTTGCGCCGCCAGCCTAAAGCCCGTGGGTGAAGAACGCTCCGGCACCTTTCAAAACATCGCCCTCCTCACGGGCGCCACTTTTCTCGATGACAAGCACGGCTGGTCTGAGATGGACGTGCGCTTGAGCGATATGGGCCGTGCTAGCCGAGTGACGGTCACCCGCGAGACCTTTACCATCGCCGGCGGCCGTGGCGATCGGACCTTGTGCGAAGAGCGTCGCCGCGAACTGCGCGCCAGGCTCCGCGCTTCGCACGATCCGGAAGAACGTGCCACTCTGCGCACGCTGCTCAAGCACTTTTCCGGGGGCATCGGCGAGTTGCGCATCGGCGCCCTCACCAGCCAGGAGCGCAAGGCGCTCACCGAGCGAGCCGAAGAGGCCATGCACGCCGTCGACGCGGCGATGGAAGCGGGCATTGTGCCCGGCGGCGGCGCCGCCTATCTCGCCTGCATCCCCGCGCTAGAGACCGTCGAGGCCGAGGGGGATGAGCGCTTGGGCGTGCAGGTGCTCGCGCGTGTGCTCGAAGAGCCCATGCGCCGCATCGCCGGCAATGCTGGTCTACACCCTCCGCTCGTGATCGCCGAGAGCGAGCGTCTAGGCGTGGGCTATGGCTATGACGTCATGAACGAACGTTATGGCCCTATGATCGAGCTCGGCATCGCCGACGCTGCGGTAGTGGCCAAGCGCGCGCTGCAACAAGGGGTCAGTGGGGCCGTCATGTTGCTGACTACCGATGCCCTCGTCCTTCATCGCAAACCCCAGGAGAGTTTTACGCCATGACCACCAGCGTGCAAGAAAGCGTTTGGAGCAATCTTGGCCCGATCACCGACGGCGGCACCGTGTTTGGCCTGGCTGTGTATGCCAAGGGAGATGTGCACTGGTACTGGGCGGTCACGGGCTGTGGCGTATACGTCAGCCGAGATGCTGAGACGTGGAAGCAGCGCCTCTCGGGGCTCTCCACCCCCATGATCAGCGCGGTCACGGTGGCCAACAACGGGGCGCTGTTCGCCGGCGCACTCGGCGGCGGACTGTTCTCTTCTTTCGATCATGGCCAGACGTGGGAACAGGGGCGCGTACCCAGTGAGGGCCGCGCTACGGTGACCGCCCTGGTCGCCTCGCCGAATTTTGGCCAAGACGGCACCGTCTTTGCGGCCACCGATGGCGGTGGGTTGTTGGTGTCGCGCAGCTCGGGCGACGTGTGGGAAGAGTCGAGCTTTGGCCTCGATGACAGCAGCGTGCTGGCCTTGGCGGTAGCCCCCGATTGGTCAGAGCGCGAGGTGATGTTCGCTGCTACCCCCGGAGGGGTGTTCATCTCGCGTAACGGCGGTCGCGCCTGGCGCGAGACCGAACTCCTCACCGATGAGGACCCGGTGGCCGTGCTCTTGGTCAGCCCGGACTATGCCCGCGATGAGACCGTGTATGCGGGCACCGAGGGTGGCGCGCTGTGGGTGTCTGAGGACGGTGGCCGCAGTTGGGATGTGCTCGTCGAGCAGCTGGGCCAAGGTCCGGTGAACTGCCTGTGGCCTGCGGCGGATTGGGCAGAGAGTGGCGTATTGCTCGCTGGCGTGAGCAATGGCATCTATCGCTCCTCCGATCGTGGGTCGAGCTGGACGCTGGCCGCCGAGTTGCCCGGCGTGGTGCTGGCCCTCAGTGGAGACGACCAGGTGCTGCTCGCTGGGCTGCACAACGCCGGCATCTATCGCTCGACCGATGGGGGACTGACCTGGACGCCCGCGGGCAAAGGCATCACCGCACGCGGTTTCGCCCGACTGATCGCGGCCGAGGGCCTGCTGTATGCCTTGGGGCCGCAGGAGGGCATCTGGGTCGCCGATCCTCGTGATATGCAGTGGCGGCCGCTGCCCGGCCTTGAAGAGTATGCCCCGATCACCACGATGGCCGTGTTGCCTGGCGGCGCGCTGCTGGTGGGCACACAAGGCCAGGGCATCTTGCGCAGCGAAGACGGCTCCGGGTGGGTCACCACGTTGAGCCTACGGGGTGTTCAAGCGCTGGGCATGGCCCCCGATGGCCTCACTGGCTGGGCGGGTACCAACGAGGGCGCGCTATTCACCACCAGCGATGGTGGCCGCAACTGGGCGTCGGTGGCCACTCCTTGCCCGAACCAAGAGATCTTGGCGATCGCGGTGTCGCCCGCGTTTGCCCATGACCACACTGTCTACCTAGGTTCGGCGCAAGGCGAGACGGCCAATCAGCAGCCGCGGGTGGTGCTGTGGCGTTCGACGAACGCCGGCGCCGATTGGCGTCAGCTCACCACTCAGGTCACCGATGCGCGCTGGATCGACATCGCCATGCCCTGCGGCGTGATCGACGACGTGGCCAACCAGGCCGTATTGGTCACCGGCCCCTACTGCTTGCGGCCT
Organism: Anaerolineales bacterium; assembly: GCA_039680625.1. GTDB lineage: Bacteria > Chloroflexota > Anaerolineae > UBA1429 > UBA1429 > JAAYDS01. The sequence goes on along the minus strand of JBDKSN010000167.1, from coordinate 4,868 downwards.
CTGCGGCGCGCCAAAGACGTCTGGATCAGCACCAAGGTCGACCCGAATGGCGCCAATGCCTTGGGTGTGCTCGTCTTGGGTGAGCTCGATGGCGACGGCGTGATCTATGTCGCCACGGGCAACGGCATCTATCAGTCGATCGACGCTGGCCGCACTTGGGAGCGCTTCTCGCCGGGGTTGGGCTCAGAGAGCCTGATCAGTGTGGTGTACGTGGAGGATGATGGTGATGGCGCGAGCGCACTGTATGCGCTGAGCCTGGGCGGCCTCGTCTGGAAACTGCCTCTCTAGCGATTCGTCGAGATCTGGCGAGGGGGTTGCCTTGGGCAGCCCCCTCGTTCTTTGTTCACGGTCTGTTCAGCCCGTCAGCGGGTTGGCATCGGCCAGTTCGGTGCACCAATCGTGGCCGTTTCTGCCGCGCGGGCCACTCTGGCGGATGCCCAGAGTAAAGCGCATCTCGTCTCCGCGTCGCACCAGCTCGAGCCAGAGGCGGTTGGCGCCCGCGCGCAGATGGGCGGGCACGATGGTGTTGAAGGGCGACCAGGCCACTCGTTCGTCCACGGCGGCTAGCTCGATGCCGTTGAGGCGCAGACGAAAGGCGTCGGTGTTGCCGATCACTAGGTACACGTCGCGCTCATCGGGCGAGAGGACGGTGCGGTCGAAATAGGCTACACAGGCGCCTCGCAGCCCGGTCATCTGGGTGAGGTCCAGCTCGTTCTCGCGCGCCGCCAGCACGGCAGGCCGACCCAGCACCTGCGACCAGTGAGCGAACAACGCGTCGGGGTCGGCGCCCGCGGCATAGTCCTTGCCCCAGGTGACAAAGTGATGATTCATCCGTCGCCGAGCGGCCAAGGCATCGCCCTCAGGCGGCAACGGCTCGAAATAGACCCCCAAGAAGCGATAGAGTCCCTCGCCGGCCACGCCAAACGTATAGCTCTGCTCACCCAGGCGAGCGGTGAACAGGTTGGCCTGCGCTAGCGAGGGCACATCCGGGGCCAGGTAGAGCTGGCAGGTGACCGTGGGCTGCGCCGCCGAGATGTGCCCGCTGTTGGGGAGGCAGGCCCAGCCCGGTGGGGGCGTGATGGTCAATGTCTGTGGCGCGGCTGGCGCGCCCGAGACCTGCACATCGACGGCCACCGTGTCGCCGGGCGCGGCGCAGGGCAGGCCGTGATAGCGCACGGCGATCGTCGGTGCAGGCTCGACCTGCGGCAGGGGCGCAAGCGCCGGCCGGTCGGTGAGCACGCAGGCGCCGTTGAGCTGGTCGGTGAACAGCGCCCCAATGCGCGCTGTGTCGCGGGCGAGCGCGTGGAGCGTCATCTCGGGGCGGCGATAGGCAATGCCCATCACGAGCTGGTCGCCGATCGGCTCCTGGAGCGCTGCAGGGATGTGCGCCGCGCCCAGTATCTGCCCGACCAGGGCGCCGGCGGTGGCCAGGGTGCAGTCGGTGTCATAGCCGCAATGCAGAGCGCAGAGCAGGGTCTCGAGCAGGTCGCCGTGGCCATAGAGCAGCGCCAGCAAGGTGAAGGGCACATTGATCTTTGAATCGCAAGCCTCGGGCACTCCCTCTAGAGTGAGCAATCGCTCGAGGGACGCCGCCAGCGACAGGCCCTCGTCATAGGCCGCCACAGCTGCCTGGCACAGCCGGGCGATGGGCGTGTTGGCGGGCAAATAGTGCAGGTTCATTGCCAGCAGGCGGCGCAGGTCGCTGACGAAAAAGGCCATCGCAGCCATGCCAGCGAGCATACGCTCGGCGCCGACCGACTGGGCCGTGTGGTCGAGTTGGCCGTCGCGCTGCGCATAGGCAGCGGCCAGGTCGGGCGCGCCGGGGAAGACATAGCCCCAGATCTCGGAGCGGATGGGGCAACCCTCGCCCGTCTCCCAGAACGCATTGCCGTAACGGCCCGAGTCGGGCGGGTGGATGCCCAACTGCCAGTTGCGGCGAAAGATGCCGTATTCGTTAAAGGGATACCAGCAATGCTCAAGCCAGGCGGCAGCCAGGTCGTCGGACGTGAGCGCCGCACCACGCTCTTCTAACACGTGCAACCACAAGATTTGCAGGTCGAGGTCATCGTTTGGGGGGATGGTCTCAGGGAACAGGTCGCGCGGGTCCAGCTCGATCCATCCCTTGTAGCCCTCGAAACGGGCGCCCACCGTGCCCCCGATCGACTTGCCGATCCAGCCACCCCAAATGGCATCGAGATAGCGATCATACGCCAGAGAGAGTTTCACTGCACACCTCCGGGGAGAGTGCTCCGAGTCTAGCGCTGCGGCACAAACCGAGCAAGAGGTGCGAGCGGACGAGCGCGGATCGGCGCGTCAGCCGCGGTCGCCGGTGCCTTGGCGAGCGGGCGCTGGGGGCTATAATACAGGCGCTCACAGCCCATCGATCGGAGGCGCCGTGCGCACAAGCACGCTCTTCGCCTTTGCCATCTCGCTCCTGATCCAGGTCGGTGCGCCGCTGACGGCGGTGCTGGTCGCCAGGCGCAGGGGGCCGATCCGTTGGCTACCCTTTGTCTATGGCGCGCTGACCTATACGGTCTTTCAGCTGTTGACCTGGCTGCCGTTGAGCGTGTATCTAGATGTGGTGCTGGGCGAGCGGCTGACAACGCCCACCCATGCCTTCGTCTGGTTGTTGGCCCTGGCGCTGAGCACGGCCGTTGTCGAAGAGGGCAGCCGATGGATCGGCTTTCGCTACCTGTTCCCCCGTGGCGGACTCAAGCTCACCTGGCTGCATGGCCTGGGCTTTGGGCTGGGCTATGCCGCCGTCGAGACGATGTTCCTCATTGCCGGTCTGACCTTTGTCTACCTGCTGGCCTATATCGCCCTGCACATCGTCGGCCTCCCCGACACGCTGGCCGCCAATCCGGCGCTTTCGACCGCGCTGACCGCCCAGCTGGGCGACATCATGGCTACCGATTGGACCCAGCCGATGGTGGTGGCCGTCGAGCGGCTGATGGCCTTGCCCCACCAGTTGGCTTGGACCTTGTTGGTGATGGAGAGCCTCGTCTCGAAGCAAAAGCGTTGGTTTGGCTTTGCGGTCATCTATCACACGACCATCGCTGTGGTGGTGCCCGGGCTGGCCCAGTTGGCCGGCTTTGGCATCGCCGAGTTGGTCAACCTGGGTTTTTGCACGGTCAGCATATGGCTATGCAGCCGGCTCTATCGGTTGGCCCACGACCGCGAGCTATAGACGAGACATTGACAGAGGCCAGACGGGCATCCGTCTGGCCTCTGTTTTGTCCATCCAGAGGCTAGAACAGGCCCTTGACCCGCCCGTTGGCGTCCAAGTCCATATCCATGAAAGCTGGGCGCCGCGGCAGCCCGGGCATGGTGCGCATGTCGCCACAAAGCGGATAGACAAAGCCCGCGCCCACGCTGGCGCGCACGTCGCGGATGGGTAGCCGCCAGCCCTTGGGCACGCCCTTGAGCGTGGGGTCGTGCGAGAGCGACAGATGCGTCTTGGCCATGCAGATGGGCAGGTTGCCATAGCCGAGGTGGGTGAACAGGGCGATCTTGTCCTCGGCCTCGGGTGTATAGTCTACGCCGTCAGCGCCATACACCTGGGTGGCCAGCAGCTCGATTTTGTCTTTGATGGGCAGGTCGAGCGAATAGAGCATTCGGGGTTGCTTGGGCAGTTCGCAGGCGCGCATCACCGCTTCGGCCAAGTCGCGAGCGCCTGCGCCGCCGTAGGCCCAGTGCTCGCTGGGCACAGCATCCTCAGCGCCGCCCTCGATCGCCGTCCGGCGGATCAGCTCGATCTCGGCGTCGGTGTCGGTGGCAAAGCGGTTGATGCACACCACCACTGGCACTCCAAACAAGCGGGCAATGCCGATGTTCGCTCGTAGGTTAGCGCAGCCCCTTTGCAGGTACTCGAGGTTCTCGGTGGTCAACTCGGGCGGGAGAGGCTTGCCGGGGACGATTTGCCCCAAGCCGCCGTGCATCTTGAGTGCACGCACGGTGGCCACCAGCACGACACAGTCGGGCTGCAGACCGGTGACGCGGCACTTGATGTCAAAGAACTTTTCCATGCCCATGTCAGCGCCAAAGCCCGACTCGGTGACCACATAGTCAGCCAGCCGCGTCGCCATCAGGTCGGCCATGCAAGATGAGTTGCCATGGGCGATGTTGGCAAAAGGCCCGGCGTGTACAAAGGCGGGCGTGTGTTCGAGGGTCTGCATCAAGTTAGGCATCAGTGCATCTTTGAGCAGCACGGCCATGGCTCCGGCCACGCCGAGGTCCTCGGTGGTGATGGGTTCGCCGCGCTTGTTGGTGGCCACCACGATCCGGCCCAGCCGTTGGCGCATGTCTTGCACGCTGGTCGAGAGCGCCAAGATGGCCATGACCTCGCTAGCCACGGTGATGTCAAAGCCCGTCTGGCGTTCGATGCCGTTGCGGTCTCCGCCCAGGCCGATGAGGATCTGGCGCAACGGCGCGTCTTCGAGATCGACGACACGGTTGATCTGGATCGAAGCCGGGTCGATGTCCAAACGGCGCAGGCCAGCGGCGGCCAGCGAGCGATCGCCGAGTTTGCTCTCGTGGAGCATCCGCGCGTCGACGGCCGAGGCCATTAGGTTGTGCGCCACCCCTACCGCGTGGTTGTCGCCGGTGAGGTGCAGGTTGAAATCCTCCATCGGTACGATCTGCGAATAGCCGCCACCGGCCGCGCCGCCCTTGATGCCAAAGGTGGGGCCCATCGACGGCTGGCGGATGCAAGTGAAGACGCGCTGGTGAAACTGGCTGCCCAGTGCCTGCGACAGGCCGACCGTGGTCGTGGTCTTACCCTCACCGAGCGGCGTGGGCGTGATGGCCGTCACGTCGATGTACCGAGCACGGGGTTGGTCGCGCAAACGCTCCAGGGCGCTGAGGTGCAC
>JBDKSN010000166.1:0-7852 GCA_039680625.1 Anaerolineales bacterium | reverse complement strand
AGTTCCTCAACGCTCACCTGCTGCGCTTCTGGCAGGAGAAGTACACGGGCATCGCCCTCTCGCGCACTCGCCCTTACCACAGCCAGGACAACCGCTTTGTCGAGCAACGCAATGGCGGCCTGGTCCGGGCCTTGCTCGGCCACGAGCGCCTCGATACCGCGCAACAGACCTTACAGCTCAACCGTGCCTACGACCTCCTGTGGTACTACTTCAACTTCTTCCAGCCCGTCATGCGCCAGACCGAGAAGACACACGACGCGGGCCACACCTCTCGCAAGCACGAAGATGTGCGCACCCCTTTCCAACGTGTTGTGGCCAGTCAGTGTGCCCCCGCCGAGCGACAACAACAACTGCAGGCCGAGTTCGAGTCCCTGAACCCTTTCACCCTCAAACAAGACCTGGACCAAGCGCTCACCCTGCTGTTCCGCCTGCCCGGCGCACAACCCGGCCACACCGAGGATATCTTCGAGACCCTGGAACCCACTCTCTCTCGCTGAAAGGAGGAGGCTATCCCAGTAACATTTTCATTTGAACGTCAGCCGCCCTTCGGTAACATTTTCATTTGAGTTGACACAGGGGACGGCCAGCCTCGAAGTGGATCGACTCGAGCGCGCTGGCGGTCGCCTGACCTCCATCGGCGGTTGCCAGAGGCGCTGGCTTTGGGGTGCGTGGGCTATCGCGCCTCGCTGGTGCTGTCCATCGCTCGACGCAACTCGGCGGCATAGGCCTCGAGGGCAGCTGGCCCCTGCGTGGCGCGCTCGACGATGGCGCTGCCCACGATGATACCATCGGCCTGGCTCGCCAAGGCCCGCACCTGCTCGGGCCGTGCGATGCCAAAGCCTACGGCCACGGGAGTGTGGGCGACCTGCTTGATCGTGCTCAGTCGGGTACCGACATCCTCGGCCAGAGTCGTCTGCTCGCCGGTGATCCCCAGCCGCAGCACGACGTAGAGAAAGCCGCTCGTCTGCGCCGCTAGGCGGGCCATTCGCTCGACGCCCGTGTTGGGCGCTACCAGATACACCAGAGCCAGGCCCGTCGCCCGACAGGCTGGCGCCAACTCCCCCGCCTCCTCGGGAGGCAGGTCGGGCACGATCAACCCATCGACGCCGGACTCTGCACAGTCGCGCACATAGGCTGCCGGCCCATAGCTGAGGATGGGGTTGTAGTAGCCCATCAGCACTAGCGGCACAGTGACTCCCTGTGCCCGCAACGTGCGAACCTGTGCCAGGCAGCTGGCGGGCGTGACGCCCTGCTGCAGGGCTGTCTGGCTCGCGCTCTGGATGACCGGTCCATCGGCAATGGGATCTGAGAAAGGCACGCCCAGCTCGATCAGATCGACGCCGCCGCGTTCGAGTGCGGGCACCAACGTCAGGCTGGCCTTCGGGTTGGGATAGCCCAGGGTGAGATAGGTCAACAACGCGGGGCGACCTTGTGCTTGTGCGGCCGCAAAGGCTTGTTCGATGGCTGCGATGCCATGCAGAGGTTGTGACATCATTCCGGCAGTCCTCCGGCAGCGATGATCGTATCCAGATCCTTGTCGCCGCGCCCCGAGAGATTCACCAGCAGCACTTGCTCGCGGCTCATCGTGGGCGCCAGCCGCACTGCTCCAGCGATCGCATGGGCTGATTCGAGGGCAGGCAAGATGCCCTCTGTGCGCGCCAATAGGTGAAAGGCTGCCAATGCCTCGTCATCCGTGGCGCTGGTGTAGCGCACACGCCCTAGTTCGCGTAGATGGGCGTGTTCGGGACCCACGGATGCATAGTCCAGCCCTGCCGACACCGAGTGGGTTGGGGCGATCTGGCCATGTTCATCTTGCAGCACATACGTCTTGGTGCCGTGCAAAACGCCGAGTCGAGCGCTGACACCCTTGCGTGCCTCCTGGTTGGACTCGGCTAAGCCCTCAGCCAGGCGCGCGGCATGTCGGCTACTAGCGAGGCCCTCGCCGCCGGCTTCCACCCCTAGCATGGCCACCTCGTCGCCCAGAAAGGGATGGAACAGGCCGATTGCGTTTGACCCACCGCCCACACAGGCGATCAGCAGATCGGGCAGCCGGCCGATCTGGGCCAATGCCTGAGCGCGTGCCTCGCGCCCGATCACGCTCTGCAGGTCGCGCACGATGAGCGGGTAGGGGTGCGGCCCCAGCGCCGAACCCAACAGGTAATGGCTGTCGTTCACGCGCTGCGCCCAGTCGCGCAAGGCCTCGTTGATGGCATCCTTGAGGGTGCGGCTGCCCGAGGTGACCGGGCGCACCTCAGCACCCAAGAGGCGCATGCGCAGCACGTTCGGTGCCTGTCGGGCCATGTCGTCTACGCCCATGTAGACGGTGCACTGCAGCCCGAGCAGCGCCGCCGCAGTGGCCGAGGCCACCCCGTGTTGACCGGCGCCTGTCTCGGCAATGAGCCGCGTCTTGCCCATGGCCTGCGCCAGCAATGCCTGTCCTAGGGCGTTATTGATCTTGTGCGCGCCCGTGTGGGCCAGGTCTTCGCGCTTGAGCCAGATCTGCGCGCCGCCTAGTCGTTCGCTCAGCCGCTCCGCAAACGTCAGCGGAGTGGGGCGCCCCACATAGTCGCGCAATAGGCCGGACAGCCGCGCCTGAAAGGCGGGATCTTGCTGGTAATGATGGTAAGCTTCTTCCAGCTCGAGCAGGGGCGCCATCAGCGTCTCGGCGACAAAGCGGCCACCATAGGCGCCATAGTAGCCGCGCGCGTCGGGCTCGAGGCTGACAAAGGTATGGGTCATGCTACGCTCCTTTCACCGCCTGTACAAAGGCTTGCATGCGTTGTAGATCTTTGCGGCCAGGGGCACGTTCGACGCCACTGCTGACATCTACGGCCCAGGGGATCACACCCAGTCGTCGAGCGGTCGCGATCGCCTCGGCGACGTTGCCCGGGTGCAGCCCCCCAGCCAGCACGATCTTGGCGTCGGTCGGCGCGCCCGCTAGGGCCTGCCAGTTCCACGTGTGGCCCGTGCCGCCCCGAGGCGCGTTCTGCAGAGGCGCGGCCGGGGCAGCGTCGAGCACCCAAGCCACGGCATCATAGGCGGCCAACTCCTGCCAAGGGATGCGGTCGGAGACGCTGCGTGCGATCCACACCGGCCGGCCCAGACTGCGCGCATAGGCCGGCGATTCGTCTCCATGGAGCTGGACAACATCCAAGACGCCCTCTGCCGCTGCCTGAACCTCTGCGGCTGGCTGGTTCGCGAACACGCCTACCACGGGCGTCGTGCAGCCCTCGTCGCGCAGGGTGGTGACGATGCTGCGCACCATTGCGGGAGACACGCAACGGGGGCTAGTCGGCACATAGACAAATCCCAACAGGTCGGCACCACAAGCCACCGCGGCGCGCGCATCCTCCAGACAGGTGAGTCCGCAGATCTTGACGCGAATCATCGCCCCGCCGCCAACAGCTCGCTCAAGCGTGCCACCGGATCGGGCGCGGTCACCAAAGCCTCGCCGATCAACACACCATGGACGCCATGCTCTGCCAGGGTGTGCACCTGCTTCGGCGTGTGGATGCCGCTCTCGGCAACCACCAACGCACCCTCGGGCACCGAGGGCAACAGCCGCAGAGTAGTGTTCAGGTCTACGGCAAATGTGGCCAGGTTGCGATTGTTGATGCCCACCAGAGATGGCGCGAGTCGTGCGGCGCGCGCCATCTCTATCTCGTTGTGCACCTCGACTAGTGGCGTCAAGCCCAGGTCGCGGGCCAGGTGATACAGCTCGGCTAACGCGCTATCGTCGAGCGCCGCGACGATCAGGAGCACGGCATCGGCGCCGAAGGCCCGCGCCTCATAGACCTGATAGGGATCGACGATGAAATCCTTGCGCAGGAGGGGCACGCCTGGGCGCACGCCATCCACTGCCCGGCGCGCGGCAGCGAGGTCATCCAGGCTGCCCAGAAAGCGGGTCGGCTCGGTCAGCACCGAGATAGCGATGGCCCCTGCTCGGACATAGTTCGCTGCCCAAGCTGCGGGGTCGAGCGCTGTATTCAGCGCACCCCGCGAAGGCGAAGCACGCTTGACCTCGGCGATGATGCCCACGCCGGGTGCGGCCAAGGCCTGCGCCAGGTCCGCGGGCGCGGGCAGCGCGGCAACGCGCTCTTTGAGCATCGCCAGTGGCGCTTTGGCCTGGCGCGCGGGCAGCGCAGCCCTTGCGCTGGCAACAAGCTCGTCGAGGATCATGCCAGTACCTCGCTCTGGGTAAAGGACACCAGGCGATCGAGCACTTGGCGCGCGGCGCCCGAGTCGACGGACTCTGCCGCCAGTTCTAGCCCCTCTTGCGGTGACGCGGCTCGATCGGCTACCACCAGCGCCATGGCGGCATTGAGCAGGGCGATGTCGCGATAGGGCGAGTGTTCGCCCGAGAGCACGCCGAGGGTGATCGCCGCGTTGTGTGCCGGGTCGCCCCCCTGGATCTGCTGGAGGCTGGCCCGGGGCAGGCCTAACTCGGCTGGATCGAGGGTATACATGCTGACCTGCCCCTCGCGCAGGGCAGCCACGCGGTTGAGGCCGGTGGTCGAGAGCTCGTCCAGCCCGTCCGCACCGTGCACCACCAGGGCGCTGCGCGAGCCCAGCTCGGCGAGCACGTGGGCCAGCAAGGGCACCAGGTCGGGATCGTAGACGCCGAGCACCTGCATCTCGGCGTTGGCTGGGTTGGTCAACGGTCCCAGCATGTTGAAAACAGTGCGCACGGCCATCTCGCGTCGGGGAAGGGCGGCGTACTTCATCGCGGGTTGCAGTGCCGGCGCGAACAAGAACCCTAGGCCTACCTCATCGATACAGGCGGCCACACGCTCAGGCGGCAGATCGAGGTTCACCCCCAAGGCCATGAGCACATCGGCACTGCCCGAGGCGCTCGAGATGGAGCGATTGCCATGCTTCGCCACGGCCACGCCCGCGCCCGCGACGATCAAGGCAGCGGTCGTCGAGATGTTGTAGGTGTGGCTGGCATCTCCGCCTGTACCGCACGTATCCAGTAGCGGGCGCCGCTGGGGGTTGACCCGCACGGCATACCGGCGCATCGCCCGGGCAAAGCCGGTGACCTCTGCCACCGTCTCGCCCTTGGCCCGTAGCGCAGCGAGGTAGGCGCCGATCTGGCTGGGCGTGGCCTCGCCAGCCATGATGATGTCCATCACTTGCTCAGCGGTGCCGCTGTCTAGGTGCTCGCGGGCCAAGGCGCGCTCCAGCGCCCAGCGCATGGTCACCTGTTGTGGCTCTGCTTGCGGGGATAGGCTTGGAGCGCCTGTGGACATGCTCAAGAAGTTGCGCAACAGTCGCTTTCCCTCGGGCGTTAGGATGCTCTCGGGGTGAAACTGTACGCCCAAGGTAGGCGCGTCGCGATGGGCCAGCGCCATCACCTCGCCCTCGGCCGTGCGCGCCACCACCTGCAGGCAGGCGGGCAGAGGCTCACGGACGATCAGCGAATGATAGCGTGTGGCTTGGAAGGGCATCGTCATGCCCGCAAAGAGGGGATGCCCCTCGTGGATGATGCGCGATACCTTGCCATGCATGAGTCGATCGGCGCGGTCGACGTGTCCGCCGAACACGTGGGCGATGCACTGATGGCCCAGGCAAACGCCCAAGATCGGCACCTGCCCGTGCATCTGGGCGATGACCGCGTTGCTGATGCCAGCGTTCTCTGCGGGCGTGCCTGGCCCGGGTGAGATCACGACATGGGTGGGGTGCAGAGCGGCAACAGCCTCGGGCGTGGTGGCGTCATTGCGGTAGACGACCACCTCGGCACCGAGCTCGCCCAGATACTGTACCAGGTTGTAGGTGAAGGAATCATAGTTGTCGATGACGATGATCATGAGTATCCTCCTGGCTCGTCTCTCAAGCCATGTTCGGCCAGCAACAGCGCCTGTGCCGTCGCTCGAAGCTTGTTCTCGGTCTCTTCATACTCGCGGGCGGGGTCGGAATCGGCCACGATGCCACTACCGGCCTGCAAATAGGCCTGGTCTCCTTTCATGACGATGGTGCGAATGGCGATGCAAGTGTCCATGTTTCCGCCATAGTCCACGTAGCCGATCGCTCCGGCATAGATGCCGCGGCGCTCGGGCTCGAGTTCGTCGATGATCTCCATGGCACGCACTTTGGGCGCACCCGATACCGTGCCCGCGGGAAAGCAGGCCCGCAACACGTCAAAGGCGTCTTTGTCGGGCGCGAGCTCGCCCTTTACCGAAGAGACGATGTGCATGACGTGGGAGTACCGCTCGACTTGCATGAGCTCGGGCACATCCACTGTGCCATAGCGACACACCCGCCCGAGGTCATTGCGCCCCAAGTCGACCAACATCACATGCTCGGCGCGCTCCTTGGGGTCGGCCAACAGCTCGCGCTCCAGGCGCAGATCCTCCTCTGGGCTAGCGCCGCGAGGTCGCGTGCCAGCCAGGGGACGGGTCTCGACGACGCCACGATCGAGCCGCACCAATACCTCGGGAGAGGAGGCGGCCACGCGCAGGCCATCGGGCAGTTCCATATAGACCATGTAGGGAGAAGGATTGATCCGTCGCAATGCCCGATAGACGTCGAACGGCCGGGCCTGGGTGCGCCGGTGGATGCGCCGCGAGGGCACGACCTGAAAGATGTCGCCAGCGGCGATGTAGGTCTTTGCCTTGTCCACCGCAGCCTCGAACGACTCACGGTCAAAGCTGCTGGTAAACGGCTCTGGTGACTCGTTCACCGGGTTGGGGCGGAGAGCGTCGGCGGGCAGAGGGCGCTGCAGGCGCGCTGCCATCTCGTCTAGAGCCGCGTGCGCCTCTTGATCGGACGTAGGCGAACCCTCGACACGATGCGCCACCAGCAACATCCGACGGCGGACGTGGTCATAGATGACCAACTGCTCGCACAGCAGGAACACCGCCTCGGGCAGGCCGAGGGTATCGGGGTGCTGGGCGGGCAGCCGCTCGAACGAGCGCACCACGTCATAGCCCAGGTAACCGACAGCGCCGCCCGTCAGCCGAGGGAGATCCGCAGCGGGCGAGGTCTGATAGCGGGGGAGGATGTCGCGCAGCACGTCGAGCACATCGCGCCCCACCAGCGGAAACTCTTGCCACTCGCCGGCTTCTTCGAGCACGGCGCGGTCGCGCCATGCCGTCAGGATCGCTCGCGGCTGGGTGCCGATGAAGGAATAGCGAGCGAGGTGCTCGCCGCCCTCGACGCTCTCGAGCAGGAACGACGGCCCCAGCCCGCGAAGCTTGAGGTAGATGGAGATCGGCGTCTCGACATCGGCTGGCAACTCGCGCACCAGCGGGCTGAGTAGCCTTCGGCTTGGCAAGTGAACCATATCTGCCCCTCCCAACGTGCGTGTCATGCAAAGGAATGAAAAAAGCCCCACGTCCCGGCGCGCTCAACTGGCGCGTCAGCGGGGCGAGGGGACGATCCCACGCGGTGCCACCCACTTTGGGTCGGAAACAGAAAAACCCGTCCGAGACGGGTGAATCGTTTGCCAACCTATCTCACGCGATACGGGGCGGCGTTCAAACCATGAAGCAGCCCGATATCCGGCGCTCTGATAACGGTGCGTCTCCGGCGCCGACTACTTGCCCACCAAGAGGGCGGCTTTCGGGGCGCAGCTCGCGGGGCCATTCACCTGCGCTATCAGCATCGGGCTCGCACCTGCCCCCGACTCTCTGAGCTGCATCACGCCGGATACTCTTCCCGGTCCAAGCTGGTGAGGATTCGATTACACCGATCATAGCACAGGCTAGCGTCGTTGGCAAGTTGACGGTGTATGTGCGCCAAGAGATGTGTACCCGGGGGTGAAGCGGATATTGACAAAGGCCGGTGCTCCGCCCATAGATGAGGTATGGGAAATCCTATCCAGAGAGGAGCACCGGCCATGGCCGAACTGGCC
>JBDKSN010000165.1:0-7782 GCA_039680625.1 Anaerolineales bacterium | reverse complement strand
AGGGCGCCGCGGCCGCGCTCAAGCTGGTCGATGGCATCGAGGGCTTTATCTATGCGCTGCAAGTGGGCACCACCTTGGTGGGCATCTTTGCGGGCGCGTTGGGTGGCGAGTCGCTCAAGGCCTGGCTGTCGGCCGCCTTTGTGCGGCTGGGCCTGTCGGCCAGTGCGGCGGACACGCTTGCCCTGGTGCTGGTGGTGGGCGTCATCACCTACTTGACGCTGGTGTTGGGCGAGTTGGTGCCCAAGCGGATGGCCCTCAACGACCCCGAGCGCATGGCCAGCCTCATGGCGCGGCCCATGCGCCTCTTCGCCGGGCTGATCAAGCCAGCCGTCAAGTTCGTCGGCGGCTCGACGGACCTGGTCTTGAAGCTGCTGGGCGTCTCGGCGCCGGCCGACCGCACCGTGACCGAAGACGAGATCCGCGCGCTGATGCGCCAGGGCACGGCCGAGGGCGTGATCGCCGAGGCCGAGCACGAGATGGTCGAGAGCGTCATGGAGCTGGGCGACCGGCTGGCCAGCGCCCTGATGACCGCGCGCCCCGACGTCGAGTGGCTCGATGTCGAGGCTTCGCCCGAAGAGCTGCGCCAGCAGATCATGAACAGCCCCTATTCGCACTTTCCCGTGGCGCGCGGCAGCCTCGATGAGCTGATCGGCGAGGTTAGCGCCAAAGACCTCTTGCTGCGCGAGTGGCGCGGCGAGCCTTTTGACCTGCTGGCCTGCGTGCGGCCGCCCCTCTACGTGCCCGAGATCATGCCCGCCACCAGTGTTCTGGAGGCGCTGCGCAGCTCGGGCGCGACCATGGCCATCGTCATCGACGAATATGGCAGTGTGATGGGCGTGCTCACCCTCACCGACATCCTCGAAGAGATCGTCGGCGATATCCCCGCGCCCGAGGACGAGGGCGAGCCACAGGCCGTGCAGCGCGAAGATGGCTCGTGGCTCGTCGATGGCCTGTTGCCGATCGACGACTTTTGCGAGGCCCTCGAGATCGACACGCTGCCCGGCCAAGAGCAGGGCGTGTATCAGACGGTTGCCGGCTTTGTGGTGATGAGCCTGGGCCGCGTGCCCTCGGTCGCCGACAGCTTTGAGTCGCAGGGCTGGCGCTTTGAGGTGATGGATATGGACGGCCCGCGCGTCGACAAGGTCTTGGTGCAGCGCGTCGAGCCGGAACAGACCGACGACGCCTCTGAGGCGGCGTATTGATATGCAAGTGCAGCTCGGCGCGGCCAAGGTGGCCAAGCAGAATGTGGGCGAGAGCGGCGACACGCTCGAAGTGATCGAGCGCCCGCGTGGGGGCCTCTCGGCGGTGCTGGTCGATGGCCAGCGCAGCGGCCGCAACGCCAAGGTCATCAGCAACATCGTGGCGCGCAAGGCGATCTCGCTGTTGGGCGAGGGCGTCCGCGACGGCGCAGCGGCTCGTGCGGCGCACGACTATCTGGTCACCCACCGCAGCGGGCAGGTGTCGGCCGAGCTGGTCATCGTCTCGGTCGACCTCAAGACGCGCACGCTGGTCATCTCGCGCAATACCCACTGCCCGGCGCACGTGTGGCACGAGGGCGTGCTCGACGTGGTGGTGGATGAGAGCCTGCCCATCGGCATTCGCGACTCGACCAAGCCGGCGATCGTCGAGCTGCCCATCACCGTGGGCACCTATGTGGTGGTGCACACCGATGGCTTGACCCCGCTCGACGAGGCCGAGGGAGAGCTCTCGCTCGAGGGCATCTTGCGGGCCTGTATTGCCGAGGGGCAAGGGGCCCAGGCCACCGCCGACCGACTGTTGGCCGGGGCGCTGACGCTCGAACACGGCCGGCCCGCCGACGACGTCAGCGTGCTCGTGTTGGCGGTGCTGGGCGACCCCGTGCCCGACGGCGCGCGGCGCCTCTCGGTGAGCTTTCCTCTGGAGTAGCACCCGACGCGCGGGCAGGGGGCGATGATGGGCACGCCGCAGATCGAGATTCCGTCGCCCTTGCCCGGGCGAGTGGTGGTCGTGGGCGTATGCGCTGCGGGCAAGTCGACGCTGGTAGCTCGTCTGCGCCAGGCGGGTTATGACGCGCGCTCGTGCGCCCAAGAGCATTCCTATGTGCCCGATATGTGGCGCCGGCTGGCCCGCCCGCAGGCGCTGGTCTATCTCGACGCCTCGTTGGCCACGGTGAACCGCCGCCTGGGCACGGCCTTTGAGGAGGTCTATCTCGCCAGGCAGCGCGAGCGTCTGGCCCACGCCCGCGCCCATTGCGACGTCTATGTCGCCACCGATGCGCTGGACCCAGCGGGGGTGTGCGCGCAGGTGGTAGCCGCCCTGGCCGCCCTGGGCGTGCCCCGCGACGCAGCCTCTAGCGGCCAGCGGTTTTGACACTGCTTCTGGCGCTGTCTATACTTGGTCGGTTAGTCGCCCGGTATTCCGGTTCTTGGGCGCAGCCGTCGAGCAACCGCTCAGCCTGAGGAGACGCTTATGCAGCAGCGAGACATCCGTTTGCTCATCGTGATCGTGATCGTGGCGGCTGCGGCCGTCTGGGTGTCTCTGCCCAGCAACCCGGGCATCCACCTCAAGCTGGGCGACAGGCAGATCGACTATGACATCTATGTCCACCAGGGGCTGGACCTGCAGGGCGGCATGGAGGTGCTGCTCGAGGCGGTGCCTGTGGAGGGCGAGACGATCACGGCCGAGTCGATGGAGTCGGTGCGCGCCATCGTCGAGAACCGCGTCAATGGCCTCGGCGTGACCGAGCCGATCGTCCAGGCGGTGGGCACCAACCGCATTTTGGTGCAGTTGCCGGGTATCGATGACCCCGAGGCGGCGGCCGAGATGATCAAGACGACCGGCCAGATGGAATGGGTCGACACTGGAGACACCTACCTCGCCCCCGGCACCGTGATCGCCACGGACCTCGGCACGGCGGGAGCCACCGCCGCCGAGCAATCTACCACTACGACGGGCGAGACGACCACCGGCGAGAAGGTGTACCACACCGTGCTCACTGGCAAGCACCTCAAGAACGCTTCGGTGGCCTTTGACCAGAGCAACCAGCCGGTCATCTCCTTCGAGCTAGACAAAGAGGGCGCAGACATCTTTGCCGCGCACACCGCCGCGAACACGAACAAGTATTTGGCCATTGTGCTCGACAAAGAGGTCATCTCTTGCCCGCGGATCCAGACGGCGATCCCCGATGGCAAGGGCCAGATCACCGGCTCGTTCACCGTCGAAGAGGCCCAGGCGATGGTGCTGCAACTGCGCTACGGCGCCTTGCCCGTGCCGCTCACCATCGTCGACATGCGCAGTGTTGGCCCGACCCTGGGCCAGGAATCGGTAAACAAGAGTGTCCGCGCGGGCGCCATCGGCCTGTGCATCGTGCTCTTGTTCATGCTCATCTATTACCGCCTGCCCGGCTTGTTGGCCGACCTGGCGCTGATCATCTATGCGTTGGTGACGCTGTCGCTCTACAAGCTCATTCCGGTGACCTTGACCTTACCCGGCATCGCGGGCTTTTTGCTCTCGGTGGGCATGGCCGTCGACGCCAACATCCTCATCTTTGAGCGCATGCGGGAAGAGCTTCGCGCTGGCCGCACGCTCGAACGGGCCATCGACGCGGGCTTTCAGCGCGCCTGGACCTCGATCCTCGATTCGAATATCTCGACCTGGATCACCTGCGCCATCCTCTGGTTCTTTGGCAATAGCTTTGGGGCCAGCGTGGTCAAGGGCTTTGCAGTGACGCTGGCCATCGGTGTGTTCGTGAGCATGTTCACCGCCGTCACGGTGACGCGCACTTTTGTGCGCGTGGCCTTTGCCCTCGGTGGCGAGAACCTGCGCGCGCACAAGTGGCTGCTGGGCGTCTAGGCAAACCGAGGTCTGGGGAGGCACCATGTTCGAACTCGTCCAAAAGCGCCACATCTACTTTACGATCTCGGCGGTGTTGCTCGGCCTGAGCATCGTGGCCATGATCTATTCGACCATCACCTTTGGCTCGCCGCTGCGGCTGGGCATCGACTTTACGAGCGGCTCGCGGCTCGAGCTGTCATTCGAGCAGCCCGTGTCGGATGAAGACATCCGCGCCGCCGTTGCCGCCTTCAACCCCGAGTTCGGTGACGCCACTGTCGTCAAGGTGGGCGGCACCGACACCGACGTGGTCATCCGCACCAAGTCGATGGACCTCGCCACCAAGCAAGCGCTCGTCGATGCGCTGGTCGCCGAGTTCGGCCCCGCCACCGAGCAGAGCTTTCAAACGGTTGGCCCCACCGTCGGGCAAGAGACGACCCGCGCTGCCGTGTTCGCGATCCTGGCCTCTTCGCTGGCCATCCTCTTTTTCGTCGCCATCGCCTTTCGCAAGGTACCCAACGCTATTCGCTATGGCGTCTGCGCCATCGCCAAGATGTTCCACGACGTGATCATCCTGCTGGGCCTGGCCAGCCTGGCGGGGATCTTTGCTGGCTGGGAGGCCGACTCGCTCTTTCTCACGGCGCTGGTCACCGTAGTGGGCTTTTCGGTGCAAGACGTGATCGTCGTGTTCGACCGCATCCGCGAGAACATCCGTCGGCGGCGCGGCGAGCCTTTCGAGATGATCGTCAACCGCAGCTTGCTCGAGACGCTGCATCGCTCGCTGGCCACGCAGATGAACGCGATCTTTATCATGATCGCCATCATCTTTTTCGGCGGCTCGAGCGTCCGCGACTTTATGATCACCATGCTGGTGGGCATGGCCACCGGCACCTATTCTTCGCTCTTTTTCGCCGTGCCGCTGCTGGCTGTGTGGCAGACCGGCGATTGGAAGAGCATGTTCAAGCGCCCCAAAAGCGCTACGGCCTGACCAGGCCGATGTCGAACCGAGCAGGGCCCTTTGCGCAGCGCGCAGAGGGCCTTGTTGGTAGAGAGGAGCGACCATGGTGACATTCGATCCGGCCCTGTGGCAGCGCGGCGGTGAAGAGGAGCGCCGCCGGCGCGAGGTGGTGACCATTCTGCAGGCCGCGCTCGACGCGGTGGATCCCGGGCGCGCCGTCGAGCGGGCGCTGCGCCGCGAGGGCGACCGTCTGTACGTCGGCGACCGCTGCTATGACCTGGCGCAGATCGAGCGCGTGCTCGTGGTGGGGGCGGGCAAGGCGGGGGCGCCCATGGCTCGCGCGGTCGAGCGCGTGTTGGCCGAGGGGCCGGGGCGCAGCCGCATCACGGCGGGGCTGGTCAATGTCAAGTATGGCTATGTCGAGCCTACCGAGCGCATCGCCCTGCACGAGGCGGGGCACCCACTGCCCGATGAGCAGGGCGTGGCGGGCACCCAGCGCATCGCCGCCCTGTTGGCCGACGCGCGCGAGAACGACCTGGTGATCTGCCTCATCTCGGGCGGGGGGTCGGCGCTCATGACGCTGCCCGCCGAGGGCATCTCGTTGAGCGACCTGCAGGCGCTCACGGGCGCGCTGTTGCGCGCGGGCGCCACCATCAACGAGATCAACGCCATTCGCAAGCATCTCGACGAGGTCAAGGGGGGCGGCCTCGCGCGGTTGGCCGCGCCGGCACGGGTGCTCTCGCTGTTGCTTTCGGACGTGGTGGGCAATCCGCTGGATGTGATCGCCTCTGGCCCCACGGTCCCTGATACGGCCACCTTTGGCGACGCGCTGGACCTGTTGCGTCGCTATGGCCTGCTCGCCGAGGCACCGGCGGCCATTCGCCGTCGGCTCGAACGTGGCGCGGCGGGCGAGCTGCCCGACACGCCCAAGGCGGGAGACCCGCTGTTCGACCGTGTGCAGAACGTGATCGTGGCCTCGAACGACATCGCCGCACGCGCCGCCGAGGAGCAGGCGCGGGCGTTGGGCTATCACGCGCAGGTGTGGTCGACCTATGTCGAAGGTGAGGCGCGCGAGGTGGCGCGAGTGCAGGCGGCCCTGGCCAAAGAGCTGCATGCCACCGGGCGGCCGCTGCCTCGGCCGGCCTGCCTCATCTCGGGCGGCGAGACCACCGTCACCCTACGCGGGCAGGGCCGTGGGGGGCGCAACCAAGAGCTGGCCTTGGCCGCGGCCATCGCCCTCGACGGCTGGCCCGATGTCGCCGTGGTCTGCCTGGCCACGGACGGCAGCGATGGCCCTACCGATGCCTCGGGCGCCTATGCCGATGGCGGCACCGTGGCGCGCGCCCGTGCGCTGGGCCTCGATGCGTGGGCGCATCTACAGCGCAATGACGCCTATCCCTTCTTTCAACAGCTGGGCGAGCTGCTGCTGACCGGCCCGACCAACACGAACGTGAACGACCTCACCTTCGTCTTTGCCTGGTAGGTCTGTCGCGCCGCTCTATTGGAAGGTGGCGCGCACGCGGTTCTGCGCCTCTTGCAGCGGGTCGGCGGCGTCCAAGTCCTGCTCGATGATCTGGCTGAGCGCCCGGTAAAACGCGGTGCCCACGGTCTCGAGCTCGGGCGTATAGGTGCCCGGCAAAAAGACCACCTGCTGGGGGAAGGCGTCGACCACCGCCGTGAGTTCGTCGCCCAAGGTCGCGCGATAGCCGCTGCTCTGTTGCTGCGACAGCCGCGCCGGGAGCATCTTGCCGGCCGAGTCCCAACGGTCAGCCAGGAAGCGGATGAACGAGAGCGCCTCTTGGGGGTGGGCGCTGCTCGCCGTCACGTAATAGCCCTCGACGTTGCCCATGGCCAGGTCGACCTGGTCGCGCGGGAGGTTGTACATCTTCCAGCCCTCGGGCCAGGCGAGATAGTCCGTGCCGCCCCCTCGGCTACTGAACCAGCCCAGCCAGGTGGCGCAGCGGCCACGGATCTGCGCCTCATAGATGCCCCCGCGCGGGAAGGCGCGCCGCACATCGCGCGGCATCGGCGCGAGTTGATAGCGCGTGAACAGGTCAGCATAGAGCTGGGTGCCCTCGATCGTCAGCGGATCGTCCAGCAGCGGCCGCCTGGGGTCCTCGATGTCGTCGACGATGGCTCCGCCGTGTCGATACACAAAGATCAACGGATCCATCCCCTCGGGGTCGGTGCCAAAGCCCAAGAGCGCCGCCTCGGTCATCTGGGCAGGGTCCCAGTTGTTCATCTCGGTGGCAAACGAGATGAAATCGAACATCTCCCAATCGGCGGCGGGCAAAGAGACGCCGCGCGCCTCGGCCTCGGCGCCCAACACATAGGCGACATAGATGTCCATCGCCGCGGGGATGCCATATTGCACCCCCTGCTGCGTGAGCGCCTCCCACAGGCCGGCGTAATAGTCATCGCGAATATTGCTAAAGGCGTCGAGCTGGATTTCGTCGAGCGGGGCGATCAGCCCATCCTCGACCAGCGCCATGGCCTCGCGCGACTGGCGAAACACATCGATGCCCCCCGCGCGCACGAGCTGGGTGATCTCGCTGGTAGCATAGGCGTTGGCCTCGACCACCTCGATGGTGATCCACGGGTGCGCGGTGTGGAACTCGTCGGCGAGCTGTTGGATGGGCATGACGCCCTCGGCCATGGCGAACTTGAGCGTGACTGGCTCGGGCGTGGGCGTAAAGCCCAGCGCCGCGCAGCCCGCGGCGCTCACCGCGATGGCCAGCACCAGCAGCAAGCGTGCAGTCTGGCGGAGGATGTTGTGCATTGCCCTCTCCGACTCGGTGCGGCCAGGCGCCGCGCTAGATCACGATCTCGACCGGCCGATGCCGAGCGGCGCTCTCGATGGCGCTCAAGACCATCGCCAGGCTCTTGATGTTGTCGCTCGCGGCCGTCTGGGGCACGCCGCCCTCGCGCACGCAATGGATGAACTCGTCGATGACGCCGGCGTGGCCGCTCCGCAGGCCGGGCAGCGGGTCGGCTGGCACATCGAGGGGCGCGAG
>JBDKSN010000164.1:0-15471 GCA_039680625.1 Anaerolineales bacterium | reverse complement strand
TGGCTTTGCCGGCGATCTCGACGACGTCGCTGCAATCATCAACGCTACGTTCGCGCAAGTCGGTCGGGTAGGCAGCCTCTCGCGCCTAGAGGCTGGCAACCTCAGCGCCGGGCTGCAGGTTCATGCTATCGTCCAGGGAAAAGAGCTGCTCTCGGTGGAATGCACGCTCGTCGCGGATGACGCTGCCGCCCTACACGTCTTTGAGCTCATCGCGTCGACGCTGCTCCCAAACTGGTCAGACAGCGCATCCTGGCTCAGCGAGGCGCTCGCCTCGGCCGAGGCTGGCGGCCTGCCCATCACCACCCAGGCAACCCGCGACGCGTACGCTACGGTGGTGCGCTATGAGGACACCGCCAACACCGTAGGGCTACTGATCAGTCGTCTGTATTGTGACTATGCCGTAGCTAGGGGCGAGATCCAGCCATTCGACCCCACCCTGGGCCTGGGCGTCAGCCGACAGACACTCCAGTGGGCCTTCGAGGGTCTGCCCGGGCCCATCCGCCTCTCTTTCACACGCGCTAATGACCGGATGGCTCAGCCAGTAGTCGTCGGCACGAGCGCGAATCGGCGTGCGACGCTTACGCTGATCGGCCCCGATGACCAACTTGTCTATATCTACCTGAGCCTGGCCGTGCCTGTGGGCGTGGCCGATGCTGCCCCGCAGGCGGTGACGCTGGCGCAACAGCTCGTCTCTACCGTGCTCCCGAATTGGTCCGACGGGGTCACGTGGGCCCAGACCGCGATCGATGCCTCTCTGGCGGGGCAGACGCTCGAGCAGCGTCGGCAAGGGTTGCGCGTGTTGGCCCGACCCGACAGCAGCAGCGACCGCTTGGTCAACATCTCTATTGCGGCCATCCAGCACGAGCCTATCATCCTGCCAGAGCCAGAGCCGACTGCCGCGATGACCACGGTAACCGTCACTGGCCTCCCCGCTGAAGCAGTCACCTGCCTCACGGCAGTGTTCTACCAGGGCGAGGTCGAGGTTGGGCGTCTGCCGCTGCCCGCTGAGGGAACCGTGTCTGGCCCGATAGCCGATGAGGTGCTCCTCGAAGGTGACGTCACAGGCACGTGCCCATGGAGCGCCTACTGGACTATCAGCTCTCGTCTACCAGTGGCCGACGGGCAGGTCACCTTCGCGTTTG
Organism: Anaerolineales bacterium; assembly: GCA_039680625.1. Lineage (GTDB taxonomy): Bacteria > Chloroflexota > Anaerolineae > UBA1429 > UBA1429 > JAAYDS01. The sequence goes on along the minus strand of JBDKSN010000164.1, from coordinate 14,329 downwards.
CCCCAGTGCCCCAGTAGTCTCCAGCTCTTGCCCGTAGGTCCACTTTGGCCTTGGCACCCCCTCTGGTATACTCCGCTCGCTGTTTCGCAGAGGGGGTGTTCTTGAGCATCTTGTTGGCCTCCGCTTCTCCACGGCGCGCCGAGCTCCTCGAAGCGCTTGGCGTGAGTTTCACCATCGTACCGGCCGAGGTCGCCGAGCGAGTACTCCCTGGTGAGCCCCCCGACCATACTGCCTGCCGACTTGCGGCGGCCAAGGCTCGGGCGGTCTGCGCCTTGGCAGAAGACGCCCTCGTCGTGGCCGCAGATACGTTGGTGGTGCTCGATGGCACCGTACTCGGCAAGCCGCGCGACGCGCAACAGGCCATAGAGATGCTCGCGGCGCTACGCGGCCGAGAGCACTTGGTGCACACGGGCTTGGCGGTCGGCAAGGCGGGAGCGCTCACCCTGCAACTGGCCACATCGCCCGTCGTCATGCGGAATTACTCAGCGGCCGAGATCGCCGCCTATGTGGCTACGGGTGACCCCCTCGACAAGGCCGGTGCCTATGGCTGTCAACACCCCGTTTTTCACCCCGTAGAGACCTACGGCAATTGCTACGCCAACGTCATGGGGCTGCCCCTCTGCCATCTCTATCGCCTGCTGACCCAGCTCGGCGCAACCCCGCTCCGCTCACCTTTGGAGGCCTGCCCTTGGGCCATCGCACACGGCGGCTGTATCTGGTCAGCGGCCATCTTGCAGGCGCCCCCAACCTCCTGGCAGCATTGCCCGCCGGCCTGAGGTCATCGCGGCGTGTTCGCCCGGTTCAGCATCGAGGACAAGTGCTGCGGTCGACAAACACGCCTAGCCACAGGCCCAACCCAGCGCCTGTGACGACCATCCAGGCAGCCCGATCCTGTCGAGCCAGCTGAGAGAGGATCGCCGCCACGAGGCCGCCCAAGAGCGCTCCCAACACAAGCCCTAGCCATCGATAGCTGTGCCGCTTCATCGCCCTTTCCTCCTCATCGTCTCGCCGCCCGACACGGAGCAGGCGCCCCCATCGGCCGAGGGCGATCGCCGAGACCAACGCCACCCACAAAGAGCGCCCATTGTCAGCAGCAATATAATCGCTGACCAAGGCCAAGGCGCGCCGCGCCAGATTGCGACGAGAAGCAGGGCCAGAGAGACGGGCAGGGTGAGGGCGGCAAACAGCGTTGTATCGGGGCGATGAGCAACGGCCAGCAATGTCGCGGCAACGGTGGCGCCGACCTTCCACCACGGATCGGGCCACAGTACCGTACAAGCCAACATCGCTACCCAGAACACGCTCGCCGGCAATGGCGAGCGTGAATGGGCTCGACCGGTGCGCAAACTTAGGGTGATCAGGTCAGCCAAGCCGAGGGCCATCTGGTAGAGATAAAAGCCCGCCAACGCATCGGCGTGCCACAACTGCCACACGCCCACGAACAGGCCCACCATAGCTCCGCCGGCGATCAGATAGAGCGTCAACGTGCGCACCTCTGGCCTCCAGTGTGCCACAGGGCCATCGTCACGCCAAGCCGTTCAGCGCCGTTTGACACTCTGTCTCGCTGCCCTAGAATCGGCCCATGATCTCTGCCCACGCAAGTCTGCCCGCAGCCGTCTTGGCCGGAGGAGTGTTCCTGCTCGCCTGGTATGCCGTCGAACTCGCGGCAGTGCGGCTCGCCTCACGAGGGCTTGGGCGTTGGCCTGATTGGCCCTGGTTGGCCAGCCTGTTGGCCTTACTCGGTGCCGTAGCCGCGCTCGTCGGGGGCATTGTCGCGGGCGCCTGGGTGCCCAGCGATGTTGGGCTGACGGCGATCCGTTGGGCAGCCCTTGCTTCTTGGCTGCCCGGATACACGGCCGGGATGGCGCTTTGGGTAGCAGTGCTCTATGGCGCTGCGCTTGCCAAGAAAGGCGCCGGTAGTGCGCCCGAGGGCTTTGTTCCGCGGGTCGCGCGACTCTTGCGCGACGAAGCCCTGCTCGCCGCTATGCGCGGCCTGTTCACGCCGCTATTGGGCCTCTACTGGGGCAGCTGGGTGGCCGCAGCCGGGCGAATCGCCATAAACTGGTGGTTTCCAGCTGCGCGAAACGCGCGCCTGAACGAAAGATCCCGCGTAGAATGCTTGTTGCTGCGCGCCCTAGACCTGGTATCGACGGTCGTGATCATCATGACGGGCAGTGTGTGGCCCGCCCTGGCCGCGCGCCTAGCAGTCTACGTGGCAGCCATGTTGGCACGAGCGATCGTCTCTGGCCTGGCAGCGCGAGGCTCCGTCGATAGAAACGCCTGACCGGCTCGTGCGGAAACACAGACCCTAGAAGACCAGGGCGAGTACCACCAGCAGGACGATCATCGACGCCGCGAGGATGCCGAATCGCTTGAGATCAGCCAGAACGTAGTGATACTCTTCGCGCAGATCCACCGGCTTGGGGGCAGGCTGAGCCGTCACCGTGCTGCGTGAGACCTGCTGCCGACGGCGTGCCGCCGCTGCCGATGCCTTACTCTTCTTGGCCATACCTCTCCCTTCGATGGTCCGTCGGCCAACTCGGCCGCCACACCACGCGTGCGTATACACTACACGCTTCACCACACAGGGTGCTGCGCTAGACTACTGTCCCCACTGGGAACCGTGCCCCCAGTCGCTGTGTCCGCGGGGGCGTACTGAGGGTGAGATCAAGGCCCGATTATACCCGTGCTGTAGCGCGCCGCAAACCCACCGGCGCTACCTCCAGCAGTGATCGATCTCCTCACGCACGATGGCCACCCAACGCTCGGCATTGCGCGGGTTGTTGCCCAACGTATGATTGTCTTTCATGATCAGCTCGAGCACCGTGCCGCGGGCATCTTCCAAATCCTGCCGTATCGCCGCGCGCACGCTATCCTCATCCAACACAGGCATCGCTAGAGGCGTGGGCGACGGCTTGCGCGAGAGGATATAGTCCTGCCCCAAGTATTCCCGCATGCGCGGCACGCTTGCCCAAGGCGATACCGAGACGCGCCTCAAGCGAGGGAGGTCGCGGATCACCTGCCAACGGCCATCCACCGGCTCGCAACAGCCGTAGCAGTTGAGCCCAAACCGTTCGGCAATCGTCCGTTGATAGGGAAAGATGAACTCAGCGAACAGCTTCGGCGACACTCCTACCGTCTCTTGGCTCTCAGTAAAGCCCCACATGTCGATGGCCCGCACCTGCCCGGCATAGTCGGGCTGTGGCAGCTGCGTCGTCCAGCCAAAACCGCCCGAGCCGACATAAGCGCCACCAGTATTGAGCGACAGCAGCCCTTCAGCCTCTAGCCAGTCCAGCTTGTGCAGATAACCGTCGCGCAAGAAGGCCATCAGCCGATGCACGCCCTCCGGATGGTCGTACATGTCGAGCATCAGGTTCTCGAGGCCGCGCAAGCGAATAAAGTCAGCTGTCATGCCTAATGACCACCACCACACCCCTCGGAGCCGCACCGTCAGGATATCGCCGATGAGCTCTTGTGCCAGGGCGACGACGGCGTGGGTGCGCCCCTGATCGATGATGATCTCGGGAAAGTGTAGCCCGGCCCAGTCGCGGTCATAGTCTTTGAGCGGATAGTCCCAGGTATAGCTGCCGCCCGGCATCTCGGTGCGAATCTGCGTCTCGATCAGCCCCCAACCAGTATCTGCATACACATACGGCACGTTGAAAAAGGGCTCGATGACGCGGTCGTCGCGCAGAACCGTGCCCCAATGGATCTCTTTGCGCAGCGCCATCTCCCAGGTGCGTAGCAAGAGCGACCGACATTGGAGCTGGTCTTGCGTGATGATCTCATTCCAGCCGTTCTCGGGATCGATGAACACAAGAGGGCGCTCGGCTTGCAGATCGTTGTGTCGGGTCCACAAACGCGCCTTCTCAGCCTCCTCAGGGCGCGTCGCCAAGGCGGCCACTTGGCCCGCCAAGCGACGCAGGATGTCACGCTCCGCGGGCGTAGCCACGAGCTGCTCGGCCGCATACTGGGGCGCCGACGCACCGGCCACCACCTGGCCGGCCACGGTCTGTTCGCGAGAGGGATCATTGGGCATAGAAACATCTCCGGCTCAAACCTAGCCCTATGATGGCCCCAGTTGGCTGACAGGGCAAGCGGCACCAGTCTCATGCTGCCACGCTTAGCCAGAGATCGGGTTTGCCTCCACCGCGCGCTGACGTCGCAGATATGGTTTGGGCATCGTGTCCCTCGTGCTAGAATGGCTATACGGTCAGACTGTAGGAGGGCTTATGCAGCTCGACAACCCCGTGATCCCTGGCTTTTATCCTGATCCCAGCATCTGCCGCGTTGGCGCGGACTACTATCTCGTCACCAGTAGCTTTGAGTACTTTCCCGGCGTGCCTGTGTTCCACAGTCGCGACCTGCTCCACTGGCAGCAGATCGGGTATTGTCTGACGCGCACGTCACAGCTGCCACTGGAGCGCTGCCGCGCTTCGGGCGGCATCTATGCGCCTACCATTCGCTTCCACGATGGGCGTTTCTACATGGTCACCACCAACACCACCGGCGGCGGACATTTCTACGTCTACACCGATGACCCTGCCGGCGAGTGGTCCGAGCCGATCTGGGTCGATATCGGTCATCGGGGCATCGATCCCTCACTGCTATTCGATGACGATGGCCAGATCTATTGGACCTGCAACGGCCGAGGCATCATCCAGTGCACCATCGACATCGCCACCGGGCAGCGCACCTCTGAGGTGCGCCAGATCTCGCTGGGCACTGGCGGCGCCTGGGCTGAGGCCCCGCACCTGTACAAGATCGGCAACCTCTACTACCTACTACTCGCCGAGGGGGGCACGGGCTTGGGGCACATGGTCACCTGCCTGCGCAGCGATAGCCCGTGGGGCCCCTTCGAGCCATGCCCGCACAACCCGATCTTGAGCCATCGCTCGACCGACCTGCCCATCCAGGCGACTGGCCATGCAGACTTGATCCAGGCTGAGAACGGCTCGTGGTGGCTTGTCTTCCTCGGCATTCGCCCCGTCGGAGAGTTCCCGATGACGCACCATCTCGGCCGCGAGACCAACCTGGCGCCCGTCCAGTGGGATGCCGATGGCTGGCCGGTAGTCGGCGATCAGGGGCTGGTGCCGCAGGGGCTCGCATTCGACCCTCTGCCGCTGCATCCGTGGCCCGCGGCCCCAGTGCGCGATGAGTTCGACGCGCCCCAGTTGGCGCTCTGCTGGAATCATCTACGCAACCCCCGATCAGGCTCTTGGTCGCTCGCCGAGCGACCAGGCTATTTGCGGCTGCATGGCAGTGCCCTCACGTTGAGCGACGTCGATGCTCCGGCATTCGTGGGCCGACGTCAGCAGCACATGCACTGCCGGGCCGCTTGCCAGCTCGACTTGACGCCCACAAACGACCATGACGAAGCCGGTCTGACGGTGTTCATGAACGACCGACACCACTATGAGATCGCGGTTCGGCGCGCGGGCGGGCAACGCTGCATCATCGCTCGCCGACAGATCGGCAGCCTACGGTCGGTGGTCGCCATCCGCGAGCTCCCCACGGGGCCAGTCTCGCTGAGCATCACCGCCGATCCGGCCCAGTACACCCTTGCCTATGCGGTCGCTGGCCATGAGCCGCAACCCCTGGCCACGGGCGAGACGCGCTATCTCTCGACCGAGGTCGCCGGCGGGTTCACCGGAGTGTTTCTGGCGATGTATGCCACCGGCAACGGTCACCCTGCCGAGGCGCCGGCCGACTTTGACTGGTTCGCCTACGAGCCACTCGCCTAGGACAAGCAACCGGAGGGGCCGTGTAGCCCCTCCGGTTTACGCTCGGCTCGACCCCGTTCAGTTGGGGATCCAGAGTTGCTGGCCTACCACCAGCGGCGTGGTCGTGCCGATGCCATTTGCTTGCGCGATCTCGGTCACGCTCTTGTTGAAGCGGACCGCCAGCGCCCACAGAGTGTCACCGGCCTGCACAGTGTACCACTGCCCTTCACCTTCTACTGGCGGTGGCACGGGCACCCAGATCTGCTCACCAACATGGATCAGGTTCGGGTCGATGTCCGGATTCGCTGCGATCAGCTCTTCCAGCGTCAACCCAAAGCGGGCGGCGATGTTCTCCATCGTGTCGCCATAGTTGGCCGTGTACCAACGGCCATCGGTCGGCACCGTAGGCGTGGCCGTCGGTGTAGGCTCGCCCGTAGGCGTCTCCGACGGCGTTTCCGATGGCGTCGCAGAGGCGGTTGGCGTCTCAGACGGAGTCTCTGTCGCCGTTGCCGTGGGCGCTGGTTCGGTCGCCGTAGCGGTCGGCCCCGCGGGAGCCTGCGGAATCCACAGCTTTTGCCCGACATAGATCAGATTGCGATCGGGGATGTTGTTCGCTTCGACGATCGCATCCACCGTCACGCCAAAGCGTTGCGCCAGCAGATAGAGCATGTCGCCGCGCTTGACCTCATACCAAAAGCCATCGCCAAGCGGCACCTGGGTAGGCTCAGGAGAGGCCGTCGGCGTCGGCAGCGGCTGATATTCCTGATCGGCGAACACTTCGATTGCCTGGTATCCAAACGCAGCGACCGAGCCCGCCACCTGTCCATACAGGTAGTAGCGATCATGGCCCTTGGGGCTATTGTCGCTATACCAGTAGATCCCGTTGCCATCCCAGACGTTCGGATCTTGCACCTGGAAATAGCGCCCATCGGGGCTATAGCCGCTCAGCACCACCCATTGGCTCTGCGTGAAGGGATAGAAGCGGCCCACGTTCACCTGCGGGTCCGAGTAGGCGCGCAGATAGTCGGGCCCCGGCATGATCCAGTCCATCCATAGATGGACAATGACGATCGAACCCCGATCGGCGATGGCCTTGTTGATCTCATCCAGGGTCGTCAACCGTTTGTACTGAACACCGTACTGGGTCAACGCCCGTTGCAGATCATCGAGAAAAGTCCACGAGTTCCCACCGATGAACTCGCGAATCTCACGAATGGGCACGTTCTCGCCGGTGGCAAACTGAATGGCCATCGCCACAGCAGTCGGACCACCGTTACGGCCCGCCGCCGGACCGCTGTCGGCCGCACCCTGGTAGCGATACCAGCCATAGTCACGCGCCGTTGAGATCGCGCCGGCGCACTCGGGGCAAGCCACGTCTGCCACATCCACCATAGCCTCGGGTGGCACGAGCCAGGCTATCGCCCCCGTGTCCAGAGATACCACCGCCAACGCCTCATCCTTTGGCCCCGTCGCCTGGCGCACGAGCATGGTCGCCGTGTCGCCAGCGAGGGCGGTCATCGCGGTAGCAGCATACTGCTCGGCGTCGACGCCTACCGCGGTCAGCGCCCAACCATCGATCGGGCTAGACCACAGGCCCGAGCTGGCCGTAGCGACCAGTAACCCATCGCCCTCGGGCCAGAACGACAATTGCGTCACATCAGGAGTGAGCACGTCGGTGGCCAACTGCGTGGCCGACGCCTCGCCTGTGATGTCCGTCAGCAACCACAGCGCCTCATCGCTCCACAGAGCGACCGACGCCGAGGTGGGCGAGGCGGCAAATACGACGGTGTCGGTGGACTCGAGGGCCAGTGCCAAGCGCGCTTTGCCATCCATGGGCAAAAAGTACAGCCCAGCTTGTCCGTTGGCGCGCATTACGGCTAGCACGGCGGAGCCGTCATGGAACCAGGCCAACTGCGCCATGCCATTGGCGCCAGACTCGACGCCTTCAAAGAGGGTCTTTGCGCCACCGGATCGCTTGATCGTCAACACCGCGTCGTCTACCGCCCACGCAATCGTGCTACCATCCGGCGACCATACCGGCGCAGCCCAGGGCAGATCGCCCTCCGCGATCATCTGGCGCGTGCCTTCGGTCAGGTTCGCGAGCCACAGCTGCGCGGTGGCTTTGCCGTCGGCTCCTCCCAGCATGACATAAGCGAGCCAGCGACTGTCCGGTGACAGTGCCGGATCGCGCGCATCGCCGTTATCCGTCATCTGCCAACGCTCGCTGCCATCGGCAGCAGCAACCCATACGTCACCCCCCCGACGGTAGGCGACGACCTGGTCCGCTGCGACAATGGGCGACGCAGCGATGTCGCTCGGCCCGCGCGTGAGCCACGCCTGCACGGCAAAGGCGATGGCGATCGCGCCGACCAGGGCGGCGATCAGGATAAAGAGACGACGCTTGTCGAGCATGGTCTTGCCACCTTTCCTAATAAAGAGGCTTGCTTTCTCCAGTCTAGTTGTGGGCATTGTAGCTTGTTGGCTGCAAAGTTGTCAAGGAGATCCATGTCCAGGCAACGTCAAGCAAACGCAATGCTTGCGGATGGAAAAGCCCCAGTGAGACTCACTCGGGCCGGGCGCGCCTCCAGGCACGCTCTGCTTGCCAAAGCGCTGCACAGCCTCGCTCGACGGAAACCTCAGTTAGCCCACGTTGGGTCTAGCCGGGCGCGCAGTTTCTTGTATACTACCGGCGATGGTTTCTGTCCTGTGCTGGCCTCAAGGGTCGGCGGGCAGCGAGCAGAGGCGCTGGGCGAGTGGCTGTCCGCATCCGTGGCCAGCCGTGGTCATGGCTCGGCGCCGACGCTCGTGCAGATCACAATTGGGCGACTGGCGAAAGGAGTCCGCAGTGAACGAGATCTTGGCAGAGCATGAGGTGACGACGCAGCGGATACGGCAGCTCTTTGAGTCCGCTTTCTTGCCGATCGAGATCGATGAAGACGGCGATCTCGTCGTGCGCGATGAGGGCATCAACACCTTTGTGATGCTCGATGATGACAAGAAGCTCATCAGCTTTTTCACCATGTGGCGGTTCCGCGAAGGCGTCGGTGAGGCGGACAGGACGGCGTTCTGCAACGATCTCAATGACGACTTGATCCTCGTGCGCTTTTCCACTCGCGCGATACCGCGACCCCGGCTCATCTGCGACTACCAGTTCCTGTACGAGGGCGGCATCCTTCCGCATCAAGTCATCTACGCCTACCGCACCTTCCATCGCGTCTGTGCTGGCGCTATACGCCGTGACAAAGACGATCTCATCGACGGAGACTAGGCTCCTTCCAGCGCCTACTCGCTGACGACGAGCCGGTAGGCGCGACCGACTTGCTGCGAGAGCGCGGGAGGGCCAACCCACCGCGCTCACAGTCATTCCTGCTGTGCCGGCAGTTCATGAGTGCTCGCACCTGTCGAGCCTCGCACCAGCCGACGGTGGAGGCCGGCCTTCACCCGTTGTGTAATGAATGTCACACCATCGCTTCTTTTGCACCCTGCCTGGTGGTCACAATGCACGGCTTTTGCACCTCTAGGGACAATAATGCTCGCGCTTGCTGGGGAGCAGACACTCGTTCGTTGAGCACCAGGGGAGGGATACTAATGCCGTATGCATTCTGCCCGGGCTGTGACCAGCGCATCTTTTTGCGCAAAGACCCGAAAGTGGGTGACATGGTCTACTGCCCCAACTGCGAAGACCAGCTCGAGGTCGTCGCCATCGATCCCATCGAGCTAGACTGGCCATGGGATGAGGACGAAGAAGAGGGGTCCGAGTGGGACGACGAGGAAGAGGATGAGGAAGAGTGGGAGGGAGAGGAGGAGGACGAGGAAGAGGACGAATAGATCCCTCGTCACATTCGGCGTTGCTTCACCATTGGGCAGCTCTTTTCACCATGGCGAGAAGAGCTGCCTTTTCGATAAGCGCTGACCGCATCCTCTCCGCTTGTACGCCGCTCAGTGGGTCCATGAACAGCCCCTTCGAGGCCAAGATCTAGACGCCTCGCCCGCATTGGCGCAGACTCTCTGTCTGCCTACAATGCCGCTGTAGGAGGATAGAGATGCACGCGCTCATCGTTTGCGACGACGAAGACGAAACCGCTTTGCTCAGTTTCGTGCTCCAGCGAGTCGGCGTGACTCAACACACGTCCGCAACGCTCGAGCGCGCTCTACAGCGCTGGAGTGAGCAACCGTCGGACCTCATCGTGCTGGCCGTGCGGCCACGCGTGCTCATTGACGATGTCCGCGCCGTGCGCCGCACCACCGAGGCCCCTTTGGTGTTGGTCAGCGAGCCATTGAGCGAAGACCGCATCTGCGCACACTATGATGCTGGCGCCGACGTGATCGTCGAGCGCCCTTTCTCTGCGCGCGTGCTCTCGGCACAGTTGCGCGCTCTGGTTCGCCGCGCAAAGGGCACGACACTGCTGGCCCTGCCGCTGCTATCTGTGGGCGACCTCACACTCGACCCCAGCGCACGCAGCGTCACCATCGTTGGCGGCCAGCGCCGGCGCCTCACCCCGCTCGAGTTCCGCCTGCTCTATACGCTCATCCTGCATCGCGGGCAGACGTTGCCGACTACGCTGCTCATCGAGCGCGTCTGGGGCTATGAGGGTGAGGGGTCCAGCGACCTCGTACGCGGCCTGGTTCGCCGCCTACGCACCAAAGTCGAGCAAGATCCGCGTGAACCTCGCCACATCCTCACCGTGCCGGGCGTGGGCTATCGGCTCAACACCGGCGAGGACTAGGGAATAGCCCTTCTGCACGGGCATCGAGAGGGTAACATCGAGATCGAAATATCAATGACTCCACCAACTGCGCCATCTGCAGGCCACAGCACCGGATGAGGGATGCACCATGCCAGAGTCCGTCCCCTATCGTCCCATCCCCACGCTGACAACGCCTCGCCTCATCTTGCGGCCCTTTGCGCTGAGCGATGCCCCCACGGTGCAGCGCCTCGCCGGGGCGCGCGAGGTCGCGGCGATGGTCTCACACATTGCGTACCCCTATCCTGATGGCGCGGCCGAGATCTGGATCGCCACCCACGCCCCCGACTTTGCCCAAGGCGTCGGCCTTACCGAAGCGATCACCCGCCAGAACGACGGCACGTTGCTCGGCGCCGTGAGCCTGATGCTTGCCCCCGAGCACTGCCGCGCCGAGCTGGGCTACTGGTTGGGAGTGCCCTACTGGGGCGAGGGCTATATGACCGAGGCCGCCGGCGCTCTCGTCGACTATGGCTTTCGCGAACTGGATCTACGGCGCGTTTTTGCCCGGCATTTCGGCTCCAACCCCGCTTCGGGGCGCGTCATGCTCAAGATCGGCCTTCGCCTCGAAGGCGTCCTCCGCGAACACGACATCAAATGGGGGCGCATCGAAGACGACGTCTACTATGGCCTGTTGCGCAGCGAGTGGGAACAGCGACAACCCTGAGAGCCTGTAGCTTGGCACTTGCGACTGCCTGCGGCATAATAGCGCTGAGGTTGCGACGCATGAGCACACTGCGAGGTAGAGTCACTTGGCAGATCTGCGCGGCTGAGCCTATCGAGTCCTTTGGCCGACGGGTCACGCCGCTGTCACGTGCGTTGGTCGTGCACTGCCGCGGCACCACCTACGCGTGGAATCGTCCCTATGCCATCCAGGTTGAGGACCAGGCAGACGGGAGCCGTAGGCTCTTGCCTGTGATCGACAGAACCCTGCACCTACAACTGGTCGCGGTGGGCCTAGGCCTGACGCTAGCTTGGCTGTTTACTGGAGTGTCGCGGCGCAAGAGGGAGGCCCGATGAGCGCTCACGCCCCCAACGTGCCTCCGTTGGAGGCCGAGTCCATGGCTAACGAGGCTCGTATGCGTCGCGTTGTCGGCGCCGACCTGGTCTACGATCGTCCCTGGGCAGGAGACGAGTTCCAGGTGTTCGCTGGGTACGCCATCGTGGGCCACACCTCGGCGAACCACGAACCGCGGATAGAGGCCGAACGGCCAGTCGCAGTGATCAGCCTCACGCCGCAAGACGTCCACATCGAGCCGGTAATCTCTCGATGGAGAATCTGGTGTAGCTTGACGGTAGCGCTGGGCCTTGGCCTGGCCTGCCTGCGGCGACGCCGTTGAAGGGGGAGTAAGGACATGCTGCGATACGAACACGCGCGGGCTGCCGACGTCGTTCGTCGCTTGCTAGAGCTATTGCGCCTAGTGCGTGCGGTGATCATCGTCATCAACGTGGTTGGCATCGCTGGTCTGGGCGCACTCATCGGTCGCCTGCTCGGCATCGGCATGGCCGGTGGTGGCATGGTGGGCCTTGTGTTGGGCTTGGTGATCGGTATCTTTTGCGCATCGCTCGTTACCATCGGCATCGAGTGGATGGCACACATGTTGGTCGCCCAGGGCGAGATCGTGGCCGCACTGCGCTCTAGAGCGGACCAATAGGCCAGGCGATGTCGCGCCAACAGCGTCGCGAACAACGGGCGGCCCAGCGCGCAGCTTTGCGCCGCCGCCGATTGATCGCTGGCACGCTGTTGGCGTTGGCGGTCGGCGTCAGCCTGATGCTCACCGTCGACCCTACTTTGGGTGTCGCTGTGGGGGTGCTCACCGCGCTAGGTGCGGTATGGCTGGCGCAGCGCGCCTAGCGCCGCCAGTTCGCCCGCAGCCAGGCATACATCAGAATCCCACCCGCAACCGCCACATTGAGCGACTCGGCGCGCCCCACCATGGGGAGGCTCGCCCAAGCCTGTACCTCGGGCCGAAGGTCGGGCGCCAGCCCTTGTGCCTCATTGCCGAGTAGCAGCGCTACTCCTCCGGGCCAGATGGTCCCATCCCATGGGGTGCCCAGATGGGCATCGGCGCCGACGATGCGCAACCCAGTGCGGCGCAGCGTGGCCAGCGAGGCCGCCGGATCATCCACCGCTACCACGGGCACGTTGAACAACGACCCCATCGTCGCGCGCACCGTCTTGGGGTCGAAGGGGTCCACACAGGGCGTCACCAGCGCCACCGCTGCCGCCCCCACCGCATCGGCGGTGCGGATGATCGTGCCCAGATTGCCCGGATCGTTCAGCCGATCGACCACCACCACGAGGTCGCTCGGCCCAAGCGCCAGAGCAGACCATGAGCGCCACAGCAGTGGGAACGTCGCTACCAGCCCCTGCGGATCCGTGCGATCCGAGAGCGTGCGCATCACGGCGGCAGACACAGAGATCTCGGCCGTGCCCAAAGCACGCATCCGCGCTAACAGCGCTGGGGCCTCGGTTCCCATAAAGAGCTCGCTGCTCGCATACACCTCCAGAGGTTGTAGGCCAGCATCGAGAGCCATGTGCAATGACTGTAGCCCCTCCACGGCAAAGCGCCCTTGTGCTTCGCGCTGTTTGCGTTGGTCGAGCTTACGCAGAGCGACGATCCGCGGATTGTGCGCGCTGGTGATGATCGACGGAGACTCGGTCACGACTTTCCCCCTGTGTAGACGTGAGCCTTCATCCGGAGCAGAGGGCTACCGTATCGCCAATAATCTCTGCCCACATCGACAACACCCCTCAGCGATGCGCGTCGAGCCACGCGACGAGATCGGCCACCACCCGCTCGCGCTCGCTTTCGTTCAGCACCTCGTGCAGCAGCCCTTCATAGATGTGCAACGTCTTGTCGCTTGTCCCTGCGCGTGCCACAAGCTCACGACTGCCTTCGGGGTCGACGATCGGGTCACTGCCTCCGTGGAGCACCAGCAACGGCAACGACAGCCGTTCGACACCCGCCTGGATGCGCTGAGACGCATCGCGAAAGGCCAATAGCGTCGCCACGCGTAGCCCCCCATGATACACAAGGGGATCTTGCACATATCCCTGCACCACCGTCTCATCGTGCGAGAGGCCAGTCGCCTGCAGCTTGAGCAGAGGCATCCTCGGCGCCACGACGTTCAGCGCACGTACCAGGCCCCACAGCGCGCGCGGCTCGGTCAGACCCGTGCGCACCGATGGCCCGCTTAGCACCAGCCCGGCTAGCTCGGGCTGCCGCTCGATAGCATAGAGCGCGGCAATCTGGCCACCCATGCTATGCCCGAGCAGAAAAAGCGGCTGTCCCGCACAGCGACCACGGGCCCGCTCCAGGAACAGGGCCAGGTCGTCAAGATAGGTGTCGAACGAGCAGACATAGGCGGGTAATCCCTCTGAGCGACCATGCCCACGGAGATCCAGCGCCGTGACGGCGTATCCCGCTGCCCCCAAGTCTTCCGCGAGGCGGGCATAGCGCCCGCTGTGCTCGGCGATCCCGTGCACGACGGCGACCATACCGCTCACTCGGCGCGGCTGCCAGGTCTGCTCGAAAAGAGCCATGCCATCGGCAGCGTGGAAAAGGCCCGCTTGATGGTCGATGCGCTGTGAGCGATTCATGCGCCGCCTCCTGGGTAGGTCGCCTTAGCGTAACACCTGGCCTCAGGTGCCGTCAAACCAGTGTGTTCACTCGCCTAAAATGTTACCGAATGGGTATGGTTCACTCATTTGAAAATGTTACCGAGGAACCATCCCGACCAAGAAGATGGCCATCGACAAACGCTACGCCTACCTGCAAGTGCAATACGAACGTTACCAGCTTGCCGATCGCCGCACCAAGGGCGAGTTGTTGGCCGAGATGGTCGCCGTGACCGGCATGC